>JBILUW010000172.1:0-8250 GCA_044370795.1 Burkholderiaceae bacterium
GCCTGGCCAGGATGGCGGCGAGAGCCCGACCGCAGGCCTGAGCGAGGCAATCGCCCGGCTTGCGCGGGCACTGGCGAAGCGGGCCGCGGTGGTCATGTTCATCGACGACTGGCAATGGGCCGACGACGCAAGCCATCACCTGCTCGCCGAGCTGATCGACAGCAACCTCCCGCCGATGCTCATCCTGCTGACCAGCCGCGACGACGCCGCATCGCGCGAGGCGCTGGCGCTGCGCCTCGAGAGCATCGCCCTGCTGCCGATGTCCGAAGCGGAGTCGGCGGCGACGGTGGGCCGTCTGCTGCCTGGCGCCGATCCTTTCGTCGTCGAGCGCATCTGCCGATTCGCCGGCGGCAATCCGCTGTTCATCGAGGAGCTGTGCCATCGCGCCGGGGAGGATCCAGGCTTCCTCTTCACCGGCGACTCCCCGCACACAGGCAGCGCCTGGATCGAGAATCTCATCGTGTCGCGCCTCGAGCGTCTGGGCGAGCGGGAGGTCGCGGCGCTGCGCGCGGCCGCCATCGTGGGCACGACAGTACCGATCTGGCTGCTCGACCGCATCACCGCCGGCGGCGTCGGCGACGACGTGCTGCGCGAGCTGCAGCGCGCCGACTTCCTGTTCCCGGCCGACGCTCCGGGCAGCCTGCAGTTCAAGCACCGGATCGCGCGTGACGTGGTCTATCAGGCGGTCGGGCTGTACCAGCGCCGCGAACTGCACTCGCGCATCGCCGGCGTGCTGCACACCGTGGCGACCGACACCGGCACCCTCGCCGATGCCAGCGAGGCGCTCGCCTTCCACTACGGCGCCGCCGGCGAGTTCCAGCAGGCGGCCGGGTTCGCCATGATGGCCGGCCAGCGCGCGATGTCGGTGTCGGCCCTCGATCGCGCGCAGTCCCAGTTCCGCGTCGCGCTGAACGCGATGGATCGCACCGGCGCCGACGGCACCGACCCCGCGCGCTGGATCGCCGCCCTGCAGGGCCTGGGGCTCGCCTGCGTCTTCGACCCGTGGCGCATGGACCTGCCGTGGTTCGACCGCGCACTGCAGCGCGCGATCGAATCGGGCAATGTCGGTCTGCAGCTTCACGCCTGCTACTGGCTGTCGTACCTCCACTACGCCCTGGGCGACCAGCGCGAGGCGCTCTCGTGGTGCGAGAGGGCGCTCGCCGTGGCGCCCGAAGGCGCCGACGACCGACTGCGTGTCCAGCTGCGGGCAACCTACGGCCAGGCGCTCGCCGCGTCCGGCCGGATCACCGAGGCGCTGCCGCTGCTCGAAACCGCCGCGCAGACCAAGCGCGCAAACCGCAGCGGCGCGCGTCCGTCGGTCGGCCTGGCCTACACCGTCGCCGTGAAGGCCACCGTGCTGGGCGATCTCGCCCGCTTCGAGGAGGCGCAGCGCAGTTTCGACGAGGCCCGCAACCTGATCGGCGGAGCGCAGCACGAAGCCGCCGCTTCGGTCGAGGGCTTGTGCGCGGTGGTGCTGCTCTGGCAAGACCGCTGGGACGAGGCCATCGCCGCAGCCGAGCGCTGCCAGCGGATCGGGCAGCACGTGCGCAGCCTGTTCACCATGACCATGGGCCGGGCCGCGGGCGCCTATGGCCAATGGATGCTGAGCCGCGACGACGCCGCGCTGCGGGCGCTGATCGACTGCTCCGACTGGCTGGTGCCGCGCGGCAATCGCCTGTTCCGCTCGTTCATCGACGGCTGGCTGGCCGACGCCCTGGCCGCGCAGGGCAGGCGCGAGGAAGCGCGCGCTTACGCGGCGCGCGCGCTGTCGCGGGCCCGCCACTTCGATCTGTTCGGCGCACCCATGGCCTGCCGGGCCATGGCCGGCCTGGAAGCGCGCGCCGGGCAGGCTGCCGCAGCCCGGCGCTGGCTCGCGCACGCCGACCGGCTGGCCGACCGCCGCGGCAGCGTGCACGAACGCAGCCGCAATCGGCTCATCGACCCCACCATCACGGCAGCGCTGACCGGCACCGACCCGAAGTAGCCGGCGCCGATGCCGCGCGCCCTCAGTCGACGAGCCTGAGGGTCGTGGGGCCGTCCCCAGGGCGCAGCGACAGCCGGCCGCCACGGGGTGAGCGCACCGTCGGTCGCATCAGGGCCGCGAGCACCCCGACCATCACGCCCATCGCCATCGCGTAGCCGGGGCAGGCGTGCACCGTGTCGCCCCGCTGCCCGCCGAACATCAGCATCCGCTCTTGACCGGCCGCCGCGCCCAGCCCGAGAACCAGGCGGGTGTCCGCATCGCGGATCGGGATGTCGCCCAGACTCGCTGGCCTGTTGTCCCCGGGCATGCGCCAGATCGCGTAGGGAACGGGAGCGAGCGCCATCGTGTCGAGCACGGGCGCGGCAAGAAGGCCGTCGGCCACGGCGAACGGCACAGCGACCGTATCGTCGGGCGCGGCGCGCTTCAGGGCAAGCTGCAGCTCCCAGAGCTTGCCGCTGCGCGCCCAGCTCACCAGGACCCCCACGAGATTGCCGAGAACCGTGGGCGGAAAGCCCAGCATCACGCCGGCCAGGGTACGGGTCTGCAGGTCGAGGTCGCTGCCCGCGGGCAGCGCGGCGAGCACCGCCTGCGTGAGCGGGCCGCGCCGACGCGGGTCCTGCACGGTGTCGGCGAGCCAGCCGCCCACCCTCTCCCGAATGATCTTTCCCTGCCCCTGGGCAAGTTGCTCGAGCTCGGGCGACGGATGCGGCGAGCTGAAGAGGTAACGCGAGACCGACATGAAGCTGCCAGGGCAGCTGGCCGGATCGTTGGGGCCGGCCGGGCCTGCTCCAGGCGTCATGAACCTGCCCTGCGCATCGGGCAACCCGAACCAGGCGTGGCACAGCGCGGCCACGACACCGCCGGCGAACTGCTGCAAGTCGACCGTCCAGGGCCGACTCATGGCAAGGATCGCGCTCAGGCGGTGGGCGGCGGCCCCGGCCGCATCGCGATAGATGCCCTCCCGGGCCGTGGGCACTGGCGCCTGCGAACTGCCGGCGAAGGCTTCGATGACCTCGTTGACCGCGGGCGCCACGGCGGCGTGCCCGGCGTGGGCGCAGACGTCGTCCTGACCCAGGAAACCCAGGCCGATCGACGCGCGCATCCGGTCGCCGTAGCCTCTTGCCGAGTACTTGCAGCCATTGTCGCGAAGCACGTCGAGCAGCTCCTTGGGGTCGGCCACCAGCACACCGTAGCTGCCGGCATCCATCACCCCGCCGCTGGCCTTCACCGCGGCCCAGGTGGCATCGCGCTGGTTGCGATCCTCGAGCCGAGCCCGCCACGCCTCGAAATCGGCCAGCGCCGACGCGGGCTCGCCCTGGTCGGGCTGCACGCGCTTCGAATCGACGATGGCGCGGATGCGCTGGAGGGCCCTGGGCGACGGCGCGAAGGCGTACAGGCCCCACTGCAGCGTGACCCAGGGATCGGAGCCAAGATCGACGGTGTGCGCGCGCCCCTGGATGGTGCAGCGGAAGACGCGCCGGCGGCCCGGCTCCGGCAGCCCGAGGAAAGGATCGTTCTGGGCGCTCGACACCCCGCTGGCATTGCCACCCGCCGCCCAGCGCTGGAGCACTTCGAACTGCTCGGCGATCGAGGCACACCACGCGATGAAGACCAGACCGCGATCGTCCTCGGTCGCGGTCCCGGCGGCGGGCACGAACGCGGATCCGTAGGACATGCCGCGGCGTGCGATGCGCGGCAGCGGCAGATCGGGGTCGGTCTCGCGCGGGTTGATACGCCGGACATGCGACGCGAACGGGCACTGATCGCCGCGCGGATCGGCGCGGTAGTCGAAGTCGTTGCGGTCATCGGCTCGCAGCGCCGCAAGCGGCGTGCCGTCGCGCTTGCGGCCCATCATCAGCTGCAGATAGTTCTCGGCCAGGGCTGCGACACCAGGGTCGCTGGGGGGCAGCGCGGCGCGCGCCTGCCGCTCGAGCTGGCTGTACATCCGATCGAGATGCTGGCGCAGCTTGCGCACCACCACGAAGCTGCCGTCATCCATCAGCAGATCGCCATCGTCACCGTCGATCGGCTCGGTGGCTTGCCGGTCGCGGGCGCTCAGGTAACCGCAGAAAAGCTCGCCCGGACGAACCTTGTCGCTCCAGTAGACCCTGGGCGCGGGGTCGTCAGCCAGCCTGGGCTGGCTGATGCCGTCGGCAAACCCCAGGTGGCCGCGCGGCGGCTGTCCGGGGTCGGCGCGCGAGGCCATGTCCTGGGTGGCCAGCAGGATCAGACCGTGGGTCTCGAGACGCTCCAACGCATGCCGCAGACGCTGGTGCACGCACGATTCGGCCTCGTCCGGTCGCGCCGCGGTGCGCAGCTGCACCGTCAGGTGCACGAGCCGCAGATCGAGCACGGTGCCGTCGGCCATCCTGGGCCTCGTCCACTGCTCGGGGTGATTGACGCGGACATCGCCCAGAACGCTGGCGCGAGCCTCCATGCCGTCGATGAACTCCTGCGGCAGCCGGGCCAGCCGCCACTCGGGCACGCCGATCGCGCGCAGCCCCGCGAAGGTGAGGGCCAGCGTGAGGAAATGATCGTCGTCGCCCGCCGGCAGCGTCGCGACGTTGCCCGTGGTGACCGGCACCTTCTCGAGCCACGACAGCGCGCGCGCGCGATCGGCCACTGCAAACAACCCCAGGCAACCGTAGCCCGCCGCCGGCAGGGGATCGGCGATGCCCGCCTGCACCTGGGCGCGATCGAAGTGCCGGCGGTCCTTGCCCTGGCTGGGTGCACGGGGGGTCATCAGCCATCCCACGGCTCCCGCCACGGGCGGGCGCAGACTGCCGTAGGGGCCGTTGGGGTCGAACCGACCCTCGCGCACCCAGTCGCGCAGTTCACGCAACAGGTCCTGGGCGAAGCGCAGCAGCACGACGGCGTCGTCGTTGGCGTGCGCATTGGTGCGCGGATACAGCGGCCGCAGGGCGTCGAGCGCCGCGAGCAGCGCCAGGCCGTTGCGCGCGGCCAGATCGCCGGGCGGCGTGGCGGGCGTGCTCGGCGGCACCGCGAGCCGGGCGATCTCCACCGCGATGCCGGGCCGGTCGGCTTCGCGCTCGACGAGCGCCTCGAGCGCTGCGTGGTAGCGGCGATCGCCCACCGTTGCCGGGCCGTCGGCGTAGAAGAAATCGGCCGGGATCTCGTGTCTGCGGACCCAGCGCATGTAGTCGTCGAAGCTGCTGGCATGCGCCAGCGGATAGTCGACGCAGTGACAGAAGATGAGATCGAGCAGCGCGCCGATCGGCCCCCAGATCATGCGCATGTAGGGTTCCCAGCCGCCGTCGAACGTGACGTTCAGGATCAGCCGGTCGGGCTCGGGCAGGCTGAGCGGCGCCTGCCGGGCGGGCAGGATCGCGTAACGGAAGAAGTGGATGCCGCGCAGTCGGCCGACCGGATCGGGGAAGGGGCTGGGCGTCAGCCGCGACTCGCGCGCCCGCTTGCGCACCGCATCGAGGGTGGCCAGCGTGCGGCGCAGCCGCTCGGTGTAACTCCCGGTCTCGAGGCCGCCCTGGATGAGCCCGGGCTTGATCGGGGCGATCAGGGTCAGGTCGGTTATCCCGCCCAGTTGGGTCGTCCGATAGGGCTGATTCATGCTTGGGCTCCGTGTTGAGATCTCGGCGCGGCACCGGCGCGGCCACGCTCGACCCGGGTCGAGTTCATGGCCCTGGCCCCATGTGCAGCTTCGGCATCCCCTCGGGCAGGTTGGCGCCAAGGTCGGGACCACGGGCGACGGCCCGCCCGGCCGCATCGAGGGCGTCGAGCAGCGCCTCGGCCTGCCGCAGGGCGTTGCCCTCGTCGGGCAAGGGCGGACCGGGCGGGCGGGGGTGCCTGAGCAGCTCACGATAGGCAGGCTCGCCCTCGAGAGCCTGCGCTGCGCCGGCTTCGGTCAGGGGCCGCAACCAGCTTTGCGCCGCCGCCAGAGCGGCCCGCAGCCGCAGCCAGCGATGCTCTTCCCAGCGCGAGGCCTGCCCGGGCGCCGCCGGCAGGCTGAAGTCGGTAGCCATGCGCCGCGCCGCGCTCGCGCCCAGCCCGACCAGCTCGAGCACCTGCCTGCGCGACATCCTGAGGTTGAGCGTGCCGTACCCCTTGGGCACGCGGATGTGCAGGACGCGCTCGCGAAAGCCCGGCAGGCTGAGCATGGTGGTATCGCGCCAGTCCTTGGCCGTGATGAAGAGCTCCCCCAGGAAGGCCAGGATGCCGGGCCGGCCGTCGGGCCGAACGGAGAGCTCGTGCGGGCGGGTCTCGGGGCAGCCGGGACGCGCCCCGAAGAAAGCCGGCACGCCGGCTGTGTCGGTCGAGGCGGCACCCGTGGGCTTGCTGGCGTCGGACTCGAAGAGGTTGACGGCGAAGGTCGGCCACGCCGGGAGAGCCTCGTCGAAGAAGTGAATGGGCAGGTTGCTGGTCACGCCGCCGTCGGTGAAGTAGATCCTGACGGGCCGGAACCGCGCCGGCTCGTCGGCCTCGTTCCCGACGAGCCCGTGGAGCTGCGCGAGCGTGTAGACGGGAACCGCCGACAGCAGCCCGGGAAAGCTCACGCTCAGGCGCACGGCCACGATCACCGGCAGGTGCTGGGGCTCGGGCAGGGCCAGCAGGCGCCGGACCTCGGTGCGCGCCCCCTGCCTGCACTCGACCTCGACGGGCCCCGTCGGGCGGGCGTGGCGCCGCAGCCACTCCATCACCGGCTCGGGGAAGAGTTCCCGCCACTCCTGCGGGTCGTAGAAGTAGTCGCGCAGCGGATCCTCGCCGGGTTGGCCGGGCAGATGCAGCGACCGACGCTGCTGGAGCACCGAGGTGACAACCTGGAGATCGATCATGCGCTCGCGCCCCGGCTCGGGGGTTGCACAGCGCCAGAGCTCGGCAAAGACCACCGGCCGTTCGGTGGCGCAGCGACCCAGCAGCTTGTTGAACAGCTCGTGCAGCACCGCCGTCAGGGCCTGCCGGCCAGCCTCGCCCGAGCCCGCGGGCATGCCGGTGCACATGCCGAAGTGATGGTCGCCCATGGTTCTCAGCCAGCGTATGGCGAAGAGGACCCCGAGCAGGCTCACGGCCACGCCGATCGCGAAGGCGCGCAGCAGCATCAGCCCCGCGACCTCCGGAAGCCAGCCCGCCAGGGCCGCGCCCAGGCCGACGACGAAGGCCACGGCAAGGAGCAGCCCCGCACCGCCGGCGAGCATCCCGAGGCGGGCCTTGCCGCGGGCATCGAGGCCGAACAGCCAGACCAGAAGGCGAAAGGGCAGGCGCAGGCCGGGCGCAGGCTGGAACATGCGCAGCAGGTTGCTCTGCCCCGCCTGCTGGCGACCCAGCCACAGGGCGAAGCGGAACACCCCGCGAAAGCCCTCATCCGTGCCGGACGCCAGACGGGAGGCCTCCGCGATGGCCGCGGCGGCCGCCACCGCGGCGCCCGACGATGCGCCGCCCAGCGAGCGGAACCGGTAACGCCGCGACAGGCCGGCGACCAGGGCCAGATAGATGATGGCGCTGGTGACCGCCCCTTCGAGAACGAGGTCGCAATCGAGACGACGCTTCATGCGCCCAGCCTCCAGGCTAGCGCGGGCCGGAGCGTCAGGAGCCGCCGCCGCCCGTCCGCACGACCAAGTTTACACAGCCGCAGGCCTGGACCGAACCTTGCCCGCCACCATCCGAACCTTGCCCGGCGATGCCCGCCAGATCGCGAATGCCGACACCGCGCAGAGCGCCAGCGCGATCCAGAAGGCGGTCGCGTAGCTGCCGGTACGATCGTGAATCAGGCCCATCACCCAGGGGCCGGCGGCGCCACCGCCGATGGCCGCCAGCATCAGGGTGCCGAACACCGCGCCGTAGTGGCGTCCCTCGAAGATCTCGGCCGGGATCGCACCGAACACCGAAGTCATGCCATAGCCGAGCGCGCCCTGGACGATCACCATGAAGATCATCAGCGCCGGTGCCGGGTGATGCTCGAGCGCGAGCAGCGCGGCAAAGGTGAGGGCGAAGCCGGCGCAGCCTATGGTCCAGACCACCTCGCGGCCGATGCGATCGGACAGCCAGCCGAGCAGGATCTGGCCCGGCACCCCCGCCAGGCTCACCACCCCCAGCGCCCAGGCCGCGTCGGTGGCGCTGAAGCCGATCTCGACCAGGTACTTCGTCTGGTGCACCTGCGCCGCGTACCAGACGAAAAGCCCGCCGAAGTAGCCCAGCCCGACCCACCAGAACCGCGCGGTCCGGGCGGCACGTGCGAGGGTCCAGTCGACCGCCACCCCGTCGGCATCGACGACATTGGCGCCGCGCAGCGGCGG
>JBILUW010000199.1:0-7395 GCA_044370795.1 Burkholderiaceae bacterium
GGAAGGGCAGGCGCGCGCGTCCGGTGCCCGTGGATCAGACGGGCGACGAAGGGGGGCGGGAGCCGCCGGCGGCGCGCCAGGTGGCCCGCCAGCGGGCCAGCCCGAGCGCCGCCATGCCCAGAAAGATCGCATAGAGCAGCGCGCTCAGCCAAAGCTGCTTGTGAGCGAAGAGCACGATGCTCGCCAGGTTGACGGCAATCCATACCCACCAGTTCTCGAGGATCTTGCGCGCGAGCAGCACCTGTCCGATGAGGCTGCCGGCCGCCGGCAGCGCATCGAGCCAGGCGACGTCGGAATCGGTGTAGCGCGCCAGCACCCCGCCGATGAGCAGCCACAGCACCCCCCAGGCAAGCACCACGGCCAGCGCCTGCCGCCCCGACAGCCGGGCGATGGTCAGGCGCGCGCCCGCGGGCTGGGAGCTGCGTCGGCCGTGGCGCCATTGCCACCAGCCCCACAGGCTGCTGACCACGAAGACACCCTGCAGCACCGCTTCGGCGTAGATGCGGTGCGCCGCGAACAGCCAGCCATAGAGCAGGCAGCCGACGATCGCCACGGGCCACGCCCACATGCGCTGCCCGACGTTGCCGGCCACGCAGACGAGCGCCAGCACGAACGCGACGATCTCGAGCCAGCTGACCGGCGCGCCCCAGGCAGTGAAGGCCACGGCGAGCATGGCCGCAGTGTATGCCGCGCCGGCGCGTGGAGGCTCAGCGCGGCCCGGGCGCCTCGCCGGGCGGCACGGAGACGAGCGCGACGGCGGCGCCCGGACAGGCTCCGGTTTCGCACGGTGGTTCGGCCGCGACCACGGGCGGTTCGGCAACGCGCCGGCCGATGCTGGTGCCGCCGGACGGCTGCTGCCGCGCCTGCTCGCGCGCGCGCCGGCCGACCAGTCCCGACACAGAGCGCAGCGCGCCGCGCAACAGCGAGAACACGCCGCGGCGCTCATCGGCATGGAAGCGCTCGTCGTCGACCGGAAACTCGGTGTTCGGATGGAGCGCGATCACCGAGCCGTCGGCGAGGCGCACCGCCACTCGCCCGTCGGCGCGCGTGACGAGACGGTCGCCGCTGCGGATCGGCATGCCCGGGCGCAGCGGCTGCGGCAGCACGGCCGGCCGCATGACGAGCGCCTCGCCGCTGCTCTGGATGATGGCCCCCAGCGCCTCGTCGGATCGGGCGGCCGCGGTACCGATGGCCAGGGTGCACGCCGCCGTTGCGATGAGGGTGCCAGCCACCAGTCCGACCGGTGCGCGCCGCGCGCTCCAGCGGGCCGCCGCAGGCGGCCGACCGGTCACCGGGGCTTCGAATCGTGAGCACGCATGGCGAGGCATACGTCGGATTTCGGCCCACGGCGCAGGAACTGTAGACCGTTCAGCCCGAAAAAACCGCCCTCCGCGGCCACCGTCGCGAAACAGGCGCGCGCGCGCCCTCAGCAGCATGGCGGCGCCCGGTGGTAATGTCCGGCATCCCCGAAATGTCCGGCATCTCCGACGAACGCCCAACCGGGAAGGTACATCGATGTATCCATTCGCCTATCGGCGCGCCGCCGATCTCGCCGAGGCGCTCTCCGGTCTGCGCGCCGATGCGCAGGCCAGGCTGCTCGCCGGTGGCATGACGCTGCTGCCCTCGATGAAGCACCGGCTGGCCGCACCCTCCGCGCTCATCGACATCGCCAGGCTGCCGGCGCTGCGCGGCATCGCCCGCGAGCGCGGCGCCCTGGCGGTAGGAGCGGCCACCCGGCACGCCGAGGTGGCGGCCGATGCCACCGTGCGCGCCGCCATCCCGGCGCTGGCCGACCTTGCTGCGGCCATCGGCGATCCGCAGGTGCGCGCCCGCGGCACGCTGGGCGGTTCCATCGCCAACAACGACCCGGCCGCCGACTATCCGGCGGCCGTGCTCGGCTGCCGTGCGGTGGTGGTCACCGACCGCCGCGGCATCCCCGCCGACGACTTCTTCCAGGGCATGTTCACCACCGCGCTCGAGCCCGACGAGATCATCGTCGCGGTGCGCTTCGACTGCCCGCGGCGGGCGGCCTACGCGAAGTTCGCCCATCCGGCCTCCGGCTACGCCATGACGGGCGTGTTCGTCGCGCAGTTCGACGACGAGACCCGGGTGGCGGTCACCGGCGCCGGTCCCGGCGTCTTTCGCTGGCGGCAGGCCGAGGCCGCGCTGCGCGCCCGGCCCGAGCCCGCGGCCCTCGCCGGGCTCGCCCTGCCCGCCGACGGCCTGAACGCCGACCTGCATGCCCCTGCCGCCTACCGCGCCCACCTCGTCGCGCTGATGACGCAGCGCGCCGTCGCCGGCCTGACCGGCCCGACCGCCTGATCCGGAGCGAAACGCCATGAAGATCCAACTCGTCGTCAACGGCGAACCGCGCACCGCCGAGTGCGAGGAGCGCACGCTGCTGGCCGACCTGCTGCGCGATGCGTTCGGCCTGACCGGCACCCACGTGGGCTGCGACACCAGCCAGTGCGGCTGCTGCACCGTCCATCTCGACGGTCAGGCGGTCAAGTCGTGCACGGTGCTCGCCGCGCAGGCCGATGGCAGCGAGGTGGTCACCATCGAGGGGCTGGCCAGCGCGGGCCGCCTGCACCCGGTGCAGGAAGCCTTCTCGGCCTGCCACGGACTGCAGTGCGGCTTCTGCACCCCGGGCATGATCATGGCCAGCGTCGACCTGCTGCGCCGGCACCCGCAGCCCACCGACGAGCAGATCGTCGAGGGCCTTGCCGGCAACCTGTGTCGCTGCACCGGCTACGTCAACATCGTCGAGGCCGTGCGCACCGCGGCCGGACAGCTCGCCCAGGGAGGCCGCCCGTGAGCGTCGCCACCGACCCCCGCACCGGCCGGCTGCTGCCGGCTCGCGACGAAGACCAGCGCCTGGTCACCGGCCAGGGGCGCTACACCGCCGACTGGAATCTGCCGGGGCAGCTGCACGCGGCCGTGGTGCGATCCGACCGCGCCCACGCGCGGCTGCTCAAGGTCGACGGCTCGGCGGCGAGCGAGGCGCCCGGGGTGGTCGCGGTCCTCACGGCCTTCGATGTCGCCGAGGCCGGATTCCAGCCCATTCCGGGCGGCCCGCCGGTCACCGGCGCCGACGGCAAGCCTCAGGTCAAGTGCCAGATGCCCATCCTCGCCACCGACCGGGTGCGCTTCGTGGGTCAGCCGGTCGCCATGGTGATCGCCGACACTGCGCGCGCCGCCCAGGATGCCGCCGAGCTGGTCGCCATCGACTACGACGATCTGCCCGCGGTTGCCACGGTCGATGCCGCGCTGGCTGCCGACGCGCCGCGGCTGCACGACGCCATGCCGGGCAACGTCAGCGTGGTCTACGAGGCGGGCGACGAGGCCGCGGTCGCGGCGGCCTTCGCCCGCGCCACGCACGTCACCCGCCTGCGGGTCGAGAGCCAGCGCCTGGCCGGCGTGCCGCTGGAACCGCGCGCCTGCCTGGCCGCCTACGACGCGCAGCGCGACCGCTACACGGTCTATACGCCCACGCAGGGCATGCTGGGCATGCGCCAGTCGCTGACCGCCATCACCGGCTACGACGCGAGCCGCATCGAGGTGGTCGCCCAGGACGTCGGCGGCTCCTTCGGGCTGCGCGGCGGCCCCTTCCCCGAGCACGCGCTCGTGATGCTCGCGGCGCGCAGGCTCGGCCGGCCGGTCAAGTGGGTGGGCTCGCGCAGCGAGGTGTTCCTGAGCGACTGGCACGGCCGGGCGCTGGTGCTCGATGCCAGCGTCGCGCTCGACGCCGAGGGGAACATCCTGGCGCTGCGCTACGAGAATCAGGCCGACCTCGGCGCGCACACCTGCTACTTCCAGTCGATGATCGGCACCCGCAACCTCACGGTCACGATGGGCGGGCCCTACCGCGTGCCGGCGCTGCACGCGCGCTGCACGCTGGTCTACACCAACACCGTGCCGGTGTCGGCCTACCGCGGCGCGGGTCGCCCCGACATCGCCTACGCCATCGAGCGCCTCATCGACCAGGCCGCCGCCGAGCACGGCTTCGACCGGGTGGCGCTGCGTCGGCGCAACTTCATCGCGCCGACCGCCTTTCCCTACACCACCGCCAACGGCACGGTCTACGACAGCGGCGAGTTCGCCGCCGTGATGGACAAGGCGCTCGCCATGGCCGACTACGCCGGCTTCGAGGCGCGCCGCCGCGAGGCGCAGGCGCGCGGCCGGCTGCGTGGCATCGGCTTCGGCTGCTATCTGGAGGCCTCGGGCGGCGGCGTCGCCCCCAAGGATCAGGTCTCGGCCCGCTTCCGCGGCGACGGGCTGCTGCACCTGTACGGCGTCACCGGCCCGTCGGGGCAGGGGCACGAAACCTCGTTCACGCGCATCGTGGCCGACGAGCTCGGCGTGCCGCGCGAGCACCTGCGCTACCACGCGAGCGACCCGGGCGAAGAGCTGGTGGGCAACGGCACGGGCGGCTCGCGTTCGCTCTACGGCGCCGGCAGCGCGCTGAAGATCCTCGCCCGCAACCTGATCATGCGCGCGCTGCCGCACGCCGCGCGCGCGCTGGCGCTGCCCGAGGGCACGCTCGAGTACCGCGACGGCGCCTTCCACGCCGGCGAGCACCGGCTCGGCCTGCTCGAGCTGGCCGACTCGCTGCGTGGCGCGGCGCCGCATCCCCTCGACTGCGAAGGCGAGTTCACCTCGGGCACCACCTTCCCGAACGGCTGCCATGTCGCCGAGATCGAGATCGACCCGGCCACCGGAACCACCGAGATCGTCGCCTACACCGCCGTCGACGACCTCGGCCACCTGGTGTCGCCGCAACTGGCGCAGGGGCAGGTGCACGGGGGTGTGGTGCAGGGCGCCGGCCAGGTCTTCGGCGAGCAGCTCGTCTACGATCCCGACACCGCGCAGCTGCTCGCGGGCAGCTTCATGGACTACGTGATGCCGCGCGCCGGCTGGCTGCGCAACATCCGCACCGACTACCACCTGGTGCCCACCACCCTGAACGCCCTCGGCGCCAAGGGCGTGGGCGAGTCGGGGTGCTCGGGTTCGCTGCCCGGGCTGGTCAATGCGATGAGCGATGCCCTGCGGCGCGAAGGCGTGCCGCCGATGGACATGCCGTTCACGCCGCCACGGGTGTGGGCGGCGCTGCAGGCGCGGCACTGAAAGGCCCGCCGGCGCTCAGCCGGCGGCTCGGCGCGGCCGCAGCCGCGAGACGGCTGCAGCCGCCAGCAGCACGATGCTGGTGGCGGCAAGCAGCCCCAGCCCCAGCCCCAGGGCGTGGGCGTCGGCCCAGGAGTCAAGTTGCGGGGCGAGCTGGCGCAACGCACCGAGGCCGGCCGTGATCAGCGCGCCCAGGCCGATCACCCAGCCGGCCAGCTGCCGGCCGCGTTGTCGCTGCAGGGCGCTGGCGCCGGCCAGCCGGTTCACCCACCAGCCCGACACGCCATCGGCGAGCAGCATGCCAAACCCGAACGCGGCCACCAGCAGCCCGACCGCCGCGGGCCCGCCGAGGCGCGCGCCCGAGGCGCCGAACCATGCGGCCATCGCCAGGGTGTCGAGCGAGATGGCAAACAGCCCGCCGAGGACCATGCCGGCCCAGCCGGGCATCGCCCGCGGCAGCAGGCGCTCGAGAGCCGCACGCCGCCACGCCGGGGCGGGCTGGCTGGCGGCATCGGAGGCAGAGCGCAGGCTGAGCAGCCCGACGATCGTCAGACAGACGATGGACACCCAGGCGCCGGCGGCATCGAGCCAGCCCGGCAGCAGCGCCCCACCGGCTCGCTGCGCAAGCAACGCCGCCGCGGCCACCAGCAATGCATGGCCGACCGAGAACTGGGCGCCGCTCCAGCGCGCCGCCATGGGCCGGCCGGCCTGCCGCTGCAGGCGTCCGATGGCGTCGATCGCCGCGAGGTGATCGGCGTCGAAACCGTGGCGAAAGCCCAGGGCGGCGACCGCGGCAGCGGTGGCCCACAGGCCGGCCGCCTCCAGGCCGGGAATGAGCGGCGCACTCATCGGCGGATCAGGCGGCGCGGTACCAGTTGACGCCCTGGTCGTCGAGTTCGACGACGGCTTCGCCGCGCGCGACCAGGTAGTTCAGGTGGGCCAGGCTCTCGCCGGTGGCCATGCCGAGCAGATGCTGATCGCCCTCGATGCGCCGCGCGAACAGCGCCCCGAAGACGTCGATGGCCCGGCAGCGCCGGTCGCGCAGCGAACGACGCAGCCGCTCGAGCCCGATCTCGTGGCCCCGGATCAGGTCGTCGAGGCGCGCGTGCAGGCCGCGGAAGGGTTCGTTGTGCGCCGGCAGCACGAGCACGTCGTCGGGTACCTCGCGGCGGATGCGCGCGAGCGACGAGAGCCAGTCGCCGAGCGGGTCGGCCTCGGGCTCGGTCGGGAAGACCGAGACGTTCGAGGAGATGCGCGGCAGGACCTGATCGCCCGAGATCAGCAGCCGGAGCTCGGGGCAGTGCAGGCACGCATGCTCGGGCGAGTGGCCATTGCCGACCACCACCCGCCAGCGGTGTTCGCCGATGGTGAGTTCGTCGCCCTCGCGGATCCGGCGGAAGCTGTCGGGGATCTTGTAGGTGCTCTTGCCGAAGCCGCCGAAACGGGTGCGGTAGTACTCGATCGCATCCTCGCCCCAGCCGGCGCGCCGGTAGAAGCGGATGCCATCGTCGGGCGCCTCGCGGCCGGTGTCGGCGACCAGGACCCGGCAGTTCAGGTACTCGAGCTTGGTCATCCAGAGCGCGGCGTCGGGGAACTTGCGCAGCAGCCAACCCGCCATGCCGATGTGATCGGGATGCATGTGGGTGACCACGACGCGGCTGACGGGCAGCCCCGCCATGGGGCCCGCCAGGGCCGTGCGCCAGGCGGCCGCGGTATCGGGGGTCTGGATGCCGGTGTCGACGATCGTCCAGCGCTCGCCGTCGCGGATCGCCCAGAGATTGATCGCGGCCAGCGCGAAGGGCAGCGGCATGCGCAGCCACAGCACGCCCGGGGCCACCTCGGTGGCAGCGCCGGGTGCCGGCGGCTCGCCGCAGGGGTACTCGAGCTGCGGCCGCACCCGGCGGCTGCGGTCGACCGAAACGTCGTTCATCGGGCGAAAGCTCCTGTTCATCGCCGGCCGCCCGCGGCAGCCTTGCCAGGACGCGGCCATCCGCCCGAGCATAGCAAAGTGTGTCGGCACGCCCGCTCGAAACCGGCGGCGGCGCCGACGGCAGTCCCCGCTGCGTCCCGAGCGCGGCGGCACCGCCTCGCTCCCATGATTCCCAGACACCGCCGACTGCTCGCCGTCCTCGCCGCCCTGCTGGGTCTGATCGCCCAGCCAGTGCGCGCCGCCGACGGCCTGCACGCGCTGCTGATCGGCATCGGCCAGTACGCCCCCGCGTGGGGCGCCGAAGCGCTGCCGGGGGTGGCGGTCGACATGGTCAACGCGCGCCG
>JBILUW010000047.1:0-19076 GCA_044370795.1 Burkholderiaceae bacterium
GGGCGGGCGCCAGGGGGGTCGACGAGCGCGCGATCGTCGAACTGCGCGACGCCCAGGCCACCCGCGACCGCATCACCGCCGAGTTGCGCAGGCTGGGCGAACGCGTGCGCCCCGGCGACCGGGTGCTGATCTACTTCAGTGGCCACGGCACCCGGGCCGAGGTAGCCGGCACCTGCCGCGAGGGCTTGGCCACCTGGTCGGGCGAGATGATCACCGAGGCCGAACTGGCCGCGCTCACACGGCCGCTGGGCGAACGGGCCGACAAGCTCATCACCATCATCGACGCCTGCTTCTCGGGCGGGCTATTGCGCGCGGGCACGCGCGGTGTGGGCGGCGAGGACCGGTTACGCGCCCGCTTCGTCACCCGCGGCACGCAGGCCTGCGTGCCGCCGGTCAACGAGCCGCGCGCCACCCGCAGCCTGCTGGGCGAACTCGGCCGGCTGGGCGTGCGCGAGGAGAACGTCGTCCAGATCGCCGCTGCCGACTACAACGAGGTGAGCTGGGACGACCGCGAACTCGGCGGCCTGGCCACGCACGCCATCAGCCGCTGCCTGCTCGGCGAAGCGCGCGACCTGAACGCCAGCGGCGCGATCTCCCTGGACGAAATCCGCGCCTGCGCCCAGGTCCGGCTCGACGAGCGCATGCGAGCTCACCGCGACAAGGGCATGCTCCCGTCGACCATCCAGGTGCGCGGCAACCGCAACCTGGTGGTCGTCGCGACGCCGCCGATCGCCGCCGCGGGCGTGGATGTCCAGGCTGCGCCCGCGCCCGCGCCCACCCCCACCCCCACCCCCACCCCCACCCCGGCCCCGGCTCCGGCTCCGGCTCCCGCGCCCGAGGTCGTCGTCACACCACCCCTCGCCGGGCCGCGGGCGACACTCGACGACGTCGCGCGCCAGGCCGACCCGCGCCGGCGTCCGCAGGTGCGGGCCGCGCAGACGCTGCGCATCGGCCGCGATCCGTTCTCCTTCACGCTCGCCTCCCCGGTCGACGGCTTCCTCTACGTCGTGATGCTGGGCAGCGACGAGCGCAGCCTCTACCTGCTGTTCCCCAACCGGCTCGATGCCGACAACCGCGTCCGCGCCGGCCGACCGCAGACGCTGCCGCGTCCGGGCTGGCAGGTGAACGCGGGCGGCCCCGAGGGCACGAACCGCGTGCTGTTCGTGGTCACGCCGTCGGCGCTCGACGCATCGGTCTTCGGCCCACCGGATGCCGGTGGCGGTCCGTTCACCTGGTCGGTGGCCGACCTCGCCGCGAGCCATCGGCTGGTGGACATGTTCCTCGGCCGCGGCCGACAGGGGCGCGATCGCGGCTACGGAGCCGAGCTGCTCGACATCCGCGAACTGCCATGACGTCGCATGCTCGACCATCCCATCCCTCGGGCGCCTGCGCGCTTCCACCCATGATCACGCAAGCATCCGCCATGCTCCGCCGCCTCGCCCTCGCCGCCGCACTCGCTTTCGCGGGCCAGGCCTGCGCATACGCTCAACCGCTGCTCGTCACCGAGCAGGAAATGCTCGCGTCGCTAGCCGCCGGCGAAGGACCGGTGGCCCGCAGCATCGCGGTGACGGGCGCGCCGCGCATCGAGCTGGCCGCTCCGGACATCCGGCAGGCCATCTCCTCGCCCACCCGGATCGCGCTGCGCTTCCTGCCCACCGCTCCAGCTTCGATCCGGCCGGAATCCCTGCGCGTGCTCTACGGCGCGCTGCGCCTGGACATCACGTCGCGGCTGCTCGGCAGCGCGAAGGTCCATGCGGACGGCATCGAGGTGGCCCAGGCAGCGCTGCCACGCGGGCAGCACCGGCTGACGCTGCAGCTCGAGGACAGCCTCGGGCGGGCCGCGTCGCACACCTTCGCCTTCATCGTCGATTGACGAGCCCGGAGACTTGCCGATGAGAGCCTGCACGCGCGCACTGCGGCTGCTGGCCGCGATCGCCACGCTGCTGGCGAGCACCATGCCGCCAGTTGCCGCCCAGCCCGCCGCGCGCGGCGCCATCGTCCAGGATCGCATCGCGATCGAAAGCGGCGCGCCGCTGCCGCTGCCGGAGGGGCGCTGGCGTGTCGCCGACCAGCACGAGGCACCGCAGCGCGATCACACGCTGCAGTCGGTGGTGCTCGTTGCCGAGGATCCGAACGCGGCGATCCCGGCGATGGTGCTGCGCTACACCCGTCAGCGCGTGTCGTGGGGACGCACCTCGTGCGAGGAGGCGAGCACCACCGCCTTCTTCGTCGAGCGCCATGGCACGCTGAGCTCGCAACTGGTCAACAAGTGCTCGCGCAGCTTCGGTCTGCGCCGTTACGGCGACTGGGCACGCAGCATGCAGGGAAGCGAATGGTGGCGTCAGCCCCTGGCCGCGCTGGGCGCCAGTGCGCCGTGGGCTGGCGAGGCGATGGTCTACACCGAGGCATGGGTGCGCCGCTGGAACGGCCCGGGCGTCTGGTTCGGCGCCTTCGTGCGCACAGGCACCGCCGGACTGGACGCGATGAAGATCCGCGACGCCGCGCTCGCCGGTCGTGAGGAGGCGGCCCACGTGGCCCTGCGCCGCTGGACCGACGCGGCCGTGGAGGCGATCGGTGGGGCTTTCCTGGAGGACGTCCGAAGTGCGCGCATCCCCGCGCTGGCCCCCGCGCTGGCGGGCACCGCCACGCCCACCGTGAGCCTCGCGGCCGCCGGGGCGGCCAGGCCCGCGACAGGCACGCCCAGCGACGACGCCGTCCACGAGCGCATCCGGCAGATGACCGATCAGGGCCGGCAGGCAGGCGCCGAGCGCGCGCCCGCGAGTCGCGACGACGACCTCGTCCACGAGCGGATCCGGCAGATGACCGAGCAGGGCAAGGCTGGCGCGCCGGCCCAGGCCCAGGCGTCCGCGCCGGCACGCCCGCCGTCGGCGGCCGCATCGCAGGCATCGGTCGCGGCCGCGCCGCCAGCGGCGCCGGCCGCGACACCCGCCCCCCCGTCGGGCGCGACACCCGCCGCGACGCCAGTCGGCCCGAGCGTCGACCAGCTGGCCATCGAGCTCGCCCGCCTGCGCGAGGAGCTGCGCCGCCAGCAGGCGGCCGCGTCGGCGGCGCCACCGGCTGTGGCCCAGGACGCGCCACGGCCGCCGCCCGCGGTGGCCGCGCGCCGACTGGCGCTGGTCATCGGCAACGACGCCTACAGCCGGGTGAGCCCGCTGCAGAATGCCCGCTCCGACGCGCGGGCGATCGCCGTCCACCTGGGTCGCCTGGGCTACGCGGTGACCCTGCGCACCGACCTGGGCGAGCGCGCGATCAAGGACGAACTGCGCCAGTTCAAGAGCCAGGTCCAGGGCGGCGACGAGGTCCTCTTCTTCTTCGCCGGCCACGGCGTGCAGGTCGCGGGCGCCAACTACCTGCTGCCCATCGACATCCGCGGCGACTCCGAGGACCAGGTGCGCGACGACGCCCTGCCCCTGCAAAAGGTGCTCGACGACATCCAGGAGCGCAAGGCCCGCTTCACGCTGGCCGTCGTCGATGCCTGCCGCGACAATCCGTTCCGCTCGGCCGGGCGGGCGATCGGCACGCGGGGTCTGGCGCCCACGTCGGCCGCCACCGGCCAGATGGTGATGTTCTCGGCCGGCGCCGGCCAGCAGGCCCTGGACAAGCTCGGCCCCGACGATCGCGATCCGAACGGACTGTTCACGCGGGTGCTGCTGCGCAAGCTCGATCGGCCCGGCGTCAGCATCGACCGCCTGATGCGCGAAGTGCGCACCGAGGTGGTCACGCGCGCCCGCGCCGTCGGCCACGAGCAGGTGCCGGCCCTCTACGACCAGTCGATCGGCGAGTTCTACTTCCGCCCCTGAGCAGCCGCGGCGATCGCGGGCCCCCAGGCCATCGTCAGGCGGCCGGCCGCTTCAGGTTGCGATCGAACAGCGCGAACAGGCGCTGCCAGTGCCGCTCGGCGCTGGGCTTGTCGTAGATTCCGGCGCGCAGCGGGAACGCGAATCCGTGGTGCGCGCCCGGATACCACTCGAGCCGGTAGCGACAACCCGCGGCCTTCAGCGCCGCCTCGAGCGTGGCCACCGTCTCGGGCGGCGCCCAGGAGTCGATCTCGGCGCAGGCGTAGTACGACTCGCACTTCACCCGGTCGAGCACGCGATGCGGCGAGTCGGGCTCGTCGGTGACCATGCGCGCGCCGTAGATCGAGGCGATGCAGGCGATGCGATCGGGATGGCTGGCCGCAGCCGTCACGACGAAAGGCCCGCTCATGCAGTAGCCAACCGCGCCGATGCGGCCATGATCGATCTCGGGCCGCGAGTCGGCGAAGGCGAGCATCGCACCGGTGTCGCTGGCGATCATCGCGTTGCTCAGGTGGCCCATCATCTCGAACATGCGCTTCATGCCCGCCTCGTCGCGCACCATCACGAACTCGCGGGTGCGCCGGTAGTAGAGGTTGGGCAGGATCACCGCATAGCCCACCGAGGCGATGCGCCGCGCCATGTCGTGCAGTTCCTCGCGCTTGCCCGGCGCGTCCATGTAGAAGAGCACGGCCGGGAACGGGCCGCCTTCGTCCGGATGCACGTAGAACGCGTTCATTGCGCCGTCCGGGGTAGGGATGTCCAGCTCGTGTTCGATCATGCTCGCTCTCCTGGGCCGCGCCGCTTGCTCGGATGGCGACGGTGGGGGCGCGGCAGCCCCCGGCGGTCGCCGGCCAGCCAGTGTAGGCCCGGCCTGCTGCGCAGGCTGCTTTGCGCAACGCGCCCCCCGCCTGCGAGAATGCGGATTCCGAAACCGCCGGGGCGCTGTACCGCGCCCACCTCATGGAAATCCTCGTCCTGCTCGGCCTCATCCTCCTCAACGGACTTTTCGCGATGGCCGAGATCGCCCTGCTCACCGCGCGGCGCACCCGTCTCCAGAAGATGGCCGACGGCGGCGACACCGGCGCTGCCACCGCGCTGACCCTCGGCCAGGACCCCACCCGCTTCCTGTCCACCATCCAGATCGGCATCACCTCGATCGGCGTGCTCAACGGCATCGTCGGCGAGGCGGTGCTCGCCGCGCCCTTCGCGCTGTGGCTGCAGACGCTCGGCCTCGAGCAGCGCCCCAGCGAGATCGGCGCCACGGTGCTCGTCGTCGTCGTCATCACCTACTTCTCGATCGTGATCGGCGAGCTGCTGCCCAAGCGCCTGGGCCAGGTCAACCCCGAGCCGATCGCGCGGGTGGTGGCCCGGCCGCTGCAGGTGCTCGCCCTGATCACCCAGCCCTTCGTTCGGCTGCTCACCATCTCGACCGAGCTCGCGCTGCGCCTGTTCGGCGTGCGCGCCGACGCGCAGGCGGCGGTCACCGAGGAGGACATCCAGGCGATGCTCGCCGAGGGGTCCGACGCCGGCGTGATCGAGCGCCAGGAACACCAGATGGTGCGCAACGTGTTCCGCCTCGACGATCGCCAGATCACCTCGCTGATGATCCCCCGCGCCGACATCGTCTGGCTCGACATCGACGATCCGCTCGAGGAGAACCTGCGCAAGATCGAGCGCGCCGAGCACAGCCGCTTTCCGGTCTGCAAGGGCGGGCCCGAGAACGTGCTGGGCATCGCCATCGCCCGCCAGGTGCTCGCCCAGACCCTGCGCGGCGAGCGCGCCGACCTCGCCCGCGACCTGCTGCCGGCGGTCTACGTGCCCGAGACCCAGACCGGCATGGAGCTGCTCGAGAACTTCCGCTCGAACAACGTCCAGCTCGCGCTGGTCATCGACGAATACGGCGAGATCCAGGGCCTGGTCACGCTGCAGGACGTGCTCGAGGCGATCACCGGCGAGTTCAAGCCGCAGCGCGCCGAGGACGCCTGGGCGATGCAGCGCGACGACGGCTCGTGGCTGCTCGATGGTCTGATCCCGCTGCCCGAACTGAAGGACAGGCTGGGCCTCGCCGAGCTGCCCGAGGAAGACAAGGGCCGCTACCAGACCCTGAGCGGCATGGTGATGCTGCTGCTGGGCCGGGTGCCGATCACCGGCGACCGCGTGGCCTGGGACGGCTGGCGCTTCGAGATCGTCGACATGGACCGCAAGCGCATCGACAAGGTGCTCGCCAGCCCGCTGGCCGATCGCGCATCGCCATCCGGGCCGCCACCGGCCGACGGCTGAAGCGCCCTGTCGGGGGGGCGCTCGGCCAACCGACGGGCCTGGCACCCGCCTGACGCCGCGCCCGGAAGCCCGGGCCGCGCGAGCCCCCCGTCCTCAGTCGACCTTCGCGCCGCTCGCCTTGACCACCGGTTCGTAGCGCTTGAGTTCGCGCTCGATCAGGGCGGCGAACTGCGCCGGCGTGCCCGGCACCGGCTCGGTCATGAGCTGCGCGAAGCGCGCCTGCACATCCGGCGAGCGCAGCGCCGCGCCGAACACTTCGTTGAGGCGATTGACGATCTCGGGCGGCGTGCCGGCGGGCGCCGTGAGCCCCCACCAGGTGTCGATCTCGAAGCCCGGGTAACGCTCGGCGATCGCCGGCACGTCGGGCAGCAGCGGCGAGCGCGCAGCGGTGGTCACGGCGAGCGCGCGGATCTTGCCGGCGCGGATGTTGGGCGCCGCGGTGGCCAGGTTGTCGAGCGAAAAATCGACCTGGCCCGACAGCAGCGCGAGCTGCGCCGGCCCGCCGCCGCTGTACGGGATGTGAACGGCGAACACGCCCGCGCGCTGCTTGAAGATCTCGCCAGCCAGATGGCCGGCGCTGCCGTTGCCGCCGCTGGCGTAATTGAGCTTGGCCGGGTTGGCCTTCGCGTAGGCGACGAAATCGGCCAGCGTCCCGATCTTCAGGCGGTCGGCGGTCTCGGCATTGATGACCAGCACGTTGGGCACGCGCACCATCTGGACGATGGGGGCGAAGTCACGGATCGGGTCGTACGCAAGCTTGGCGAACAGCCAGGGGTTGATCGCATGCATCGCAACCGCGGCAATGCCGATGGTCTGGCCGTCGGGCGCGGCGCGGGCCACCGCGGCCACGCCGATGCCGCCCCCGGCGCCAGGCCGGTTCTCGACGATGACGGTGCCCAGCGTGTCGCGAACCTTGTCGGCGAGCAGGCGCACGGTCAGGTCGATCGGACCGCCCGGCGCGAAGGGCACGATGATGCGCAGTTGCCGGCCGCTCTGCGCGCGGGCGCGGGGGGCGAGCGGAACGAGCAGGCTGGCGCTGGCCAGCGCCAGCGCGCGACGACGATCGGGCATGACGGACTCTCCTCGGGAGGGCGCGCGCGGCGGCGCGATTCAGCGGAACACGGCCTTGCGCTTCTCGAGGAAGGCGGCCACGCCCTCGCGGGCGTTGTCGGTGAGAAAGACTTCGCGCACCAGCCGGTCCTCGGCCGCGAGGCCGACATCGGTCACCTGCATGCCGGCGGCCGCGACGCAGGCGCGTATGCCGGCAATGGCATCGGGGCTGAACTGGGTGACTTCGCGACCGAGCGCGAGCGCCGCCGCCACCACGTCGTCGGCCGCGGCGCAGACGCGGTTGAGCAACCCCATGCCCAGCGCCTCGTCGGCGGGCACCGGCCGGCCGGTGAGCATGAGGTCGAGGGCGCGCGCGGGGCCAACGAGCGCCGGCAGGAACTGCGTGCCCGCATAGGCGGGCAGCAAGCCGAGCTTGATCTCGGGCAGCGAGACGCGCACATGCGGCGCGGCCACCCGCAGCGTGCAGGCCATCGCCAGCTCCAGTCCGCCGCCGTAGGCCAGGCCATTGATCGCGGCCACGCTCACCACCGGCGAGCGCGACAGCCGGACGAACAGGTCGCGCGCCATCGCGCTCTTGTCGAGGCGAGCGGCGGGCGGCATCTGCTGGGTCTCGGCGAGGTCGGTGCCGGCACAGAAGGCCTTCTCGCCCTCGCCGGTGACGATCAGCAGCCGCTGCCGCGAGGCCTCCATCGCATCGAGGCAGGCCGCCAGCGACAGCAGGATGGGGCGGGTGATCGCGTTGAGCTTGGCCGGCCGCGTCAGGCGCAGCAGCATCGTGTGCTCGTCGAGCTGCTCGATGCGGCAGTCGTCGGTGGTCGGCAGGTGGGTGGCCATGGGCTGCTCCGCGATCGTCGAAGCCGCGATGATGCCAAAGCCCGCGAGCGCGTGCCGCGGCCGGCGCGCTTCAGTGGTTCGAGAGGATCTTGGAGAGGAATTCCTGGGCGCGCGGGCCGCGCGGCGTCTCGAAGAACTCGGTCTTGGTGCAATCCTCGACGATGCGGCCCGCGTCCATGAAGATCACGCGGTCGGCAACCTTGCGGGCGAAGTCCATCTCGTGGGTGACGACCATCATCGTCATGCCCTCGCCGGCAAGCTCGACCATCACATCGAGCACCTCGTTGACCATCTCGGGGTCCAGCGCCGAGGTCGGCTCGTCGAACAGCATCGCGATGGGGTCCATCGCCAGGGCGCGTGCGATCGCCACCCGCTGCTGCTGACCGCCCGACAGCTGCCCGGGATACTTGGCCGCATGCGCCGACAGGCCGACGCGCTCGAGCAGCGCGCGGCCCTTCTCGATGGCCTGGTCGCGGCTGCGGCCGAGCACGCGGGTCTGGCCCAGCGTGAGGTTTTCGGTGACCGTGAGGTGCGGAAACAGCTCGAAGCTCTGGAAGACCATGCCGATGCGCGAGCGCAGCGACGGCAGATGGGTGCCGCGCGCCCCGACCGAGACCCCGTCGATGCGGATCTCGCCCTTCTGGAAGGGTTCGAGGGCGTTGGCGCACTTGATGAGCGTGGACTTGCCCGATCCCGAGGGCCCGCAGACGACGACCACTTCGCCCTTCTCGACGCGGGTGGTGCAATCGGCAAGCACCTGGAACTCGCCGTACCACTTGCTGACGGCGTCGTACTCGATCATGGCCATCGCGGGCTCCGGAGGACGGCGCGATCAGCGGATGACCGCGATGCGCGCCTGCAGGCGGCGCACGCCGAGCGACAGCGTCCAGCACAGGACGAAGTAGACGGCGGCAACGAACAGGTACATCTCGACGACCCGGCTGTCGCGCTGAGCGACCTTGGTGGCCGCCCCTACGAAGTCGGTGACGTTGAGCAGCGAGACCAGCGAGACGTCCTGGAACAGGATGATGGTTTGCGTGAGCAGCACCGGCAGCATGTTGCGGAAGGCCTGCGGCAGCACGATCAGGCGCATGGCCTGCGCGTAGTCGAGCCCGACGGCATAGGCCGCGGCCACCTGACCCTTCGGGATGCTCTGGATGCCGGCGCGCATGATCTCGCAGAAGTACGCCGCCTCGAACATGATGAAGGTGACGTAGGCCGAGCGCTCGGCGCCGATCGAGGGCGGCCGCTCGGCACCGGTGATGGCCTGGATGAGCACCGGCGCGAGGAAGTAGAACCAGAAGATGACCAGCAGCAGCGGCACCGAGCGCATCAGGTTGACGTAGCCGGCAGCCGCCAGCGACAGCGGCCGCCACGACGACAGGCGGGCAAGCGCGAGCAGGGTGCCGAAGACCACGCCGCCGACGGCGGCCACCACGGTGAGCTGCACCGTGTACTGCAGGCCCTTGAGCAGGTAGGGCCAGCTGCGCGCGATGACGTCGAAGTCGAGATCGAGCATCAGCGACCCGTGCCGATGTAGCCGGGCACCGCGACGCGACGCTCGACCCAGGCCATCACGCGGTTGGCCACCAGCGCAATCACGACGTAGACCAGCGTGGCTGCGGCAAAGGCCTCGAAATAGCGAAACGTCATCTCGCCCATCTCGCGGGTGCGGAAGAACAGTTCGGTGAGGCCGATCGAGTAGGCCACCGCCGTGTTCTTGATGAGGTTCATCGTCTCGGAGGTGAGCGGCGGGATGATGATCCGGTAGGCCATCGGCAGCAGCACGAAGCGGTAGGTCTGGGCTTCGGTGAGGCCGATCGCGTAGCCGGCGGCTCGCTGGCCGCGTGGCAGCGACTGGATGCCCGAGCGCACCTGCTCGGCGATGCGCGCGGCCGTGAACAGGCCCAGGCACAGCACCGCGGTGACGAACTGGTGCTCGGTGGGGTCGAGGGACGTGACCCAGCGCTTGACTGCGGGGACGAGCCCCGGCAGCACGAAGTACCAGACGAAGAACTGGACGATGAGGGGGATGTTGCGGAACAGCTCGACGTAGGCGTTGCCCAGCCGCACGAGCCAGCGATGCTGGGTGGTGCGCACCACGCCGATCAGCGAGCCGAGCGTGAAGGCCAGCAGGCCCGCGAAGAGCGCCGTCCCCAGCGTGAACTGCAGACCGCCGGCCAGCGACTGCCACCACAGGCTGTCGCCGTCGGCGGTGGGCTCGAAGAAGATGCCGAGGTTCATCCGGGGCCCCGAGGGACGGGCCCGGCGGCAGCCGGGCCGGGGTGCCGCCCGGGCAACCCGCGGCCGCCCGGCAGCGTCGCGACGTCGGGGCTCAGACGCCCTTGTCGTTGGGGTTGCGGAAGGCTTCGCGCAGCGGCGGCGTCTGCTGGAAGTTCAGGTTGACGCCCTTGGGCGGGATGGGGCTCAGGAACCACTTCGCGTAGATGCGGTCGATCTCGCCCGACTTCATGATCGCCGACACCGTGCGGTCGACCAGTCCCTTGAACTGGGGGTCGTCCTTGCGCAGCATCATGCTGTAGGGCTCCTGGCGCAGCGACTCGCCCAGGATGCGGAAGTCGCCAGGCGAGCGGGCGTTGGCGATCTGGCCGGCGAGCAGGATGTCGTCCATCACGAAGGCCGACACCCGGTCCTCGGCGAGCAGCAGGAACGACTCGGCGTGGTCCTTGCCGTAGATTTCCTTGACGTCGATCGCGTTGGTCTTCTCGTAGGCCTTCAGCAAGGGAACCGCGGTGGTGCCCGAGGTGGTGGAGATGTTCCTGCCGTTGAGTTCGGCCAGGCTGCCGATGTTGGAGCTCTTCTTGACCGCCGCCGTCACGTTGATCACGAAGTAGGTGGGGCCGAAGGCCACCTGCTGCTGGCGCTGCACCGAGTTGGTGGTCGAGCCGCACTCCAGGTCGATGGTGCCGTTCTGCAGCAGCGGGATGCGGTTGCTCGAGGTGACCGGCTGCAGCGCCACCTTGAGGTTGGGCATCTTGAGCTCGGTTTTCACCGCATCGACGACCCGCATGCACAGGTCCATCGCGTAGCCGATGGGCTGCTGCTTGTCATCGAGGTAGGAGAACGGGATCGACGACTCGCGGTGGCCGATCGTCATGGTGCCGGTGTCGCGGATCTTCTTGAGGGTGCCCGTAAGGTCCTGCGCGGCGACCGAGGCCGAAACGAAAAGGGCCGCGACAGCCGCGACCAGGGAAGCGGTCTTCATGGGGGTTTCTCCTGGAGAAAAAACGATTATAGGGTTGCCGCGCCGGTCGTCGGCAAAGCCCGCCAGCCGCGGCGGGCATCGTTCAGCGCAACGCCTCCTCGAGGTGCTCGTGCTCGTTGCGCGGGCCGCTCGGCGGACGGCTCTTCTCCTGGCCGCGCAGTTCCACCCGCCGGATCTTGCCGGAAATGGTCTTGGGCAGGTCGCTGAACTCGATGCGGCGCACGAGCTTGTAGCCCGAAACCCGCTCGCGCATGAAGCGGAAGATCGCGGCTGCGGTGGCCGCATCGGGCGCGTGCCCGGGCGCGAGGATCACATAGGCCTTGGGGACGAATCCGCGCAGCGGATCGGGCGAGGGCACCACGGCCGCCTCGGCCACCGCCGGGTGCTCCAGAAGCGCGCTCTCGAGCTCGAAGGGGCTGATCCGGTAGCCGGAGGCCTTGAACACGTCGTCGGCGCGGCCCACGTAGGTGATGTAGCCCTCGGCGTCGCGGATGCCCACGTCGCCGGTGTGATAGAAGCCGCCGCGCATGCACTCGGCGGTCTTGTCGGGATCGTCGGCATAGCCGTTCATCAGGGCCAGCGGCCGGCGCGCGAGATCGATGCAGATCTCGCCCTCATCGGCCGGCGCGCCGTCGGCATCGAGCAGCACGATGGGGTAGCCGGGCAGCGGGCGGCCCATCGAACCCGGCTTGAGGGGCGCGCCCGGCGGGTTGCCGATCTGGGCGGTGGTCTCGGTCTGGCCGAAACCGTCGCGGATCGTGATGCCCCAGGCGGCGCGGACCTGGTCGATCACCTCCGGGTTGAGCGGTTCGCCGGCCGAGATCAGCTCGCGCAGGGCGACCTTCCAGGCCTTCAGGTCTTCCTGGATGAGCATGCGCCACACCGTGGGCGGCGCGCACAGGGTATTAACGCCGTGCTCGACCAGCGTGGCCAGGATGGCCGGGCCGTTGAAGCGGCTGTAGTTGTAGATGAAGACGCAGGCCTGCGCGTTGAATGGCGCGAAGAAGCAGCTCCAGGCGTGCTTGGCCCAGCCCGGCGAGCTGATCGTCCAGTGCACGTCGCCCTTGTTCAGGCCCAGCCAGTACATCGTCGACAGGTGCCCGACCGGATAGCTGGCCTGGGTGTGCTGCACGAGCTTGGGCCGCGCGGTGGTGCCGGAGGTGAAGTACTCGAGCAGGGGGTCGCAAGCGCCGGTGGGCTCGGGCTGCGTGAAGACCGGCGAGGCCTGCCGCGAACCCGCGTAGTCGGTCCAGCCGGGGGGCAGGCCCGACTCGCCGGTCGACACGGTGATCAGCGTGCGGCCGGCGAGCGCCTCGGCGGGCAGCTCGACGAACTTGCCCATGCCCGCCGCGTTCGTGACGATGTGCCGGACACTGCCACGCGCCAGCCGGTCGGCCAGATCGTCGCCCGACAGCAGGGTGGTCGCCGGGATCAGCACCGCCCCCAGCTTGATGGCCGCGAGCATGGTCTCCCATAGCGGCACCTCGTTGCCCATCATCAGCAGGATGCGGTCGCCGCGGCGCGCGCCCAGCGACACCAGGAAGTTGGCGACCTGGTTCGATCGGGCCGACAGCTCGGCGTAGGTGAGCCGGGCCTGTGTGCCGTTCTCCTCGACGATGTGCAGCGCGGGCGCGGCGTTGTCGCGGGCGATCGCGTCGAAATAGTCGATCGCCCAGTTGAATCGGTCGAGCTGCGGCCACTGGAAGGCGGCCACCGCCGCGGCCTGATCGGTGCGGTGCGCGAGCAGCAGGTCGCGGGCGGCCAGGAATCGGTCGAGTTCGGACATGGTTCTCCTCGGTGGGCCTGCACGGCCGGATGGTGCCGCGCATTCTAGTCGGGCAACGCGATCCGGATAATGGGGCCCGCGCGGACGCGCCGGCGGGCGACCTGCGGTAGTGTCCGGCTGTCGCCAGCCCCGGGGCGCAGGGGCCGCGCGCCACCACCGACCCCGTCCAGGAACCGCCATGCACTACGAGACCGCGACCGGCCGCCACGGCCTGAAGTTCGACCCCTTCAAGGCGCTGGTGGTGCCGCGCCCCATCGGCTGGATAGGCAGCGTCGGGCGCGACGGCAAGCCCAACCTCGCGCCCTACAGCTTCTTCAACGCGGTGAGCGACCGCCCGCCGGTGGTGCTGTTCTCCTCGGGCGGCCACAAGGACAGCCTGGCCAACATCCTCGAGACCGGCGAGTTCACCTGCTCGCTGGCCACCTGGGATCTGCGCGATCAGATGAACATGAGCTCGGCCACGGTGGCGCGCGGCGTCGACGAGTTCGCGCTCGCCGGCCTGACGGCCGCGCCCTCGAAACTGGTGGGCGCGCCGCGGGTCGGCGAAAGCCCCGCCGCCTTCGAATGCAAGCTCTGGAAGACCCTCGACATGCCGGCGCCGGCCGACGGCAAGGGCGTCACCTACACCGTGGTCTTCGGCATCGTCGTCGGCATCCACATCGATGACGCGTACATCCGAGACGGCCTGGTCGACACCCCGGCCATGAAGCCGCTGGCCCGCCTGGGCTACATGGACTACTCGTATCTCGACCCGAGCGTGGTCTTCTCGCTGAACCGCCCTTCGGTGGCCGCCGACGGCCGCAGCGCCAGTGTGGTGCCCGGGCCATGGGACGGGGTGTACCGCTGAACCAGCCCGCCCGCGGCCCCGGCGCCATCAGCGTGGTGGGCGCCGGCGTCGTCGGGCTGTCGGTGGCCTGGGCGCTGGCGCGCGACGGCTGGACGGTCACGATCTTCGACCCCAACCCGCCGGGCAGCGGCGCCTCGTTCGGCAACTCCGGTTCGCTCTCCAGCGGATCGGTCGTGCCGCTGGCGGTGCCAGGGGCGCTGCGATCGGGCCTGAAGATGATCGCCGACCCAAACGCCCCGCTGGCGGTGCGTCGCCGCTACGTGCTGCGCGCGCTGCCCTGGCTGCGCGAGTTCGTTCGGGCGTCCGACGACGCGAGCGTGCGCCAGGTGGCCGGCGCGCTGCTCGAGATCCTCGCGCCCACCCTGCCCGCCTGGCGCCAGGTGCTCGACGAGATCGGCGCCAACGACCTGCTGCGCGCCACCGGCCAGCTGCACCTGTACACCTCGCACCAGCATCTGGCCGCCGACGCCTACGCCTGGCGGCTGCGCGAGGCGCTGGGCGTGCGCGGCGAGCGCCTGGAGGGCGCAGCGCTCGCCGAGCGCCAGCCCGGAGTGGCCGCGACCTACCCCATCGGCATGTTCCTCGCCGACAGCGCCTCGATCCTCGACCCGCACGGCCTGTGCCTGCGGCTGGCCGACGCGCTGGCGCGCCGCGGCGTGCGCTTCGTGCACGAGCCGGTGCGGGCGCTGCGCGCCGACGGCACCCTCGAGGCGGCAGGCCGCAGCTGGCCGGCCGGCGCCTGCGTGCTGGCCGCTGGCGCCTGGTCGGCCAGCCTGCTGCAGGGCTTGGGCGTGCGCGTGCCGCTCGAATCGCAGCGCGGCTACCACCTGCAGCTGGCCGGCCACGAGGTGGCCCCGGGCGTGACCCTGCGCTGCCAGGTGGTGCCCGCCGACACCAAGGTGTTCATCGTGCCGATGCGCGAGGGCGTGCGCTGCGGGGGCACTGTCGAGTTCGCCGGCCTGCGGGCCGCACCCGCACCACGCCGCTTCGCGCTGCTGCGCTCGAGCCTCGCGCGGGTGTTCCCCGGGATGCCGGCGCAGCCACCGGGCGAGGTCCGCGAGTGGATGGGCCATCGCCCCTGCCTGCCCGACACCCTGCCCGTGCTGGGCCCGCTGCCCGGCCTGCCTGCGGTCTGGACCGCCTTCGGCCATGGCCACCTCGGGCTCACGATGTCGGCCGTCACCGGCCAGTGGATCGCGCAGGCTCTGGCGGGCCGGGCGCCGCCGGCGCTGGCCCGCTTCTCGGCCACCCGTCCGACCTTGCGCGCCCGGCTGCCGGCGCACGCCTGATGCCTGCCGCCGCCGTGTCGCGCGAGCGACGCCCTCACCCCGCCTACGCCAGGAGACCCCGATGAGCCCCTCGCCCGAACCGGTCGTCATCGACACCGGCACCGATCAGCTGCTTTGCGAGATCCGCGACGGCGTCGCGCTGATCACCCTGAACCGCCCGCAAGCGCGCAACGCGCTGTCGGATCAGCTCTCGCCCGCGCTGCGCCGCATGATCCGCGCCTGCGGCGACGACGACAGGGTCGGCGCGCTGCTGCTCACCGGGGCGGGAACGGCCTTTTGCGCGGGCGGCGACGTCAAGGGCATGGGTGACAACAGCAGCAAGAAGGACTGGAGCGACGAGGCGCGCATCTCCGACCTGATCGAGCGCGAACGCCTGCTCACCGGCGCGCTGGTGGGGCTGCGCAAACCCACCGTCGCCGCGCTGCCCGGGGCCGCGGCCGGGGCGGGCCTGGCCATCGCGCTGGCCTGCGACGTGCGCATCGCCGCCGAATCGGCCTTCGTCAGCGCCGGCTACGCGCGCATCGGGCTGCCCGGCGACTACGGCATCGCCTGGCTGCTCACGCGGGCGGTCGGCTCGCCGATGGCCCGCCAGCTGATGTTCAGCTCGGAGCGGGTCGATGCCGCCCGCGCCGAGCGCATCGGCCTGTTCAACCGCGTGGTGCCCGATGCCACCCTGCATGAGGAAGCCCACGCCTTCGCGCGCGCGCTGGCCGCCGGCCCGCGGCTGGCGCTCGCGGCGATGAAGGACAACCTCGACGAGGCGCTGCGCATCGACTTCGACGCGGCGCTGGTGCACGAGGCGCGGCGCCTGGTGGCGGCCTCGCGCAGCGACGACCACCGCGAGGCGGTGCGCGCCTTCGTCGAGAAACGACCGCCGGTCTTCAAAGGACGCTGACACCATGGAACTTCCCGCCACCATCGCCCCCCTGCGCCCGGCCGCCACCCTGGTCGTGATGCGCGATGCGCCCGCCGGCCTCGAGGTGCTGCTGCTGCGGCGCGCCGAGCGCGGCGACCACAGCAGCGGCGCCTGGGTCTTTCCGGGCGGCGTGCTCGACGCGCGCGACCGCGAAGGTCACCGCCACTGCGGCGCGCTCGACGACAGCGCCGCGAGCCGGCTGCTCGGGGTCGCCGACGGCGCGCTCGATTACTACGTGGCGGCGCTGCGTGAGTGCTTCGAGGAGGCCGGGCTGCTGCTCGCCTACCGGCCCGACGGCAGCCTGGTGCGCTTCGACGACGAGGGCGGCCAGGCGATGCGCGCCTGGCGCTCGAAACTGCACGCCGGCGAGGTGTCGATGGCGCAGTTCTGCGCGCACTTCGGGCTTACGCTGGCCACCGATCGCATTGCCTACTACACCCGATGGGTGACGCCGGCGATCCGCGCCAAGCGCTGGGACACGCGCTTTTTCTTCGCCGAGGCGCCGCAGGCCCAGGAGTCGGCTCACGACGAGGTCGAGCTCGTCGAGCAGCTGTGGCTGACGCCCGCCGAGGCCATCCGCCGCGGCGATGCCCTGAAGCTGCTCGGGCCCACCCGCGTCACCCTCGAGACGCTGGCCCGCTTCGAGCGCGCGCAGCACATGCTCGAGCATGCGCGCGCGCCCCGCAACGTCGCGCTGCCCGCGCCGCGGATCGCCGACGGGCCGCACGGCATGATGCCGGTGCCGGCCGATCATCCCTCATGGGCCGAGGTCGGCCACCTCGATCCGCTGGGCCACGGCCACGCGCGTTACGCGATCGAGCCCGGTCGGCCGGTGCGCCTGTCGCCGCACGTGATCCGCGTGACGGCGCCCAACCCGGGCATGATGACCGGACCGGGCACGAACAGCTATCTGGTGGGCGGCGGCGTCGGCAACCGCTGGGCGGTCATCGACCCGGGGCCCGACCTGCCGGTGCACGTCGAGGCGCTGATCGCCGCCGCGCCGGGCCCGATCACCACCATCGTGGTCACGCACACCCATCCCGACCACTCGCCGGCGGCGGCCAGCCTGGCCGCGCGCACCGGCGCGCCGGTGCTCGGGCGCATCGCCGATCACCCCGGCAACCAGGATCCGGGCTTCGCGCCGGCGCGCCAGCTGGTCGACGGCGAGCGGCTGACGATCGATGCGGGCGTCACGCTGCGCACGATCCACACGCCCGGCCATGCGTCCAACCACCTGTGCTACCTGCTCGAGGAGGAGGCCACGCTGTTCACCGGCGACCACCTGATGGGCGCCTCCACGGTGGTCATCGGCCCGCCCGACGGCGACATGAGCGCCTACCTCGACTCGCTGCGCGCGCTGCTGCCGCTGCCGCTGACGTGGCTGGCCCCGGGGCACGGCTTCCTGATGGCGCAGCCGCACAGGATCATCGAGGGCATCGTGCGCCACCGGCTGGCGCGCGAGGCCAAGGTGGTCGCCGCGCTCGAGGCGCTGGGCCCGGCCGACCTGCCCGCGCTGCTCGCGCGGGTCTACGACGACGTGCGCCCCGAACTGCATCCGGTGGCGGCCCGCTCGCTGAGCGCCCATCTGATCAAGCTGCGGCGCGACGGGCGCGCCCGGATCGAAGGCGAGCGCTGGAGCGCGCTGGCAGCGTCCTGAGGGCCCTCGCGTCGCCACGCCAGGGCCCTGCACGGGCGGCGCAAGGTTCAGCCACGACGCACGACGCAGCAACCGCGGGCTCCCGGGTTTTCCGGAATCCACTTCTGCAACACCCGGAAGCCTGCGTGGCATTGCCGGCAACGGACGGCGTGGGCACTATCCTGCCGTCCGGGAGCATCCCAACTCCGGATCCCAGACCACCCAGGAGACACACTGATGAGAACATTCAAGAAACTGCTCGTTGCGGCCAGCTTCTCGGTCGCCGCTGCCGGTCTGTCGACCAGCGCACACGCCACCGAAACCTGGAAGCTCGGCACCGCGGCTATGCAGGGCACGGTGCTCTACGACATCGTGATGAAGTTCATCAACGACTTCAACGCAATCGCGGCTGGCGAACTCAAGCTGGAATACCAGCATGTCGGCAACGAGCAGGAAATGCACCAGCAGGTGGTGCGCGGCCGCCTGCAGGCCGGCGCCTCGTCCTTCGCCGGTGGCGCGATCACCGTGCCCGAAGGCGCGGTCTTCAATGCGCCCTACCTCTGGAAGAACGACGAGGAGCGCGCCTGGGTGACCGACAACCACGGCACCCCGGTCATGAAGAAGCTCTACGCCGAGAAGGGCCTCGAGCTCATCTTCGTGTCCGATGTCGGCTGGAACGACATGGTCTGCAAGACCGCCTGCCTGACGCCCGAGAGCATCAAGGGCAAGAAAATGCGGGTATCGCCGTCGCCGGCCTCGCGCATTGTCTTCAAGCAGCTGGGCGCCAACGGCGTGCAGATGCCGCTCACCGAACTCTGGCCCGGCCTGCAGAGCGGCCTCGTGGAAGGCGCCGACCTGCCCTTCCTGTTCTATGTGACCACCCCGGCCGCCCAGAGCGCACCGCACTATGTCGTGACGCGGCATTACTTTCATCCGTCGACCTTCATCGTCAACAAGGCGCTCTTCGACGGCATGAAGCCGGCGCTGCGCGAGAAGATGCTGAAGGCGCTGCCGGATCAAGCCTGGTCGCGCAAGCAGGTGGCCGACACCGAGAAGCCCAAGATGGAGGAGTTCCGCCGCAAGGGTGGCTTCGTGCACGAACTCACCGCCGAACAGCGCGAGGCCTGGGCCAAGGTTATCCGCCCGGGTCAGGCTGAACTGGTTCAGGCCATCGGCGGCAAGGCGCAGACCGTCTACGACGCCCTGATGGAAGGCAAGAAGGTCTGGGCGGCCAAGCACGAGAAGAAGTGATGCATCGCGTACCGTGCCTGCGCGGCACGGTACGGCACGCGGCGCGGGCGCAGACTCTGCTTGCGCCCGCTTCGGCGAACGGCCCCTCGGGGCCGTTTTTCATGGTCGCCGGCAAGGCGACG
>JBILUW010000216.1:0-6772 GCA_044370795.1 Burkholderiaceae bacterium
CCGCGCGCTCGAAGGGATGCCTGCCGGTTGACGCACCAGTGCAAGCTGGCGCGGGGTGCGGCCTTCCTGCTCCCTGCGGAACCCGTTCGCTTCCACCGAATCGGCCGGGCCGAAGTCGTAGTGCCTAGCCTGATGGACGATCACGATCGCCGAACGGCGCAACACTAGTACGTTGACTGTTAACCGGTCTCCAGGTCCGACCGCCATTGGAATCCTGATCAGCCAAGGAGTGCATCATGTTCAAGAACGGTATGCGTCCCGTCCACCCAGGCGAAGTCCTGCTGGAGGACTACATCAAGCCCATGGGCGTCAGCGTGCGCGCCGTGGCCATGGCTCTGCATGTGCCTTACTCGCGGCTCAGCGAGATCACCAAGGGGCAGCGCGGCGTGTCGGCCGATACGGCCCTGCGCCTGGAGCGCTACTTCGGAAGCGAGGCCAAGGGCTGGTTGAACCTTCAGGCAGCCTACGAGTTGCGCATGGCCGAGATCGAGAACGGCAAAGCCATCGCCAAAGAGATCAGGCCGCTTGCACGGGCTGCGTGAGCGGCACGCGACCGGCCGCTGCATGAACGCGCGTCTGCGATCGCTGAAATCCGCCGCCGAAATCCCCAACCGGGCATCATTCGCGCATGAAACCCACCCGTCACGGCGCCGAGCGGCGCATCACCCCTGCCCCCGCCTCGTGGGCGACGGCCGTCCTGGCGCTGGCGGCCCTGCTGGCGACGCCGGCCGTCCAGGCCCAGTCGAGCCCGGCCCAGTCACCCCCGACCAAACGCGCCGCCGCCGCACCGGCGGCGTGTCCTGCGCTGCTAGACGTTACCGCGGCGCGCCTGCAGGACGGCAAGCCGCAGCACCTGTGCCAGCACGCCGGCAAGGTGCTGCTGGTGGTCAACACCGCCAGCTACTGCGGCTTCACCTCGCAGTTCGAGGGCCTGGAGGCCCTGAACGCGCGCTACGCCGCGCGCGGGCTGGTGGTGCTGGGCTTCCCGAGCAATGACTTCCGCCAGGAAGACGCCGATGCGAAGAAGACGGCCGACGTCTGCTTCAACACCTACGGCGTCAAGTTCCCGATGTTCGCCACAGGGCCGGTACGCGGCGGCGACGCCCAGCCGCTGTTCCGGCAGCTGGCCGCGGCCACGGGCAAGCAGCCGAGCTGGAACTTCAACAAGTACCTGGTCGGCCGCGACGGCGTTCCGATCGCGCACTTCGGCAGCGGCGTGGGGCCGACCAGCGGCACGCTGACCGCGGCCGTCGAGCAGGCCCTGGCGGTACCCGCGCCCGGCGCCCCGCGGTAGCGGCGCGCCGATGGGCGCACCGATGAACGCGACGGCATCTTCGAGCGGGGTTGATACGACGTTGTGTGACGCCGAAGATGGGCTTGTCAATCGGATTGACAAGGTCGGCACCATGAGCCGCGCCGCCTTGCTGGATCTTGTCGCGCAATTGCGATACATTGCGCCCATGAAGACTGCGACCATCCCCTCCGTGCGTGTCGAGCCCGAGTTTCGGGCCGAACTCGAGTCGGTGCTGGCCGAAGGCGAGAGCCTCTCGGAGTTCGTCGAGGCCTCGGTACGCGCCAGCGTAGAGCGCCGGCGCGTCCAGGCTGAGTTCGTAGCCCGCGGCCTGCGCTCGCGAGACGAGGCCAAGCGCACGGGCGACTACGTCGATGCCGACGATGTCGTCACCGCGCTGCAGCGCAAGCTCGACGCCGCCCGTGCTCGTCTGGCCAAACCTCCCACGACTCGCCAGTGACCTTCAGGGTTCGACTGACCCGCGATGCCGAGGCCGATCTCGATCGCCTGTTCGACTTCGTGCTCGAGCGCGAGTTGGAGCGAGACGGCGGTGATCTGTCGCTGGCTGAGCAGGCCGTGGCTGCGATCCGCGCGGGATTCGCGACGCTCAAGACGTCGCCGTTCACGTGCCGCAAAGCTGGACAGAGCCCGTTCCTGCGCGAACTGATCATCCCCTTTGGTCGATCGGGCTACGTCGCGCTGATCGAGATCGAGTCTGCGACGGAAGTGGTGGTGGTTGCCGTTCGGCACCAACGGGAAGACGACTACCACTGATCGACTGCGCCTGGTTGCCCAACGTGGCTGAGGGCAGTGGAGTGCGCCGCCGGCCGAGGGGGTGCCCTCCTCGGCCTGATCAGGCCTTCCGCGCAGCACCACTCGCACCATGTCGCGGCTGATGCCCGGGCAGGCCTCCTCGATCTCCGAGATGGAAAAGGGCAGTTGGCGCTTCAGGATTTCCGAGCGAACGCGCTCGCCCTTGGCGCCGCGCCCGCGCTCGATGGCGCCCACGCGCTCCTCGAATTCCTTGTAGGCGCGCAGCAGGGCTCCCCAGAAGTAGTCGAGCCACGGGCGATGTCGTGGGCCGCTTCATGCCAACCCCGCGAGCTGGCCTCCAGTCTCGAACGGTGCCGGTGGTTCTCGAGCTGGCGCAATGGGAACGTTTAAGTTACCATTTGGTGTGTAAGCTACCAGATCAAAGAACTGCTGCCGGCCGATGGCGACAGCCCCTTCGGGAAGTGGTTCGGCTCGCTGGAAGCCGTGGCCGCTGCCAAGGTGCGCGTGGCCGTGAGTCGCATGGAGCAGGGCAACCTGTCCAACGTCGAGTGGTTCCGTGGCATCGGCGAGTACAAGATCGACTGAGGTCCGGGGCTGCGCATCTACCCGGCCAAGGACGGCCTGAAGATCATCATCCTGATCGGCGGCGGAACCAAGAAGCGCCAGCAGCAGGACATCGATCAGGCGATGGCGCTGTGGGAGGACTACAAGCGCCGTAAGGCATCAACCCCGAAAGGAGCGAAGTGACATGGCACTGACCCGTGACTTCAAAGAGACCGTCGCTGCTCGCGTGCAGAACGATCCGGCCTTCGCCCAAGCCCTGCTCGATGAGGCAGTCACCCTGTTCGTCAACGGCGAGCCGGAGTCCGCCAAGCTGATCCTGCGCGATCTCGTCAACGCCACCGTGGGCTTCGAGGCGCTGGCCGACGAGATCCACAAGCCGGCCAAGAGCCTGCACCGGATGTTGTCGAGGTCGGGCAACCCGACGATGACCAACGTGTCCGCGATCTTCGCCGCCATCAAGCGCGCGCTGAAGGTCGAGGTGCGAGCTCAGGTCGTGGTGGCCTGATTTGGGCTCAGGGCTGAGGGATCCCGATGGCGGAAGAGAACGAGGCATCTGACCTGCCCCGACGATGCCCTCCAGACGGTTCGACGACTCGGTCGACTCGACGACAGCCACCCGCCTCAGGTCGCTCAGGACCTCGGGCGACTGCGCCACGAAGAGCTGCTGTTTGCCCCTGTACTCACCCAGGGCGCGCAGTATCGCCAACTGCCGTGCGTCGAAGCGCAGCCTGGCGAGGTAGGCCGGCGAGAGTGATTGCATGCAGCGGCATCCGGACGAGGGAGACAGGGTAACGGTAGCCTGATTGGGGTATTCATGGATTCTGTTACCCCGATAAACCGGCGACTACCCCATTCCGACCCCGCTGACCAGCTCGAGGCGATGGGGCTGTCCATCTCGGACGCCATCCGCTTGCTGATGCCGGCCGAGCACTACTGACGTAGTCTCGATGCGACTACAATGTAGATCTCTCACCAACCGAGGAGGTTCGCCCCATGGCCACCGCCGACACCTATGTGCGCGCCCGTATCGACAGCGAAACCAAGGCCCGTGCCAGCGATGCGCTCGAGGCCATGGGGCTGTCCATCTCGGACGCCATCCGCTTGCTGATGCTGCGCGTTGCCGACGAGCAGCGCCTGCCCTTCGAGGTGAAGGTGCCCAATGCGAAGACCCGCAAGGCCATCGCCGAACTCGAGGCCGGCAAGGGCAAGCGGGCTACGACCGTCGATGACCTGATGGGCGATCTGAATGCGGACGGTTGAATACGCCACCGCCTTCAAGAAGGACTTCAAGCGGGTCAAGGCCACCCCTCACCACAAGGACATCGATACGCTCCTCAAGGACGTCTTGCAGCGTCTGATGAACGACCAACCGTTATCAGTCGGCCAACGGGATCACGCGCTGACCGGCAACTGGTCGGGCTACCGGGAATGTCACCTCAAGCCCGACCTGCTGCTGATCTACAAGAAGCCGAACGGCGAGACCTTGCGCATCGCCCGACTGGGTTCGCATAGCGAGTTGTTCAGATGATGGCGCGACTCACCTCGGCAACGGCGGGCACCCGAGGCGATTCTGCGTGAGCGCGCCGCGGACGTCGGCGACCGGGCGTTGTTCGCTCTCAGCCCGGACCCGTCACGGTCAGGCCGCCCTGCTCCATGCGGAACTTGATCGCCTCGACCGGGTCTGGCGCGCCGATGGGAAAGTGGCGAGCCTCGTAGGCCGGCACCAACGTGGTCAGGATGTCCAGACGATCACCCTCGGGCGCTCCAGCGCGCCCGGAAGCGCCCGGACAAGCCGAGCCACATGAGGAAATCCCTTAGCGGCGCCGGGTACAGGACGCAGGCGTCGTAGACCGCGGTGAACGGTGAACTCGTCACTCGTACCCCAGGCGCAACTCCTGGGCCTGTCGTGCCAGTTCCTCCATGGCCAGGCTGCTCGCGCGATCACGTTGCGCCTTGAAAGCCATCAGGTCCGCAAAGCGAACGCGGCGGTGCTTGCCGGCCTTGTGAAAGGGCAGCGCACCGCTCTCGAGCAATTTCACCAGATGCGGGCGAGACACGTTCAGCATGTCTGCCGCATCCTGCGTCGTGAGCTCGGCGTGAATGGGCACCACCCTGACCGCGTTGCCGTCGGCCAGTTCAGCCAGGATGTCGACAAGCAGGCGCAGGGCGGAGGTCGGGAGTTCGAGCGCGTGGGCCCGATTCTTCTCGTCGAAGATCGTGATCCGCTGCGTCTCGAAACGGGTGCTCAGGCAGGCCGCAAGCGCCCGTTGGCTCTCCAAAGCAGCCGCGACTTCGCGCTCGACGGGCAGCGGGGACTCCAACTCAGGCGACGGGTTCATGCTGGACCTCAAGCGGAAGTAGAACGCACAGCCTAATCGAAACATTCGACAATCGTAACAGTCGAAAGGCCGGGCGCAAGACCCCGTCGAGCAGACCCGCGTCGGGGCCGTCGGCGTTGCTCCGCGGGCCCAGGACCACCGACGAAAGCAGAGTGGCTCTCGCAGCAATAGCAAAGTAAACTTTCAAGAGATACCAAAGTGAATTCATGCCCCCGACGCCGCGCCAGCCGAAAGGCAATCCGACCCTCACGGCTGCCCTGAAGACGCTCAAGCGTCTTCAGGACAAGCACAGCGGCGTCGTCGAAGCCTCCGACTTCAAGGACGACGCGCAGCGTGCCGTCCTGGTCGACACGGGGTTCCTGCGGCCGGTGATGAAGGGCTGGTACATCTGCAGCAGCCCGAGCGACGGCGAAGGAGACTCCACTGCCTGGTACGCATCCTTCTGGGCCTTCGTCTCGGGCTATCTGGGCAAACGCTTTGGCAAGCGGTACTGCCTGAACCCCGAGGCATCGCTGCTGCTGCACACAGGCAACACCACCGTCCCCAGGCAGGTCACCTGCGTCACGGTCGACAGCGGCACCTCGAAGGTGGACCTGCCCTTCGACAACTCACTGCTGGTCTACCCCGACAGGAAACGGGTTCCCAGAGCACGCGTGGAAATACGCGGCCTGCAAGTCTGGCCCGTTGCCGAGGCCCTGTGCCTGGCCGGGCCGTCGTTCTTCATCAGCAATCCACGCGAAGCCGAGATCGCGCTCGCCACCATCAGAAATGCGTCCGAGCTGCTTCCGACGCTGCTGGAAGGCGACAAGATGGTCACGGCCGCCGGGCGCCTGGCAGCCGCATTCGACTTCGTCAAGCGCCCGGATGAGGCCGAGCGCATCCGCAAGGCATTTGCCCCATTCAGGATCACGCTCAAGTCAGCAAACCCCTTCGAACTGGCCGAGCCCACCCTCTCGCCCGGCAAGGAGCGCTCGCCCTATGTACTGCGCCTGCGCTCCATGTGGGCGGGATGGCGCCAGGATGTCATCGACGCCTTTCCGCCCGCTCCCGGCCTCGAGAAGCGCAGTGCGGGCTATCTGGCACAGGTCGATGAACGCTACGTCTCCGACGCCTACAACTCGCTTTCCATCGAAGGCTACCGCGTCACCAACGAACTCATCGAGCGGGTTGCTCGCGGCGACTGGAATCCGGACGGCGAACCCGAGCACGACGCGACCAGAAACGCGCTGGCCGCGCGGGGCTACTACCAGGCCTTTCAGGCCGTGAAGGCGAGCATCGGCAAGGTGCTGGCGAAGGAGAACGCAGGGCTCGTTGTCAAACGCGATCACCATGACTGGTACGCGGCGTTGTTCGCACCGTCCGCGACAGCGGGCATCGTTGAAGCAAGCCAGCTGGCCGGGTATCGGCGCGGCCCTGTCTTCATCCGCAATTCGATGCACACACCGCTGCCCAGCGAAGCGATCCTGGATTCGCTGGAAGCGCTGTGGGAAATGATCGAAGCGGAGCCCCAGGCCTGCGTTCGCGCCGTGCTCGGACACCATCTCTTCGTCTTCATCCATCCGTACTACGACGGCAACGGCCGTATCGGCCGCTTCCTGATGAACACGCTGCTTGCCTCGGGTGGCTACCCCTGGACGGTCATCCGGATGAGCCGGCGAGACGAGTACATGAAGGCCCTGGAGGCCGCGAGCGTCAAAGGTCAGATCACGCCGTTGGCCGAGTTCATCGCGCAGGAGATGGTCGTTGCCGCCGATGCCGGCCCGGCATGACTCACCGCACCCCCGCCACCACCCTTGCCACCGCC
>JBILUW010000189.1:0-7640 GCA_044370795.1 Burkholderiaceae bacterium
ATCTCGCGGCCCTCGTAGCGCACGCTGCCGCCCGCCCGCGGCATCAGGCCCATCAGCGCCTTCAGCAGCGAACTCTTGCCGGCGCCGTTGCGCCCCATCAGCGCCAGCACCTCGCCGGGCCGCACGGCGAGATCGACCTCGAAGAGCACCTGCGCGGCGCCATACCAGGCGTTCAGGCCGGCCACCTCCAGCAGCGCCGATCCGGCGACGGCATCGGTGGCAGTGCCCGCGATGGGGCGCACATCGCTCACCGCGCCGGCTCCGCGTCGGCGAGGATCGGTGCCGCGAAACGGCCGGAGCCGAGATAGACCTCCACCACCCGCGGATCGGCTCGGATCGACGCCGGCGGCCCCTCGGCGATGCGCTTTCCGTCGGCCAGCACCAGGATGCGGTCGGCGTGCTCGAAGACCACGTCCATGCTGTGCTCGGTGAACAGCACCGCGATGCCCAGCTCGCGCGACAGGCCGTGCACCAGGCGCATCAGCGCGCCGCGCTCGCCGGGCGACATCCCGGCGGTGGGTTCGTCCATCAGCAGCAGGCGCGGATTGGCGGCCAGTGCCACGGCGAGCTCGACCGCCTTCAGGTCGCCGTAGGCGAGCTGCGCGCACGGCCGCTCGGCCGCCGGGCCTAGCCCCACCCGCTCGAGCAGCGCCTGCGCGCGATCACGGTGCAACCCCCGGGCAAGCGGCCACCAGCGGGCGAGCTGCCGATGGTGAGCCAGCAGCGCGAGCTGCACGTTCTCGCGGACCGTGAGCGACGGCCAGGTGGCGGCGACCTGGAAGGTGCGCCCCACCCCGAGTCGGGCGATGCGCCGCGACGGCAGACCCGCGATGTCGCGCCCGTCCAGCACGATGCGCCCGGCGTCGGGGCGCAACTGGCCGTTGAGCAGATTGAAGCAGGTCGACTTGCCCGCGCCGTTGGGGCCGATCATCGCCAGCATCTCGGCGGGCGCAAGCGCGAACGACAGGTCGGCCAGGGCGCGTACGCCACCGAAGGCCTTGGCCAGCCCCGAGACCGCCAGCAGTGGGGCAGCCACGCCGGGCGCTTGCGGGACGGCCTGCGCCGCGCTCACGCCCGCCCCCGCGCCGCCGGCGCTCGCAAGCGGGCCGCCAGCGCGCCCGCGGCGCCCGCGATGCCCTGCGGGAAGGCGAGCACCAGCAGCAAAATCACGGCGCCGAGCATCGCGCGCCAGTAGTCGGTGCCGCGCACCACCACGTCCTGCAGCCAGGTGAACAGCGCCGCGCCGGCGATGGGCCCGGCCAGCGACTGCAATCCACCCAGCAGCACCATCACGAGCCCGTCGACGGAGCGGCCCACCGCGATGACCTCGGGCGAGATCGTGCCCTTGGCAAACGCGTAGAGCGCGCCGGCGAGGCCGCCGAAGAAGCCCGCGACCACGAAGGCCATCCAGTGGACGGTGACCACCGGGATGCCGACCGCCTCGGCGCGCAGCGGCGAATCGCGGCCGGCCCGCATCGCCCATCCGAACGGCGAAAAGAGCATGCGCCGCAACAGCAGCACGCTGGCGACGACCACCAGCACCGCGAGGGTGTGGAAGGCCGCGCGGCTCTCGAAGGCCGCCGCCGGCCGTATGCCGACCAGCCCGTTGCTGCCGCCGGTCACGGCATCCCACTGGAAGACGATGGACCAGACGATCTGGGCAAACGCAAGGGTGAGCATGGCCAGATAGACGCCCGACAGCCGCACCGCGAACCACCCGAAGAGCAGCGCCGCCGCTGCGGCCGCGAGTGGCGCGAGCACGAGCACTGCGGCCATCGGCAGCGCGGCATCGCGCGCCAGCAGCGCGGCGGCATACGCACCCACGCCGAAGTAGGCGGCATGACCGAAGGAGTGCATGCCGCCCGGGCCCATGATGAAGTGCAGACTCACCGCGAAGAGCACAGCCACCGCGACGTCGATCAGCAGCACCAGCGCATAGGCATCGGGCCCGGCCCACAGCGGCGCGGCAAGCAGGCCGAGCACCAGCGCCGCGGCGGCGATCCGCGCACCGACCGCCGCCGGCTGCAGCGGCGGCTCGGCCGGCCCCTGGACCCGGACCGCGCCCGCCGGCCGGCCAAGCAAGCCCCAGGGCCGCACGATCAGCACGAGGGCCATGACCAGGAACTCCACCACCAGCGTCAGGCGCGAGAACGAGACCGACACGCCCCACAGCTCGAGCGTACCCAGCCCATGGCACAGCGCCTTGACCTCGGCGATCAGCAAGGCCGCGAGATAGGCGCCCGGGATGCTGCCCATGCCGCCAACCACCACCACGACGAAGGCGTCGCCGATGGTGGCGAGGTCGAGGCCCAGATGGGCGGGCTCGCGCGGCAGCTGCAACGCGCCGCCGAGCCCGGCCAGCGCGGCGCCGAGCGCGAACACGCCGGTAAAGAGCCAGCGCTGGTCGACCCCCAGCGCGCCGACCATCTCGCGATCCTGGGTGGCGGCGCGGATCAGCACGCCAAGTCGGGTGCGCCGCAGCAGCAGCCACAGCAGCGCGAGCACCACCGGCCCGATCGCCACCAGCACCAGGTCGTAGGTGGGAATGGGGCGTCCGAGGATATCGACGGTGCCGCGCAACCCCGGCGCCTTGGGGCCGAGCAGGTCTTCGGGCCCCCAGATCGCCAGCGCGGCATCGCGCAGGATGAGCACCAGGGCGAAGGTGGCGAGCAGTTGCAGCAGCTCGGGGGCCCGATAGACCCGGCGCAGGATCAGCACCTCGGTGAGCGCGCCCAGCAGCCCGACCGCCAGCGCCGCCAGCGCGATCGCTCCCCAGAACCCTGCCGGACCACTGCCCAGGCGGTCGGTGATCGACCAGGCGAGGTACAGCCCGAGCATGAAGAAGGAGCCGTGCGCGAAGTTGACGATCCGGGTCACCCCGAAGATCAGCGACAGCCCGGCGGCGATCAGGAACAGCGTGGACGCCGACGCGAGGCCGTTGACGAGCTGCGCGGCTAGCGACTCGAGCATGGCGGGTTGCGCGCGATCGGGCCGCCGGCGCGCGGGCGCGGCGGCGGCCCGGCCGTGACTACTGGGCAGGCCGCATGCGCGCGACCGCCGCATCGGGCGGCATCACGGCCGCGCCGTCGATGTAGCGGAAGTCGCGCATCACCCCGCGCCCCTGCTCGAGCGCCGTGCGGCCGACGAAGGCGCCCATCGTCGCCTGGTGATCCTGGGCACGGTAGGTGACCGGCCCCAGCGGCGTGGCCATGCTCAGTCCTCGGAAGGCCTCGACCAGCTTCTCGGTCTCGACGGTGCCGGCGCGCCGGATCGCGGCGGCGAGCGAGTGCATCGAGATGTAGCCCACGATCGAGCCCAGGCGCGGGTGGTCGCGCCAGCGCCGCTGATAGGCCTGCAGGAAGCGGTCGTGATCGGCGGTGCGGATGCCGTACCAGGGGTAGCCGGTGACGATCCAGCCCTCGGGAGCCTCCTCGCGCAGCGGCTCGAGGTACTCGGGCTCGCCGGTCAGCAGGCTGACCACGGCGCGGTCGCGGAACAGGCCCCGGGTATTGCCTTCGCGCACGAACCGGGAGAGATCGGCGCCGAACAGGACGTTGAAGATGGCATCGGGCTTGAGATCGGCCAGCGCCTGGACGACCGCGCCCGCCTCGACCCGGCCCAGCGGCGGGGCCTGCTCGCCGACGAACTCGACGTCGGGCTGAGCCTGGCGCAGCAGCTCCTTGAACGTGGCCGCCGCCGACTGGCCGTACTCGTAGTTGGGGTAGACGACGGCCCAGCGCTTGCGCTTGAGCCTGGCGGCCTCCGGCACCAGCATGGCCGCCTGCATGTAGGTGGACGGACGCAACCGGAAGGTGTAGCGGTTGCCGTTCTGCCAGGTGATCTTGTCGGTAAGCGGCTCGGCGGCCAGGAACACCACCTTGCGCTGGCGGGCGAAGTCGGCCACGGCCAGGCCGATGTGCGACAGGAAGGTGCCGAAGATCAGGTCGGCCTTCTCGCGGGCGAGCAGTTCCTCGGCCACGCGCACCGCGTCCCCGGGGTTGCCGCCGTCGTCGCGCGAGACGACCTCGACGCGCCGCCCGAGCAGGCCGCCGCCGGCATTGATTTCCTCGAGCGCAAGCTCCCAGCCCTTGCGATAGGGCTCGAGGAAGGCCGGCTGGCTCTTGTAGCTGTTGAGCTCGCCAATGCGGATGGGCGCCTGCTGCTGCTGCTGCTGCGCGAGTACCGCGGGCGCGGCCATCAGCAGCCATGCGGCCGCGAAGAGGTGCTTCATGAGACTGACTCCATGGATGCGGGCGCGACGCGGGCCGCCGCGGCAGCCGCCGCAGGCCTGCCCGCCGCGCGGATGCGCCCGCCGGTGGCGCGCAGTGCGCGAAACGAACCGGCTCACCGATGGTACCGGAGGCTCGACGGGCACCGCCGGCACCCCCCCGCTTCGCGTCCAGCCTGCTCACGGTAGAATCGCGCACCAGTTCCGCCGACCCGGACCGCGACCATGCCGCACATCGTCCTCGAATCCTGCATCCGCTGCCGCTACACCGATTGCGTCGACGTCTGTCCCGTCGATTGCTTTCGCGAGGGGCCGAACATGCTGGTGATCGACCCGGACGAATGCATCGATTGCGCGGTGTGCATCCCCGAGTGCCCGGTCGAGGCCATCAAGGCCGAGGAAGACGTGCCGGCCGATCAGCAGAAGTTCGTCGCGCTCAACGCCGAGCTCGCCAAGACGTGGCCCAGCATCACCCGCACGAAGCCGGCGCTGACCGACGCCGACGACTGGAAAGACGTCAAGGACAAGCTCCAGTACCTGGAGCGCTGATGCCCGGTCTGGCCTTCGGACTGCGGTTCGAGGACCTGTACCGGCGCGACGGCCTGCTGCGCATCGACGCGGCCTTTGGCGAGGCGCTCGCAGCCGCCAGTCCGCCGCTTGAGCAGCAACTCACCGACGCCCGTCGCGATCCGCAGTCGCTGACCGACCGGGCCGAGGCCGATCTCCTGCTCGCCCTGGCGCCCCACCTCGACGCCTTCGTCGGCACGCTGTTCGGCATCCCCGACGAACTCTCGGCGCTGCGCGCCGACCACGACGGGCTGGCCCCGCTCATCCGCGCGAAGTGGAAGTTCGTCAAGCGCAAGGCGCTGCTGCCCTACCCCGACGAGGCCGCGCTCGGCCCGTTCGACCCCGACCAGGCGCTGGCGTGCCTGGAGGGCTGGCTGGGCGCGCCGTTCGAGGAACTGGCCTTCGCGCACGCCCTGACGGCCTGGCAGACCGACGGCCTGACCGAGCGGCTCGAACTCGCGGCGCGCTACTGCGCCTGGGCAGTCCACAGCCGGGCCGGCCAGGAGCGCCACCGCGGCCAGGTCCTCTTCAGGCATCCGGTGCGCACCGATCCGGCCGCGCTGCTGCCCGATCTGCGCGAGGTGCCAGCCGGGAGCACGCGCATCACCGTCATCGACACCCGGCACCTGCGCCAGCGCGCCGGCTTCGGGCTGACCGACCCCGGCACCAATCTGCGCGGCGCGCTCGACGAGGCCAACTACTGCCTGTGGTGCCACGGCCAGGGCAACGACTCCTGCTCGCGGGGGCTGCGCGAGCGAGGCGGCACCGACGGCGAGCCCGGACGCTGGCGGCGCAGCGCGCTGGGCGCCACGCTGGCCGGCTGCCCGCTCGAGGAGCGCATCTCGGAGTTCCAGCTGGCGAAGTCGCGCGGCCACGCGGTGGCGGCGCTCGCCATCATCGTCATCGACAACCCGATGGTGGCGGCTACCGGCCACCGGATCTGCAACGAGTGCATGAAGGCCTGCGTCTACCAGCAGCAGACGCCGGTCGACATCCCGCAGGTCGAGACCCGCACGCTGCGCGACGTGCTCGCCCTGCCCTGGGGCTTCGAGATCTATTCGCTGCTCACCCGCTGGAACCCGCTCAACCTGCGCCGGCCGCTGCCCGCGCCCGATACCGGGCGCAGGGTGCTGGTGGCGGGCATGGGCCCGGCGGGCTTCACGCTGGCGCACCACCTGCTCAACGACGGCCACGGCGTGGTGGGCATCGACGGCCTGAAGATCGAGCCGCTCGACCCCGCGCTGAACGGCGTGGCCGCCGACGGCTCGCGCGCGCCGTTCGAGCCGATCGAAGACGTCGCCGAACTCCTGCCGGACCTCGGGCAGCGCATCCCCGGCGGCTTCGGCGGCGTGGCCGAGTACGGCATCACCGCGCGCTGGGACAAGAACTTCCTCACGCTGGTGCGGTTGCTGCTCGAGCGGCGCGAGCGCTTCCTGCTCGCCGGCGGGGTGCGGTATGGCGGCACGCTCGACGCCGCGCAGGCCTTCGAGCTGGGCTTCGACCACGTCGCGCTCGCCACCGGCGCAGGGCGCCCGACGGTGCTCGACATCCCCAACGGCATGGCGCGCGGCGTGCGCACCGCCAGCGATTTCCTGATGGCGCTGCAGCTCACCGGAGCCGGGCGCGCCGAGTCGCTGGCCAATCTGCAGCTGCGCCTGCCGGCGGTCGTGATCGGCGGAGGACTCACGGCCTTCGACACGGCCACCGAGGCGCTGGCCTACTACCCGGTGCAGGTCGAGAAGTTCCTGGCGCGCCACGAGGCGCTGGCCGCCACCCGCGGCGAAGCGGCCGCGCGTGCGGCCTGGCCCGCCGACGAGGCCGATACCGCCGAGACCTTCCTCGCGCATGCACGCGCGCTTCGCGACGAGCGCGCGCGGGCGGCCCGCGCCGGCGAGGCGCCTCGGATGCTCGAGCTGCTGCGCGCCTGGGGCGGGGTCACCGTCATCTATCGACGCCGCCTCGTCGACAGCCCGGCCTACCGCCTGAACCACGAGGAGGTGGGCCGGGCATTCGAGGAAGGCATCGCGTTCGCCGGCTGCCTCGCCCCGATCGCGATCGAGGTCGACGAGCACGGCGCCGCTTCGGCGCTGGTGGTGCGCACCGAGCCCGGCGGCGACGGGCCGGCGGGCACGCGCGCGACATGGCCGGCGCGCTCGGTCTTCATCGCCGCGGGCACCCATCCCAACACCGTGCCGGCGCGCGAGGATCCGGCGCACCACGCGCTCGACGGCGAGCACTTCCGGGCGATCGATGCCGACACCGGGCAGGCCGTGAGCCCCGAGCGCGACGTCGGCGGAAAGCCGCGGCAGGCGCAGGTGCTGCTTGGGCGGATGGCCGACGGCCGAGCCATCTCCTTCTTCGGCGACCTCCATCCCTCCTACGCCGGCAGCGTGGTGCGAGCCATGGCCTCGGCTCGCCAGGGCAGCGCGGTGGTCTCGCGCGAGCTTGCCGCGCGCGCGCCAAACAGCCCCGAGCCCTTCGACGTCTGGGCCGGGCGCATCGGCGCACTGCTGCGCGCCCGCATCGAACGCGTCGAGCGGCTCGCGCCGGGCATCCTCGAAGTCGTCGTTCACGCGCCGCTGGCGGCGCGGCGCTTCGCCCCTGGCCAGTTCTACCGGCTGCAAAACCTCGAGACGCTCGCGCCGGTGATCGGCGCGCCGCCAGGCGGCCCGACCCGGCTGGCGCTGGAGGGGCTCGCGCTCACCGGCGCGTGGGTCGATCGCGAGCGCGACCTGGTGGCCACGGTCGTGCTCGAAATGGGCGCCTCGTCCGACCTGTGCGCCCGCCTGCGCCCCGGGGGGGCCGGGGGGGGGGTGGGGCCCCCCCCCCCGCCCCCCCCCCCACG
>JBILUW010000103.1:0-12182 GCA_044370795.1 Burkholderiaceae bacterium
GCCGGTGGTGCTGATGGGCCCCACCGGCTCGCCGACCACCATAGGCCGCGGCGAGACCGTGGTGCTCGCTGGCGGCGGCCTGGGCAACGCGGTGCTCTTTTCGATCGGCGCGGCAATGCGCCAGGCCGGCTGCCGGGTTCTGTACTTCGCCGGCTACCGCCGTGTGGCCGACCGCTTCCACGTCGACCGGATCGAGGCGGCGGCCGACGCGGTGGTGTGGTGTTGCGACGAGGCGCCGGGCTTCGTGCCCGGCCGCGCAGGCGATCGGGCAGTGGTCGGCACCATCGTCGAGGCGATGCTGGCCTGGGCGCGCGGCGACCTGGGCCAGCTCGGCATCGCGCCGCAAGCCACCGACCGGCTGCTGGCAATCGGATCCGACCGCATGATGGCGGCGGTGGCCCGGGCGCGGCGCGGCCCGCTGGCCCGCTGGCTGCGCCCCGACCTGATCGCCCTCGCGTCGGTCAACTCGCCGATGCAGTGCATGCTCAAGGAAGTCTGCGCGCAGTGCCTGCAGGCGCGCCATGACCCCGCCACCGGGCGCACGCGCTACGTCTTCTCGTGCTTCGAGCAGGACCAGCCGCTCGACGAGATCGATTTCCCGATGCTCGACCAGCGGCTGCGCCAGAACGCGCTGCAGGAGGCGCAGGCGCGCGCCTGGGTCACCGCCTGCGACGCTGGTCGGGCCGACCCATGATGCAACGCACCAATCCGGCGTAGAATCTGCGGCTGCGCAGCACGTTGCCGCCGTCTTGCGGGTACAACGCGCGCGGTTCCGGAGATTCGTCGATGCTCTATCAGATCAGGGAAGTCCAGCGGGCGATCCTCAACCCGGTCTCGGTATGGGCCGAATCGATGAGCAAGCTCTACGCGAACCCGTACAGCCCCCTGTCCTATGTGCCGATGGCCAGCCGGATCTCGGCAGGGCTCGACCTGCTCCACCGACTGGGCAAGGAGTACGAGAAACCCGAGTTCGGCCACCGCAGCACGCGCATCGACGGCTACGACGTCACCGTTGCCGAACGCATCGAGATCTCGCGGCCATTCTGCCGGCTGCTCAAGTTCGAGCGGCTGCTGCCCAAGGCGCTCGCGCACCGCGCCGACGATCCGACCGTGCTGGTGGTGGCGCCGCTCTCGGGCCATCACGCCACGCTGCTGCGCGACACCGTGCGGGCCATGCTGCCCGACCACAACGTCTACATCACCGACTGGCTCGACGCCCGGCAGGTCCCGACGGCGCACGGCCCCTTCCACCTCGACGACTACATCGCCTACTGCATCGAGTTCATCCGTCACCTCGGACCCGACGTGCACGTGATCTCGGTGTGCCAGCCGACGGTACCGGTGATGGCGGCGGTCTCGATCATGGCCACCCTCAAGGACCCCAAGCTGCCGCTGTCGATGACCATGATGGGCGGCCCCATCGACGCGCGCTCCAGCCCCACGGCGGTCAACAACCTGGCGACCAACCACAGCTTCGCCTGGTTCGAGCGCAACGTGATCTACACCGTGCCCGGCAAGTACGCGGGCGCCGGCAGGCGGGTCTACCCCGGCTTCCTGCAGCACGCCGGCTTCGTCGCGATGAACCCCGACCGTCACGCCACCTCGCACTGGGACTACTACCTCGACCTGGTGCGTGGCGACCTCGACGACGTCGGCGCGCACCGGCGCTTCTACGATGAATACAACGCGGTGCTCGACCTGCCTGCCGAGTACTACCTCGACACCATCCGCGTGGTCTTCCAGGACCACCTGCTGCCGCTGGGCCGGTGGGATGTACGGTTCGAGGACCGCACGATCCGGGTCGCGCCCGAGGCGATCCGCAGCGTGGCGCTGTTCACGATCGAGGGCGAGCTCGACGACATCTCCGGCTCGGGCCAGACCCGCGCGGCCCAGGGCCTGTGCACGGGCATTCCCGACAAGCACAAGCGGCATCTCACCGCCGAAGGCGCAGGCCACTATGGCATCTTCAGCGGCCGGCGCTGGCGCGAGCACATCTACCCGCAGGTCCGCGAGTTCATCGCAGCCCACCGCGAGCGCATCGGCGTGCGCCGCCTGAACGCCGTCGGCTGAACCCGGTCGAGGCGGGCGGCCGAGCAGCCGCGATCGGCCGCACCCGCCCCGACCGCCCCGGTAGCCCCCCGCGCCACACCCCACGCTCCAGCCCGCGCCGTGCCAGCTGCCCAGCCCGCCATCCGCTCCGACCTGGCCGAGCGCATCGACGCGCTGTTGCCCCAGACCCAGTGCACGAAGTGCGGCTACGACGGCTGCCGCCCGTACGCGCAGGCGATCGCCGACGGTCAGGCCGACATCGACCGCTGCCCGCCCGGTGGTCAGGCCGGCGTGGCGGCCCTGGCAACGCTGCTCGGCCGCACGGCGGCACCGCCGCTCGACACCACGCGCGGGCTGACGCGCCCCTGGCACGCGGCGCGCATCGACGAGGACACCTGCATCGGCTGCACGCTGTGCATCGCCGCCTGTCCGGTCGATGCCATCGTCGGCGCGCCACGGCGCATGCATGCCGTGATCGCCGAACGCTGCAGCGGCTGCGATCTGTGTCTGCCGGCCTGTCCGGTCGACTGCATCACGATGCAACCGCAGCCGCGCGACTGGACCGTTCTCGACGCGGCGCAGGCGCGCGAGCGGCACCAGGCCCGCGCGGCACGCCAGATCCGCGAACGGCACCACGACCGCGTGCGCCTGCTGGCCCGCGCCAGCGCCAAGCGCGATGCCCTGGCGACCGAGCCCCCCGACGAGGCGACCGCGCGCAAGCGCACCCTCATCGAAGCGGCAATCCGCCGCGCCCGCGAGCGGCTGGGCGTCAGCGAGAGCCCATGAGCGCGACGCCAGCCAGCCCGCGCAGGCCCGGCCCGAAGCGCACGACCATGAAGCCCGCCGACCGGCAGGCGATGTTCGAGCGACTGCGCGCGATCGACCCGGCGCCGCGCACCGAGCTCGAGTACGGCACGCCGTTCCAGCTGCTGGCGGCGGTGCTGCTGTCGGCGCAGGCGACCGATCGCAGCGTCAACCTCGCCACCCGACGGCTGTTCCCGGTGGCCGGCACCCCGGCGGCGATCGCCGAACTCGGCGAGGAAGGCCTGCTGCCCTACCTCCAGACGCTCGGGCTGTTCCGTGCCAAGGCGAAACATCTGGCCCAGACCGCCCGCCTGCTGCTCGAGCGCCACGGCGGCGAGGTGCCGCACTCGCGCGAGGCGCTGCAGGCGCTGCCCGGCGTTGGCCGCAAGACCGCCAACGTCGTGCTCAACGTCGCCTTCGGCGAACCGACGATGCCGGTCGACACCCACGTGTTCCGCGTGGCCAACCGCACCGGGCTGGCGCCCGGCCGCAGCGTCGAGGCCGTCGAGCGACTGCTCGAGCGCAACGTTCCGGCCGAGTTCGGCAGCCACGCCCACCACTGGCTGATCCTGCACGGCCGCTACCTGTGCAAGGCGCGCAAGCCCGAGTGCTGGCGCTGCCCGATCACCGACCTGTGCCGACACCGACCCAAGACCCCCGCACCCGCCGATGTTCAATCCCGGCAAGGATGACGTCCGGCGCTTCTTCTGCGGCGCCTGGGACAAGCGCCGCCGTGGCGCGCCGCTGACGCCGCTCGAGACGATCGCCGTCGACTGGGTGCTCGAGCACCCCGAGTACCACGGCGACCTGGCCGACCTCGAGCGCGCGCTGACAGCCGACTATCCGGTGGAGGCGGGGCGCACCAATCCCTTCCTTCACCTGTCGATGCATCTGGCCGTCGCCGAGCAGCTGTCGATCGACCAGCCGCCCGGCCTGCGCGCCGCCCACGACCGGCTGGCGGCGCGGCTGGGCAGCGCCCACGAAGCGGCGCACGCGGTCATCGAATGCCTGGGCGAGGTGGTCTGGCGTGCGCAGCGCGAGCGGGCGATGCCCGACTCGCAGGCCTATCTCGAGTGCGTGCTCAGGCGTGCCGGCCGCTGACACGCGCCCCGGCAGATCGCCGCGCCATTTCTGCTACCCTTCGCCCGCCTCGTCTCCCCGCTCGCCCATGTTCAGCAACCTGATGCCCCGCGAGGGGAAGTTCTTCGAGCTGTTCGATCAGCATGCTGAACGCATCGCGCAGGGCAGCCGGGAGCTGGCCGCGCTGATGGCCGACTTCGGCGATCCGGCTGCCCGCGAGCGCCGCATCGAGGCGATCGACGCGATCGAGAAGGCCGCCGACCGCATCACCCACGAGACGATCGCGCTGCTGCACAAGACCTTCATCACGCCGTTCGATCGCGAGAGCATCCATCAGCTCATCTCGCAGATGGACGACATCCTCGACCTGATCCAGGACGTCGCCGAGTCGGCGATGCTCTACGACCTGCAGCGGGTCACGCCCGAGGCCCAGCAGCTCGCCGAGCTCAACCAGATGTGCTGCGACCGGGTGCGCACAGCGGTGGGGCTGCTCTCCAGCATGGAGAACGCCGATGCCATCCTGAAGCTGTGCGGCGAGATCGACCGGCTCGAGTCCGATGCCGACCGCGTGATGCGCTCGGCGATGTCGAAGCTGTTCCGCGACGAGGCCGACGTGCGACAGCTGATCAAGCTGAAGGCGATCTACGAGCTGCTCGAGTCGGTGTCCGACAAGTGCGAGGACGTGGCCAACGTGATCGAGGGCGTCGTCCTCGAGAACGCCTGAGGCGAGCGCGCCGGCCCAGCGATGCACTCGGCCACCATCGCATTCTGGATCTTCGCCATGCTGGTGGTGCTGGCGCTCGCCTTCGACTTCATGAACGGCTTTCACGACGCGGCCAATTCCATCGCCACCGTCGTCTCGACCGGCGTGCTCAAGCCCTACCAGGCCGTCGTGTGGGCGGCATTCTTCAATTTCGCGGCGATCTTCATCTTCGAGCTCAAGGTCGCCGCCACGATCGGCAAGGGCATCGTCGACCCGACCGTGGTCGACCACACGGTGATCTTCGGCGCGCTGGTCGGCGCGATCATCTGGAACCTGATCACCTGGTACTACGGCATCCCGTCGAGCTCGTCGCACGCCCTGATCGGCGGGCTGGTGGGGGCCACGCTCGCCAAGGCCGGAACAGGCTCGCTGCTGGCAAGCGGACTGCTGCGCACCGCGGCCTTCATCCTGGTTTCGCCCATGCTCGGCTTTCTGCTCGGCGCGCTGCTGATGCTGCTGGTGTCATGGGTGTTCTTCCGGTCGACGCCGCGCCTGATGGACCGCTGGTTCCGCCGGCTGCAGCTGGTGTCCTCGGGCCTGTACAGCCTGGGCCACGGCAGCAACGACGCGCAGAAGACGATGGGCATCATCTGGCTGCTGCTGATCGCGGCCGGCCACGTGAGCGCAACCGACTCGACGCCCCCGACCTGGGTGATCGTGTCATGCTATGCAGCGATCGCCGCGGGCACGCTGTTCGGCGGCTGGCGTATCGTCAAGACCATGGGCCAGAAGATCACCAAGCTCAAGCCGGTCGGCGGCTTCTGCGCCGAAACCGGCGGCGCGATGACGCTGTTCCTTGCCTCCGGCTTCGGCATCCCGGTATCCACCACCCACACGATCACCGGTGCGATCGTCGGCGTGGGTGCATCGCAGAAGGTCTCGGCGGTGCGCTGGGGCATGGCTGGCAGCATCGTCTGGGCCTGGATTCTCACCATTCCCGCCTCGGCAGCGGTCTCGGCGCTCGCCTGGTGGGTCGGTCGCCAGCTGATCTGAGCAGGCCATGAGCAACCCCGGCCGCAACGGCGGCGAGCCGATCTGGCTCGAACTGCCGGCCATCTCGGCGAGCGCGCCCGGCCGGCTGCTCGTGTTCCTGCACGGCGCCGGGTCCCGCCCGGAAGCTTTCGCGCCGGTGGCGATCGCCTGGCAGCTCAAGTTCCCCGGCGCGGTGGTCGCGATCCTGCAGGCGCCGCTGCCCGCGGCCAGCGGCGGCTTCGACTGGTACGACGGACGCGGGGTGGCCGCCGACCGCATCACACGGATCGACGACGCGGCGCGGGAGGTCGCGCGCCGCGTGCGCTCGCTGCAGCGCCAGGCCGCGCTCGACGCGGCGCGGACCGTGATCGTGGGGTTCTCGCAGGGCGCAACGGTCGCGCTGCAGGCGCTGCGCACCGATCCCGACCTGAGCGCGATCGTCGTCGCCTACGCGGCGCGGCTGTCGTGCCCCATCCGCCCCGGCGAGCGCATCGCGGCCAGCGTGCATCTGGTCCATGGCGAGCACGACACGCTGGTGCCGCTGGTCCACGCCCGGCAGGCGCTGCGCGGGCTGCGCGCCGCGGGCGCCGACGCCACCCTCGACATCGGTACCGACGACGGCCACAGCATCGGGCAGGAAGGCGTCATCCTCGGCACGTCGCGGGTGCTCCAGACCATCTTCCGCCACCGCGCGCGGCCCGGACGCACCGGCCCCCTCCTGCTGCACTGACCGGGGAGCCGCCTTGACCGAAACCCGCTACCCGATCGACGCCCGCATCCGTCTGCTGGTGGTCGAGGATGACGAGAACGATTTCCTGCTGCTGATGGCCACCCTCGGCCGGCAGGGCCTGAACGTCGCCTGCGAGCGCGTCGACGACGCCGACGCGATGAAGGCCGCGCTGGCGGCTGGCGGCTGGGACGCCGTGATTTCCGATCACCACCTGCCCCGGTTCTCGAGCACCGAGGCACTGCGCGTGCTGCGCGAGAGCGGGCAGGTGCTGCCCTTCCTCATCGTGTCGGGCGCGATCGGCGAAGACCTCGCCGTCGAGGCGATGCGCAACGGCGCCGACGACTACCTGATCAAGGGCCGCCTCGCGCGGTTGGGCCCGGCGCTGGTCAACGCGCTGCGCGCAGCGCAGGCCCGCCGCGAGGGCCTTGCCGCTGAGCAGGCATTGCGCGACTCCGAACGTCGGCTGCGCGAGTTGTCGGCCCACCTGCAGACCGTGGTCGAAGAGGAACGACGCTCGATCGCACGCGAGGTGCACGACGAGATCGGCGGCACCCTGACCGCGCTGCGCTTCGACATCGCCTGGATAGGACGCCACGGCGCGTCCGACATCGCCCAGCGCGCCGAGCAGGCCCTCGAGACCCTGACGCTGGCCCAGAAGGCCACCCAGGACATCGTGCGCAACCTGCGCCCGCCGGTGCTCGATGCCGGCATCGTCGCGGCGATCGAGTGGCAGCTCGGCCAGTTCCACCGGCGCAACGGCCTCGTCACGCGGCTGCGCACCAACACCGACCGCATCGTCGTCGGCGACGAGGTCGCCATGACCATCTACCGAACGCTGCAGGAGGCCCTGACCAACGTCGCCAAGCATGCACAGGCAACCACGGTCGCGGTCGACATGGTCGTGCGCGACGACCAGCTCTCGCTCGAGATCCAGGACGACGGCTGCGGCATTGCCGCCACCGATCTCGACAAGCAACAGTCGTTCGGGCTGCGCGGGCTGTCCGAGCGAGCGCGTTCCGTGGGCGGATGGCTCGAGGTCTCGGCCGCGCCGGGCGGTGCGACGCTTCTGCTCACCGTGCCGGTCGCAGCCGACCCCGAGGCGCAGGACAACGCATGATCCGCGCGATCGTCGTCGACGACCATGCCCTGATCCGGCGCGGACTGCGCGAGACCCTGACCGAGGGCGGCGACATCACGGTCGTGGGCGAGGCCGGCGACTACGGCGAGCTGCGCCAGTTGCTGCGCACCGTCGAGTGCGACGTCATGCTGCTCGACGTGAATCTGCCTGGGCGCAGCGGCATCGACGTGCTCAAGGCCCTCATCGATGAGGGCCGCTCGCCACGCGTCGTGGTGCTGTCCACCTTTCCCGAGGACCAGTACGGCGTGCGCGCCCTGAAGGCCGGCGCGATGGCCTATCTGAACAAGGCCACCGATCCGGCCATCATCGTCGCGGCGGTGCGCGCGGTGGCCTCGGGCCGCAAGTACGTGACTCCCGACGTCGCGCAGGCGCTCGCCGACAGCGTGGCCACCCGGTCGGGCCCGGCGCACGAGCAGCTTTCGGATCGCGAGATGCAGACGCTGGTGCTGATCGCCGAAGGCCACAAGCTGTCGGAGATCGCCGCGCGGCTGCTGCTCTCGCCCAAGACCGTCAGCGTGTACCGCGCCCGCGTGCTCGAGAAGCTCAAGCTCTCGAGCAACGCCGAGCTGGCCACCTACGCGCTGCGCAACCGCCTGATCGACCCGGGCCCGACCGACTGAAGCCGGCCGGCCGGGGCGGTGCTCGCCCTGCGATCAGGCGGTGCGAACGCAGTTCTTGCCCGCGCGCTTGGCCACGTACATCGCGTGGTCGGCGCGCTTGAGCGCGCTCTGCAGCGTGTCGTCGACCCCGACCTCGGTGACCCCGCCCGAGAAGGTGATGAAGGTCTGGTTGGCACCGTGGACGAACACGTGCTCGGTCAGGGCCCGCTGCAGACGCTCGATGGTCTTGACGGCGGCGGCGCGCTCGGCGCCCGGCAGCACCATCACGAACTCCTCGCCGCCATATCGGGCCACGACATCGCTGGGCCGCAGCTTGGCCTTGAGCAGATCGGCAACGTGGCGCAGCGCCTCGTCGCCCGCCTGGTGGCCCAGCGCATCGTTGAGCCGCTTGAAGTCGTCGACGTCGATCAGGGCCACCGACAGCGGCGAGCCCTGCGCGAGCGACTCGGCGTGGCAGCTGAGGAACGACTCGTCGAGCCCGCGCCGGTTCATCGTGCGCGTGAGGTGGTCGGTGAGCATCTCGGCGCTGACGGTGGCCAGTTGCTCCTCGAGCCGCGCCAGCTCCTTCTCGAGATCGGCGGCCGCCTCGCTCGAGCGCTCGATGCCCTGCCGCGACTCCTCGACGGAAACCTGCATCGTGCGGGTGTCGTCGAGCAGCCCCTTGACCAGATCGCCCAGCGCCTCGAGCGACGGAGCGCCCTCGATGCCGGCGGCGTGCTCGGCCATGCGATCGGCGAAGGAGTCGGTCGAGCGGTTCAGGCCCGCGATCACGCCGGCCATCTCGACCAGCGACTTCTTCAGGTGATCGACGGTGCGCTGACGCTGCTCGCGCACGCTCTTCTGGCGGCGCGCAGTGTCGCCGAGCAGCACTCGCAGGTCGGCCAGCGCGGCACGGTCGATGTCGCCCTGCACGAGGCGACGCACGGCCTGGATCTGACCGCTGACCCAGCTCTCGTCGTCGCTCAGGCTGGCCAGCACGTCGCACAGCGTGTGCACCAGGCGAACCAGTTCGCCGGATCGCCGCTCGGCATCGTGCAACTCGGGGTTGGGCCCCGCCGGGGCAGCCACCGCACTTGCCGCGTCCACGGGCCGGGCGGCCGCCTGTCCGGACAGCGCATCGACGGCGTCCATCGCCACCTTGGCCGCCTCGACCGCGGGCGAGCCTTGCGTCTCGGGCCTGGCCGGCGGATCGCGCACCAGGACGGCGTCGCAGGCCTCGCGCCACGCGCGCGAATAGTTGTCGGGTGTCGGCGGCAGGCCCTGGCGCATCAGGGTGGCGAGCGCCGCCCTGGCGATCTGGACGGTGACGCCGCCATCGCGCGGCCGCTTGCGCTGCCGATCTTCGGGTTTGATGAGCACGGTCATCCCAACTCCACTGCACCGTGCGGCGCGTTGCGTCCTGCCAGCGACTTCGACCCGGTCTCGCGCCGCGCCCGTGCCTCGGCCGCAGCGATGGCGGCCGGGATCTGGTCGGCGGGAACGGGCCGCGAAAAAAGATAACCTTGCATCGTCGCACAACCGAGCTCGCGCAGCGCCCGCAACTGCTCGACGGTCTCGACGCCCTCAGCCAGCAAGTGCACGCCGAGCGAGCGCCCGAGCGCGACGATCGCCCGGCACACGGCCTCGCCCTCGCGGGAGATGCCCAGCTGGCTGACGAAGGCTCGGTCGACCTTGAGCTTGGAGATCGGCAGCCGCGTGAGGTAGGCGAGCGACGAGTAGCCGGTGCCGAAGTCGTCGATCGCGAGCCTGACACCGGCACGGATCAGCGCCTGCAGCCGCGGCAGCGTGCGCTCGAAATCCTGGACCATGCAGGTCTCGGTGAGTTCGAGCTCGATCGCGCCAGGGGTGAGTCGGTGTCGGTCGATGATCTCGCGTACCGTCTCGAGCAGCGACTCGCGCTCGAAGTGCTGCGTCGGCACGTTGACCGCCACGCAGTCGAGGCGCAGACCTGTGGCACGCCAGATCGCCAGATCGCTCCCGGCCTGCCTCAGGACGCACTCGCCGATCGGCACGATCAGACCGGTGTCCTCGGCGATGGGGATGAATTCGGCAGGCGACACCAGTTTGCCGCCGCGCCGCCAGCGCACGAGGGCCTCGAGGCCGGTGACTCGGGCGTTGCCCAGATCGACCCACGGCTGATAGTGGACCTCGAACTCGCCACGCTCCACCGCGCGGTGCAGGTCGCTCTGCATCTGGATGCGTGCCCGGCCGCCACGGTCGGGCCCGGGCTCGCACCAGACGAAGTCGTTGCGCCCGCGTGCCTTGGCGAGCCTGTTGGCCCGATCGGCGCGCGAAATCAGGAACTCCGCCCGATCGGCGTGCATGGGGAAAGCCGCCAGACCGGCCGAGGCCGACAGAAAGCAGTCGATGTCCTCGACACGGCACGGGTGGCGCAACTCGGCCAGAACCGTCCTCACCAGGGTCTCGGTGGCGTCGCGCTCCCGAACGCCGGAGAGCATCAGTGCGAACTCGTCGCCGGGAAAGCGCGCAACGCACAACCGGACGTCGAACGATGGCCTGACGCTCGAGCTCCAGTGCAGGCCGCGGGCCACCACGGAGGCCACCCGTCGGCCGGCTTCGGCGATCAGTTCGTCGCCGGCACTCTGGCCCAGCGTCTCGTTGAAGTGCGCAAACCGGTCGAGGTTGAAGAGGACGAGATGCAGCTGGGATCCGTCGCTCTCGCAGCGACGCAACTCGTCGGCAAGGCGGCGCAGGAAATCGGCCCGGTTGGGCATGCCGGTGAGGGGATCGCGGGTGGACAGGCGTTCGATCTCCTGACTGCGGCGCTGCTCGTCGGTCTGGCTGCGCACCTCGGCGCGCAGCACCCGCACGGCGCCGGTTGCATCGAGCTCGGGGCCTCCCTCGGCGATCAGGTGGCGCACTTCGCCGGCTGGGGTGCGCAGCCGGAACTCGGCCCGAAACGGCTGCATCCGCCTGACCGACTCGGCCACGGCGTGGAAGAAAGCCAGCCGGTCGAGCGGATCGATCTGACGCCAGAATTCCTGCTGCGAGAGCGCGCAGCGGTCGGAGCTCAGGCCAAACACGTCGAAGCTGCCAGGCGCGCCGTGCAGCACGCCGGTGGCGACATCGTAGTCGAGGATCCCTGATGCGAGGTGGTTGCGCGCAGGACCGCCGCCCTGAGGCTCGGACACCGCGCCGCGGCGGGCCATGCGAACCAGATGACGGGCGCGCTCGGCCAGCAGCACCCCGTGCCGCGTCTTGATGAAGAAATCGGAGGCGCCGGCGTCGTAGGCGGCTCGCACCGCCTCATCGCCTTCGAGGCCGGTCAGCATCATCACCGGCAGCCCCGCCAGCGAGGGGTCGCGGCGGATGGCGCGGCACACCGCGAATCCGTCGGTGCCCGGCATCACGGCGTCGACCAGAACGATGTCGACTGGCACACGCGCCAGCGTTTCGAGGAGAGAGTCGCCGCCAGCGTGTTCGAACACCACCAGGCCGGCAGCGCGCAGCGCCGCGCTGGCAAATCCGCGCCAGCCGGGCTCGTCATCGGCGAGCGCCACCGATATCGGCCGCGAATCATCCGCACCGGAGGCTGCTGTCATGTCGGGCTGGAAGCTAGGCGTTTGGGCATCGATCTGGAGAGCCACCGCGAGCCTTCGTCTGGATACACCTGAGGACCGCTCGGCACGCCAGTGTGCGCGATTGGCCGATCCAGAGGAGCGTTGCCACGGGCTGCCGCCGACCGGCGGCAGTTGTGAACGCAGCAACGGTAGGTCGTCTCGATCCGTACCGGCTTTTGGGGCATCATCGGCGCTCCGCTCCTCCCCCTCATTGCCTTGTCGCAACCGCCCCCCTCCCCGCCGCGGCCCGGCTCGAGCGCCTTGCCCCTCTGGCTGGGCGGACTGGCGGTCGCAACCCTCGCGATCGCGGGGGCCCTCGGCGGACTGATCACCCCCGACGCCGCCGGGTCGCCGGGATGGCTGACGGTGGCGGCGCTGGCGATGGCGTTCGCGCTGGGCGCGCTGGGCGGGGCCTGGCGCGAGAGGCGCGAGTACCGCCGCCTTG
>JBILUW010000231.1:0-6454 GCA_044370795.1 Burkholderiaceae bacterium
CCGATCTGGCCGGCGCCGCAGGCTCGCTGCTCGGCCCGCAGCCCGGTCAGCGCGTGCCCGCCGTCGACCGGCCCGAACTGACGCAGATCGCCGACCTGCTGCAGTCTCTGGCCGATGCCCGCAGCGCCCTCGCTGCCCGTCTCGACGATCGCGACGGTCAGCTCGCGATGACCCGCCGGCTCACCGGCTGGATCTACTGGGAACAGGACGCCGATGGCCGCTACGCGCGCATCGAGCACGAGACCGACGAGCAGGCGCTGCTCGCCCGACAGCTGTTGGGACGCACCCGCTGGGAAAGCGGCGGCATGCTCATCGGCCGCAGCATCGCCGCGGCCGCCGCCAATCCGGCCACCGACGGCGACTGGAGCGCCCACCGCGAGCAACTCGCGCGCGGCCGGCCGTTCGCCGAGCTGGTCTGGTCGCTGCCCGTCGAAGGCGGCGGCCGCGCCTTCCTGGTCGAGTCGGGCAGACCCAGGCTCGACGCCCAGGGCGCCGTGATCGGCTATGGCGGGCTGTTGCGCGAGATCGGCGGCGCGCTCGCCGCCGAGCGCGCCAGCCAGAATGCCCTGACCGCGCTGCGCGTCGCGCCGGAGCCCTCGCTGCTCATCGAAGCCAGCGACGCGCCACCCGGCTGGCGGGTGGCGTGGGCCAACGCCGCCGCCTGCGCGATGCTCGGGCGCACCGACACCGAGATCGTCTCGACCTCGCCCCAGGCGCTGTTCGGCAGGGCCAACGCCACGGCGGTCACGGCCATCGCCGAGGCGCTCGCCGCCGGACGCGGCGCGCGGCTGGCCTGCGAGCTGCCCGACCGCTACGGGCATGCCCGCAGCGTGTCGATCCGCGTCGACCCGGTCGCGCCGCTCGAGGGCCTGCGCGCGCAGGCCGGCCTGTCGATCGACTACCTCCAGGTTGAGAGCGAGCGCATGCGCGAACGGGCCGAGTCGGCGCACCGGCTGCTCGCCGAACAGTCGAGCCGCCTGCGGGAGCTCGAGCAGGTGTCGCGCGAGCTCGAGGCATTCAGCTACACCGTCTCGCACGATCTGCGGGCCCCGTTGCGGGTCGTCGACGGATTCGCGCGCATCCTGCACGACGACTTTGCCGACGGCCTGGCACCGGGCGGGCGCGAGCACCTCGACCGCATCCTGGCCGCCTCGTCGCGGATGGATCACATGATCGATGCGCTGCTGGGCCTGGCGAGGGTCTCGGCGCAGCCACTGGTGCCCGCGCCGGTCGACCTCACGCTGCTCGCGCAGCAGATCGCCGACGAGCTGCGATCGCAGGAGCCGGGCCGGCAGGTCGAGTTCGTGATCGCGCGCTCGATGGTGGCCAGCGGCGATCGCACCCTGCTGCGCATCGTGCTCGAGAACCTTCTTGGCAACGCCTGGAAGTACACGGGCCGCGTCCCCCGGGCGGTGGTCGAGTTCGACTGTTCGCTGCAGGGACAGACCCTGGTCTATCGCATCGCCGACAATGGCGCGGGCTTCGACATGCGCTACGCCGACCGCCTGTTCGGCGCCTTCCAGCGACTGCACGGTGCCGGCGAGTTCGCCGGCACCGGGGTCGGGCTGGCCACCGTCGCGCGCATCGTCCAGCGTCACCACGGACGCATCTGGGCCGACAGCGCGCCCGGCGAGGGCGCCCGCTTCTTCTTCACCCTCAACGAGCTGCCGGCCAACACCCCGGTGGCGATCCGCCGATCCGATGCCTGAAACGCCAACCGGGGGGCAACCCCCGGCATCCGAACCGATCGTCCGCCGCATCCAGGCCAACGGCCTCGGATTCAGTTGCACCGAGTGGCGCGCGCCGCTGCGCGGCGCTCACCCGAGCCTGCTGCTGGTACACGCGACCGGCTTCCATGCACGGGTCTGGGATCGAATGCTCGCGCACCTTCCCGAGCGGCACGCCTGGGCCATCGATCAGCGCGGCCACGGCCGCAGCGACGCCGCGCCGATCACGCACTGGTCGGTGTTCGGCCACGACCTCGCCGCGATCGCCGCCGAGCTCGATCTGCACGGCGCGATCGGCATCGGCCACAGCATGGGCGGCCATGCGCTGGTGCAGGCCGCGGCGCTGGCGCCAGGGCGTTTCGCCAGGCTGATCCTGATCGACCCGGTGATCGCAGCGCCGCAGGCCTATCACCAGACCCCGCCCGGCTTTCCCGGCGGCATGCATCCGGCGGCGCGACGCCAGGCGCGCTTTGCCTCGGCCGCAGCCATGCTCGAGCGCTTCGCCTCGCGCATGCCCTATCGGGTCTTCGACCCGCGGGTGCTGCGCGACTACTGCGAACACGGCCTGCTGCCGGCCGCCGACGGCGAGGGCTGCACGCTGGCCTGCGATCCCGGGACCGAAGCCGCCGTGTACATGAGCGGGCGCGGCAACCCCGGGGTCTATGCGAGCGTGCGCGCGCTCGACATCCCGGTGCTGATCGTTCGCGCCAAGCTGCCCGCGCCCGACCGCGATCCCTTCGACTACTCGTTCTCGCCCACCTGGCCGGGGCTGGTGGGCGAGTTCCGCCAGGGCCGGGAAATCCACCTGGCCGATCGCACGCACTTCGTGCCGATGGAGGCGCCGGAGCTCGTCGCCGGCATCGTGCGCGATGAACTCGCGCTCATGGGAGCGTGCGCGCCAGCGCCAGCACCCGGCGGCTGAGTTCGGGGCCCTCCAGCCAGCCCAGATCCAGAGGCTCGCTCGCGCGCACCGCCTCGGCACTCGCATGGTCGAGGTGCGCGCGCAACTCGCCCAGCAGTGGGTTGGACACCAGCAGCAGCCACCCGCTGCAGCGTCGCGCCGCCACCGACTCACCCAGGAAGGCCGCCAGCTCGCGCGCGAAACGTTCCCGCTCCTTGTGCCGGCGATCGGTGCGCGGCTCGAACGCGGCGCCGCCGGCGCCGCCGTCAGGGGTGGTCCGCTCGGTATGCCCGCCGGGCGCGTCGCCGAGATCGGACGGCTTCATACGGCCGGCGGTGTGGACGAAGTCGGCAACCTCGTCGAGCCGGCCGGCAGCGAGATCAACCGCAAACACGCGGGCGCGCGTGGCATTGGCAAGTAGGGCCCAGAGGGGTGCGGCCATGGCGACTCCATGACAAGCCTGCGTCCACCCGCGCGGTGGCGCCGTGCCTGATGCCCGATCTTCGCCGGCGCCGGGGGCCACGGCAGTGCGCGCGCGCAGCGACAGGTCCGAGCGCGCGTCTCAGGCGTCGGCGGCCGAGGGCGGGCCGCCAGCAAGCGGCGAGGCCCGGTACATGTACTCGCGGTTGAACGGAAACGCCGACTGCGCGCCGCGCATCGGACCGCGCGCGGCGTCGCCATCGGGCCGGGTGGCCAGCAACTGGTACAGCGCCATCCAGCCCTGCTCGAACGCCATCGCGCAACCGCCCAGATACATCCGGTAGGCCCGGACCACGGCCGGGCCGGCCACCGCCTCGGCGCGCTCGCGGCTGGCCTCGAGCCCGTCGGCCCAGGCCCACAGCGTGCGCGCGTAGTGCGGCCGAAGATTCTCGGCATCGAGCAGCTCGAGGCCTGCGCGCGCCAGGCTCTGGGCAACCTGCGCAACGTGGACCAGCTCACCGCCGGGAAAGATATGGCGCTCGATGAACTCGCCGATGCCGGCGCCCAGCTGGCGGTTGTCGAGGCCGCCGGCGGTGATCCCGTGGTTCATGATCAGGCCGCCGGGGCGCACCAGGCGGGCCATGCGCGCGAAGTAGGCGTCGAGCCGGCTGCGCCCGACGTGCTCGAACATCCCCACCGACGCGGCCGCATCGAAGCTGCCGTCGGCCGGCAGGTCGTGGAAGTCGAGCAACCGGATCTCGACCCGACCGCGCAGACCCTTCGCGTCGATCAGGCGCTCGACATGGGCGTGCTGGTTGCGCGACAGCGTGATGCCGCTGGCCCGCACGCCGTAGTGCTCGGCAGCCCACATCAGCAGCCCTCCCCAGCCCGCGCCGATGTCGAGGAAGCGCTGGCCGGGCACGAGCCCGAGCTTGCGGCAGATGTGGTCGAGCTTGGCCTCCTGCGCCTGCGCCAGGCTCATGGCCGCATCCCGGTAGTACGCGCAGGAGTACACGCGCCGCGGATCGAGCCACAGCGCGAAGAAGTCGTCGCCGAGGTCGTAGTGGAACCGCACCTGATCGGCGCGGGCCAGCCGCAGCAGCGAGCCCCGGGCGCGCAGCAGCGACAGCAGGTAACGCCACGGCGGCACAGCCCCCTGGCTCACCGGATCGCCGGCGAGCTCGGCCGCCGCCGTCATCACGTCGCGCAACTCGCCCTCGATGTCGAGGGCGCCGCGCACGTAGGCATCGGCGATGGCTCCGACCCGGCCCTCGGCGAGGTCGGCGAGCACCGAACGATGGTGAAGGGTGAGGCGCACGCGCGGCGAGGAGGATCCGACGCAACCACCGGGCCAGGACAGGTTGACCGGAATCGAGAGCCCGGCAAGGCGCGCCTCGGCGTAGCTGGAGACCTGGCGGGAGGAGAGCAGCAAGGATGTCATGACGATGCTGTCCGCAAGGAAATGACCGCCCGTTGCCGCTGCCTGCCGCGAGCGCCCGGCCGCCGACGCAAGCGCGCGTCGGGGCCGTGACCGGCAAGGGAGCGCTGCTGACCGGCGTCAAGACCCGAGGGGGCCTTGCGTGCTCCACTGCTGACGCAGCGCGCACTGCCGCGGCGATCGCCCCGCCTGCCGGCACCGCGCGCGGGAGACCACGCATGCGGCGTTGGACGGGATACGACACAGGCTACCTGATCGTCGCGCTGATCGCGATGATCGTTCTCTTCGCCGCGGGGCAAGGCGAGCGGGGCGCAACCGAGAACGTCGCGTACAGCGAGTTCGAGCGCCGGCTCGCCGAGGGCGAGTTCGACGAGGTGACGATCGGTGAGGGCACGATCACCGGACGGATGAAGCCGACCGGCGCGGCACCGGCGCGCCGGGTGAGCGCGCTGCTGGTCGATCCGGCCCTCGCCGCGCGGCTCACGCCCTTCGGCGTGGCGTTGCGCCGCGAGGCCGAGCCGGGCTGGGCGCGCGATCTGCTGTCGTGGACGGTGCCCACGCTGGTCTTCTTCGGGCTCTGGTGGGCAGCGGCACGCCGGATGGCCGACCGCATGGGCGCACCGGGTGGTCTGGTAGGCATCGGCCGCAGCCGGGCCCGGGTCAGCATGGAGCGCCAGACGGGCGTGCGCTTCGACGACGTGGCGGGGGTCGACGAGGCCAAGGCCGAGCTGCAGGAGGTGGTCGAGTTCCTGCGCGATCCGCGCGAGCACGGCCGTCTGGGCGCGCGGGTCCCCAAGGGCATCCTGCTGGTCGGCCCCACCGGCACCGGCAAGACGCTGCTCGCGCGGGCGGTCGCCGGCGAGACCGGCGTGGCGTTCTTCTCGATCAGCGGCTCGGAGTTCATCGAGCTGTTCGTCGGCGTGGGCGCCGCGCGAGTTCGCGATCTCTTCGATCAGGCGCGCCGCAACGCGCCGGCGATCATCTTCATCGACGAGCTCGACGCGCTGGGCAAGACCCGCGGCGCCTTTCCGCTGGGCGGCGGTCACGACGAACGCGAGCAGACCCTCAACCAGCTGCTGGTCGAGCTCGACGGCTTCGACCCGAGTGTCGGCGTGGTCCTGCTGGCCGCAACCAACCGCCCCGAGATCCTCGACCCTGCGCTGCTGCGTGCCGGACGCTTCGACCGGCAGGTGCTGGTCGATCGACCCGATCGCCGCGGCCGTCTGGCCATCCTGCGGGTGCACGCGCGGCGCATCCGGATGGCGGCCGACGTCGACCTCGACGCGATCGCCGCGCTCACGCCGGGGCTGGCCGGCGCCGACCTCGCCAATCTGGTGAACGAGGCCGCGCTTGCGGCCACCCGCAGGCGCGCGCCCGATGTGGGCACCGGCGATTTCACGATCGCCTTCGAGCGGATCGTCGCCGGCATCGAACGGCGCACCCGCGTCCTCAACGAGTCCGAGCGACGCACCGTCGCCTTCCACGAACTCGGCCATGCGCTGACCGCGCTGTCGCTGCCCGGCTCGGACAGGATCCACAAGATCTCCATCATTCCCCATGGTCTGGGGGCGCTGGGTCACACGCTCCAGCGTCCCGGCGAGGATCGCTACCTCGCCCGCCGCAGCGAACTGATGACGCGGATCGCGGTGCTGATGGGCGGGCGCGCCGCCGAAGCGCTGGTGCTTGGCGAGGTGTCCACGGGCGCGGCCGACGACATCGCGAAGGCCACCGAGATCGCGCGCGACATGGTCATGCGCCACGGCATGGACGAAGGGCTGGGATGCGTCGCCTGGGCGGCGCGCCGCTCGCGCTTTCTCGACATGGCGGCGCTGCCCGCGGGCAGCGGCGAGGAGCCCAGCCCCGACACAGCGCGCCGCATCGACGAGGCGGTGCGCGCCATCTTGCAGCAGGGCTTCCAGACAGCGCTCGCTGCATTGCGCGAGCGGCGCGACGCGCTCGAGCGATGCG
>JBILUW010000173.1:0-8181 GCA_044370795.1 Burkholderiaceae bacterium
TTCGCTCCGAGCGGCAGCTGATGGAGCAGGTTCAGTACAACCTGCTGTTTCGCTGGTTCATCGGGCTGTCGATGGACGATGCGGTGTGGGTGCCGACGGTGTTCAGCAAGAACCGCGAGCGCCTGATCGAGCACGATGCGGTCATCCTGTTCTTCAATGAGGTGGTGGCGATCGCGCACCAGCGCGGCCTGCTCTCGGGCGAGCACTTCAGCGTGGACGGCACGCTCATCCAGGCCTGGGCTGGGCACAAGAGCTTTGTGGCCAAGGGTGACGGCCAGGACGGAGACGGTGGCAGCACGGCCGAGGACTTCAGGGGGCAGCGGCGCAGCAACGACACCCTCGAGTCGAAGACCGACGGCGATGCCCGGTTGTACCGCAAGGGCAACACCGCCAGCGAACTGCGCTACATGGGCCACACGCTCAGCGACAACCGTCACGGCCTGATCGCCAACGCGATGGTGACCACGGCGGACGGACACGCTGAACGCGAGGCGGCCAAGGCGATGATCAACGATGCTCGCCAGGCACTGGACGACGAACGCGAGATCACGGTGGGCGCCGACAAGGGTTACGACGCCAGGGAGTTCATCGATGCCTGCGTGGCGATGAAGGTTACGCCGCATGTGGCGCGGAACACCTCGGGTCGCCAATCGGCGGTACCCGATGAGATCGCACAGACCGAGGGGTATGCGATTTCTCAGCGCAAGCGAAAGCTGATCGAACAGGGTTTCGGCTGGGCCAAGACGGTGGGCTGCATTCGTCAGGTGATGGTGCGGGGCCTCGAGCGCGTGGACCAGATGTTTGTGCTGACGATGGCCGCCTACAACCTTGTGCGCATGCGTAGCCTGGCGAAAATCCGTCTGCAGGGTGGCAGTTAAACGGGGATCATGCCGGAAATGCTTGCAAACACCCCCGAACCCATGAATTCCAGGCCTCAGATTTCGCATGACGGAAATAACCGTCTGCGACTCGCAAGGAGAGCAATGGGAGCTTTGAATCGACATGGTTTTTCAGCGACCTGCTAGCCCTTCCCCGCGGTAGAGGTGCCGGCGGATATTCCCGCGGCCTCCTTGAGCGCCAGCGAGAACTGACCAACCACCGGGGACGAGCCGTCACGAGTCTTCCTCGTAAAAAGCGACAGGGGTGGGAGTTCAGCGATCGGCCTGACCGAGAGTTCCACCAGGCCCGGAATTTCGCGCTCCCGCCGGACCTGTTCTTCGCGCATGATCCCGATCAGGTCCGAGTCAGCGCGCACGAGCGCCGACATCGTCACCGGCGACATGGTTTCGACGGAGGCGAAGGGAGGCTCGAGGCCGTGCCCGACAAACATCGCGACCAGAGCCTGACGCACCACCGTGGAGGGGGGCGGCAACACCCAACTGTGGCGTGCCAGGTCTTGCCAGCGAAATCTGCGCTTGAGCGATAGAGGGCTCCTGTCGGACACGACGACGCAGATGCGATCCCGATAGACCATCTCCGGGATGAGGTCGTGCACGATCGGGCTGCCTCGAAGATCCGGCGACAGCGCGCCGAATACACAATCGAGCTCGGCAGCGAGCAAGCGCGCCAGCAAGGTGTCGACCGGCCCTTCCGAGATGTGGACGATGGCATTGGGTACCTTGCGGCGCAGTTTGATCAGTGCATCGGGAACAATCGACGTCACGGAAACCGTGCCCAGTCGCAGCAAAGGGCCGCCGCCATCACGTAAGGCGGCGATTTCCTCGGCGCAGCCTTCAACTTCGTGCCTGATGAGGCGCGCCCGGCGAACTGCGGCTATGCCAATCGCGGTCGCCCGGACACCAGCCTTTGAGCGCACGAAGAGTCTGGCGCCGAACGCGCCCTCGACTTCCCGGAGCATCTTGCTAACCGCCGGCTGGCTGAGGTTGAGCCGCATCGCTGCGGCGTGGATCGTCGGTTCGTCGGCGAGAACGTCGAGAAGTTCGATGTGCCGCAGCCGCAGCCGTCGAAGCAAGAATTGAGGCGAGATCACTGTCATTCCTCAAAATAACCCAATGGAATCGATAGCAGAAAAGAAGTGACTTTTCGGTGAAGACCTAGCCGCCTAGAGTGGGTATCACAGTCGAGACCGCGAGAGCCGCAGGTCCGACGCCTTCATCAGGAGACACCATGCACTCACCTATTGACCGCCGACAGTGGATACGCGGCGCACTGTTCAGCTCAATGGCCGCTGCGCAGTGGTCGTTCGCTCAGGAAACCTATCCGTCGAGACCGATCCGGGTCATCGTACCGCTGCCCGCGGGAGGCGCGGTGGATGTCGGCGTCAGGATCCTCACCGAGCAACTTCAGACGACCCTGAAACAACCCATGATCGTCGAAACAAAGCCCGGAGGTGTCTACACCATCGGCATGCAGGCTCTGACTCAGGCGCCGGCCGACGGCTACACGCTGATCGCGACCAATACCAGCTTTGTCGCCGTGCAACTGCTGCACAACCGCTTTGATATACGCAAGCAGCTCGTACCGGTCTCGACCTGGTCGCAGATCGACGTCATCCTGACTGCTTCACCCAATGCGCCATTCGCTTCACTCAAGGAAATGATCGCGTGGGCGAAAGCCAACCCGGGCAAGCTCACCTACGGGTCGGTCGGCCCGGGAACCCTCGAACATCTGCTGATGGCGAATCTGGTCAGGAAATACGGATTGAGTGCCACCCATGTTCCGTTCAAGGGTGGGCCGGACTTCATGCTTGCTCTGGCGCGCGACGACATCCAGGTGGTCGCCGCAGTGATTCCGCTGGTCAACCAGTACAAGGCTCGTGTCCGTCCGATGGCCGTAATGTCGGATAAGCGCGCGCCTCTGTTCCCTGAAGTCCTCACGCTCAAAGAGGCGGGTATCGACGTGCCGAATTTTTCGTTCTGGAACGGACTGGCGGCGGCGGCGGGCACCCCGCCTGCCGTCATCGACACGCTGCAGCGAGCCATCGCAGAGGCGTTGAAATCGGATGTGGCTCAGGCCAAGTATGCAGCGGTCGGGATGACGCCTGTGGCGTCCACTGCTGCCCGGTTTGGCCAAACCATCAACGAGGACTTCGTGTGGCTGGCTGAAGCCATCCGGGACGCAGACGTGAAATTGAACTGACAAAGCCAGCCAAGGCAGCTTCATCCGGGACTGAGATCAATGACGAAAGGCCAATTAGGCTGGGGAAGGCGAGCATGACGAGACTCAAACGCTGCACGGTTGTATTCCTGGCTGCGGTAATGACGGGCACGCCGGCATTTGCACAGACCGGCGGTGAACGAGTGGTGCGCCTCGTCGTGCCGTTCGCGCCGGGGGGCTCAACGGATCTTGTTGCGCGGCTGGTGGCCGACAAGGTTTCCAAGACGCTCGGACAGCCCGTCATTGTAGAAAACCGCGCCGGCGCAGGTGGACATGTCGGCAGCACGTTCGTCGCGAAGGCGCGACCCGATGGAACGACGCTATTGCTCAATGGAACCGGACCGTTCGCGATCTCGATGGCTGCGAAAATGTCCCTGACATACGATCCGATCAAGGACCTGAAGCCGGTAGGCACGCTCACACGACTTCCGAATGTCGTGACGGTCAACGCGTCACTCCCCGTTACATCGATCGCCGAGCTCGTTGCATACGGCAAGGCGAATCCGGAGAAACTGAATTACGGCATGTCGGCTGTCGGGAATCTCAGCCACCTCTACGCGGAGATGTTCAGGCTCGCCGCGGGCATCAAGCTTGTCGGCGTTGCGTACAAGGGGAGCGGCCCTCTCCTGACGGACCTGATCGGTGGGACGATCCAGGTCGCGTTCGACAACCTGCCGCCGTATCTGTCGCACATCCAGAGCGGGAAGATCCGGGCACTGGCCGTGACCAGCGCAAAGCGTTCAGCCCTGTTGCCGGACGTCCCCGCCCTGGCAGAGGTGGGATTCCCGGGTTTCGATCATGCCGCCTGGTTCGGCATCTGGGGGCCCTCCGGTCTGCCGGATGCGGATGTGAAGCGCTTCAACGCGGCGTTTTCGAAGGCCATCCAGGAGCCGGAGGTGATGCAGCAACTCCTAAGGTCCGGGATCGAACCCGCTGTGAGCACGCCTGAGGAACTCGGAGTCCGCCTCAAAAATGAACACGATCAGTTCGTGCAGGTGATCAAGGATGCCGCTATCAAGCTGGAGTGAATGGGCAGGCCGCAACGAGGTTGAAAATGGCAGGTACTGATGTGTTGATGGTGCGGCGCCCTGCGACCGCGATTGCCGAAGCGGTCTGGACGGTCGGCGGACAGGGCAACTCCCTTGTCGTCGATCACGGCGAAGGACTCGTGCTCGTGGATGCCGGGCCAGGGGGCGAAATCACGGATGCGATGATCGCCAGCGTTCGCGAGGTTTCGGACAAGCCGCTCACCCATATCGTCATCAGCCACGGACACATGGGCTACAACTTCGGCGTCGAACAGTGGGGCCGCGATGCCAGTTCGCGCGGCGACGCCCGTCCGGTGCTCGTCGGGCACGAACGCGTCCCGGTCCGATACAGGCGCTACGCGGAAACTGCGGGCCTTCAGGCTTACACCAACACCCGGCAGTTCCGCACGCCCTACCCGCAGAACTGGCCGGCGCACTGGTTCAAGATGCCCGACGTCACCTACCGCGACCGAATGCGAATCACGGGCACTCGGCGCGACCTGGTCCTTTTTGCTGCGCCCTCCGAGACCGACGATGCGACTGCGGTCTGGCTGCCTGCAGATCGCGTGCTCTACGGAACCTGCGCCTTCATCAAGAGTTGCCCGAACGCCGGCTCGCCTTACCGCGTGCTGCGCGATCCTATGCAGTGGGCTGACACGCTGGAGCACTTCCTCGCGCTGCGTCCTGCAGTCCTGGTTCCCGAGTTCGGCAAACCCCTCGCCGACGCAGCAGAGATCGACGAGGCGCTGACCATCCCGATCCGGGCGATCCGCTGGCTGCGCCAACAGGTTGTCGAGCGCATGAATCGGGGCATGAATGACGTCGAGATCATCCACGACCTTCACTACCCGGAAGAGATCTTCGGCAATCGATTCCTCAAGCCCACCTACGGCTGCCCGGAGTACCTGGTCCGCGAGATCTGGCGAACCGAGAACGGCTGGTGGGACCGCAATCCGACGCACCTGCATCCGGGAGCCCCGAACGAGGTCCGCAGCGAGATCCTTGCGGCGATCGGCGACGCCCGGCGCGTGCTCGATCACGCGCACAGGCTCGAATCGCAGGGGCAAACGCAGCTCGCGTTGCACGTGATCGACCTCGTCGCGCTCGCGCCAGGCGCGACCCCGGAGATTGTCGAAGCACGGGCGACGAAGGCGCGACTGCTCGAGACAAGATCGCGGCAGGTGAGCTCCGCAGTGTCGCGCCAGATCCTGATGAGTGAGGCAGAGTTACTGCAGGGTCGGCCGATCGGATCGTCGGATGAATCGCCGGCTCAAGATCGATTTGAATGGACTTGATCAACAGCGACCGTAACGCGGTCTCGCCATTGCAAGGTGCGCTTGTCGTCGACCTCAGGCAGTAGTTTGCCAGTCCCGGGGCAACGACGGTGCTGTGAAACTGACCTGCCCCAGTTCCTCGGCCTATCCGATTCCGGAACGCCCCCCTACTCCCACTCGATCGTCGCCGGCGGCTTGCCCGAAATGTCGTAAACCACCCGGTTGATCCCGCGCACCTCGTTGATGATCCGGTTGGACACCCGCCCGAGGAGCTCGTGCGGCAGGTGCGCCCAGTGGGCGGTCATGAAATCCTGGGTCTGCACCGCGCGCAGCGCCACCACATGCTCGTAGGTGCGGCCATCGCCCATCACCCCCACCGATCGCACCGGCAGGAACACCGCGAAGGCCTGTGAGGTGAGGTCGTACCAGGAGGTGCCGGCGTCGCCCTCGGACGCCAGGCCCGCAGCCACGTCGCGTTCGGTGGCGACGGTGGCGCGCAGCTCGTCGATGAAGATGGCATCGGCCCGCCGCAGCAGGTCGGCATGCTCGGCCTTCACCTCGCCCAGGATGCGCACCCCCAGCCCCGGCCCCGGGAACGGGTGCCGATACACCATCTCGCGCGGCAGGCCCAGCGCCACGCCGAGCTCGCGCACTTCGTCCTTGAAGAGCTCGCGCAGCGGCTCGAGCAGCTTCAGGCGCATCGAGGCCGGCAGCCCGCCGACGTTGTGGTGCGACTTGATGGTGTGCGCTTTCTTTTTGGCACCCGCCGATTCGATGACATCGGGGTAGATGGTGCCCTGCGCCAGCCACCGGGCATCGGTGAGGCGATCGGACTCGCGCTGGAAGACCTCGACGAACTCCGCGCCGATGATCTTGCGCTTGGCCTCGGGGTCGGTCACGCCGGCAAGCCGGCCCATGAAGGTTGCGCTCGCATCGACATGGATGACCTTCACACCGAGATGCTCGGCGAAAGTGCGCATCACCTGCTCGGCCTCGTTCAGGCGCAGCAGCCCATGGTCGACGAACACGCAGGTGAGCTGCGCGCCGATGGCACGGTGAATGAGCGCCGCCGCCACCGAGGAATCGACCCCGCCCGACAGGCCGAGAATCACCTGGTCGGTGCCGACCTGCGCGCGGATGCGCGCGACCGCCTCGTCGATGTAGCCGGGCATGGTCCAGTCGCCGCGCGCGTCGCAGATCTCGCGCACGAAACGGCGCAGCATCGCCCTGCCCTGCCGGGTGTGCGTGACCTCGGCGTGCCACTGAATGCCGTAGAGCGCCCTGTCCTCGTCGGCCATGCCGGCGATGGGGCAGCTCTCGGTGGAGGCCATCAGCCGGAAGCCCTCGGGCATGCGCGCGACCTTGTCGCCGTGGCTCATCCAGACATCGAGCAGGCCGTGCCCCTGGTCGTTGCGCAGGTCTTCGATGCCATCGAGAAAGCGGGTGTGACCGCGAGCCCGCACTCGCGCGAAGCCGAACTCGCGCACCGCCCCGGCCTCGACCGCGCCGCCGAGCTGCTCGGCCATGGTCTGCATGCCATAGCAGATGCCGAGCACCGGCACGCCGGCCGCGAACACCGCGGCAGGCGCCCGCGGTGAACCGGGTTCGGTGACCGACTCGGGGCCGCCCGACAGGATGATCCCGCGCAGCGAGCCGTCGGCACGCCAGGCCTCGAGCACCGGCCCGACCTCGTCGTAGGCATGGATCTCGCAGTAGACGCGGGCTTCGCGCACGCGGCGCGCGATCAGCTGCGTGACCTGCGAGCCGAAGTCGACGATCAGGATGCGTTCGTGCACGGCGGCTTCAATCGCTGCGGTAGTTGGGCGCTTCCTTCGTGATCTGCACATCGTGGACATGCGACTCGCGCATGCCCGCGGAGGTGATCTCGACGAACGAGGGCCGGGAGCGCATCTCGTCGATGCTGCGGCAGCCGCAGTAGCCCATGCTGGCCCGCAGGCCACCGCAGAGCTGGTACACGATGGCGACCACCGAGCCCTTGTAGGGCACCCGGCCTTCGATGCCCTCGGGCACGAGCTTGTCGACGTTGACCGAGGAGTCCTGGAAGTAGCGGTCGGCGGCGCCTTCCTGCATGGCACCCAGCGACCCCATGCCGCGGTAGGCCTTGTACGAGCGGCCGTGCAGCAGCACGACCTCGCCGGGGGCCTCCTCGGTGCCGGCGAACATCGAGCCCATCATGACCGCATCGGCACCGGCAGCGATGGCCTTGGCCACGTCGCCCGAGTAGCGGATGCCGCCGTCGGCGATCATCGGCACACCGCTGCCGGCAAGCGCCGCCGATACATCGCTGATCGCGCTGATCTGCGGAACGCCCACGCCGGCCACCACCCGGGTGGTGCAGATCGAGCCCGGGCCGATGCCGACCTTGACCGCATCGGCGCCGGCCTCGAGCAGGGCGCGCGCGGCCTCGGCGGTGGCAATGTTGCCGCCGATCACGTCGATGGCCGGGTACTGGCGCTTGATCTCGCGTATGCGGTCGATGACGCCCCGGGTGTGCCCGTGCGCGGTATCGACCACGATGACATCGACGCCAGCCTTCACCAGCCGCTCGACGCGCTCGTCGCTGTCGCCGCCCACCCCCACCGCCGCGCCCACGCGCAGCTTGCCCTGCGCGTCCTTGGCGGCGTGCGGGTGTTCGGTGGCCTTGAGGAAGTCCTTGACCGTGACCAGGCCACGCAACTCGAAGGCGTCGTTGACCACCAGCACGCGCTCGAGGCGGTGCTTGTGCATCAGCGCCTGGGCCT
>JBILUW010000174.1:0-8152 GCA_044370795.1 Burkholderiaceae bacterium
GCTGAATCGCGATGCGCGCGGTGGTCTGTCAGGCGCCCGGCGATCCGCCGCTGGCCGCGCTCACGAGCTGGCCCGATCCGGTCGCGGGCCCCGGCGAGGTCCTGATCGCGGTACGCGCGAGCGGCGTCAGCTTCGCCAACCTGCTGGTGCTTGCAGGCCGCCATCAGAATCGCGCCGATCCGCCCTTCATCCCCGGCACCGAGATCAGCGGCGAGGTGGTGGCCTGCGGTCCCGGTGTCATCGATCTCGCCCCTGGCGACCGGGTGTGCGCCAGCCTGCGGCGCGGCGGCTTCGCCGAGCTTGCGGCGGTACCGCGGCGCACGGTCTACCGGTTGCCCGACGGCATCGATCACGACGCCGCCACGCACTTTCCCACGCTCTACGGCACGGCTTACGCGGCGCTGCGCTGGCGCGCCCGCCTGCAGCCCGGCGAGACGGTGCTGGTGCACGGCGCGGCGGGCGGCACCGGGCTGGCGGCCATCGAGGTTGCGCGCTGTCTGGGCGCGAGGGTGATCGCGACGGCCGGCTCGCCCGCCAAGGCGCAGGCCTGCCGCCGCCACGGCGCCGACCTGGTGGTGCTGCACCGGGAGCAGGTATTCCGTGACGTGGTGCTCGCCGAGACCGCGGGTCGCGGCGCCGACGTGATCTTCGACCCGGTGGGCGGTGAGGTCTTCGCGCAATCCTTGCGCTGCGTCGCGCCCGACGGGCGGCTGGTCGTCGTGGGCTTTGCCGACGGGGCGGTGCCGCAGGTGCCGGCCAACCTGCTGCTGGTCAAGAACGTCGATGTGATCGGCCGTTACTGGGGCCAGTACCTGGGCTGGGGGCGCCTGCCGTCGCGGCCCGACGACGAGGCGCGCGTGCAGGCGGCGATGGCCGAGCTGTTCGCCTGGCATGGCCAGGGACGCCTGCGCCCCGAGACCTGGGCGCGCTATCCGCTGGGTCGCTGGGGTGATGCGCTCGCTTGCGTCAGCGGCCGCGAGGTCATCGGTCGGGTGGTGCTCGACCCCACCTTGCCCGAGGAAGTCGGGCGCTGAGCCCGCCGCGCGGCGCTCGCCGGCGGCGCGCGGCGCGCATCGGTTATCCTCCTCGCGCGTCGCGCCGTCCGCCGGCAACGGGCCGGGCCGCCCGCGTTCGTCGTTTCGCACCACGTCCTACGGAGACAGCCCCATGAGCACGCCCACCAAGTACCTGCTCGACGAAACCCGCATGCCCAAGGTCTGGTACAACATCCAGGCCGACCTGCCCAAGCCGCTGCCGCCGGTGCTGCACCCGGGCACGCTGCAGCCGATCGGTCCCGCCGACCTCGCGCCCCTCTTCCCGATGGACCTGATCCTGCAGGAGGTGAGCACCGAGCGCGAGATCGAGATCCCCGAGCCGGTGCGAGAGATCTATCGCCTTTGGCGTCCGGCGCCGCTCTACCGCGCGCATCGCCTCGAGAAGGCCTTGGGCACGCCGGCCAAGATCTTCTACAAGTACGAAGGTGTGAGCCCGGCCGGCAGCCACAAGCCGAACACCGCCATCCCGCAGGCCTTCTTCAATGCCCAGGCCGGCGTCAAACGCATCACCACCGAGACCGGCGCGGGCCAGTGGGGCACGGCGCTGTCGTTCGCGGGCTCGATCTTCGGCCTCGAGATCCTGGTGTTCCAGGTGCGCGTCTCCTACGACCAGAAGCCCTACCGTCGCGCCGTCATGGAAACCTACGGCGCGCGCTGCCTGCCCTCGCCCTCGACCGAGACGGCCTATGGTCGCCAGGTGCTGGCGCAGCGCCCCGACCATCCGGGCAGTCTGGGCATCGCGATCTCCGAGGCGGTCGAGCTCGCCGCGCAGCGCGACGACACCAAGTACGCGCTGGGCTCGGTGCTCAATCACGTGCTGATGCACCAGACCATCATCGGGCTGGAGGCGATGGAGCAGATGCAGATGGCCGACGCCTGGCCCGACGTGGTCGTTGGCTGCACCGGCGGCGGCTCGAACTTTGCCGGCATCGCCTTCCCCTTCATCGGTCAGGGGCTGCGCGGCGGGAAGACGTCGCGCATCGTCGCGGTCGAGCCGGCGGCCTGCCCGTCGCTCACCCGCGGCCGCTACGCCTACGACTTCGGCGACACCGGCCACATGACGCCGCTCACCAAGATGCACACGCTGGGCTCCACCTTCACGCCGCCGGCCTTCCACGCCGGCGGGTTGCGCTACCACGGCATGGCGCCGCTGGTGTCGCACCTGAAGGAACTCGGCCTCATCGAGGCCACCGCCTACACCCAGAACGAGTGCTTCGCCGCCGGTGTGCAGTTCGCCCGCACCGAGGGCATCGTGCCGGCGCCCGAGGCCAACCATGCGGTCAAGGGTGCGATCGTCGAGGCTCTGCGCTGCAAGGCCGAGGGGCGCAGCGAAACCATCCTGTTCAACCTCTGCGGCCACGGTCACTTCGACATGACGGCCTACCAGAAGTATTTTGCGGGCGAGCTCAAGGACGAGAGCTACGACGAGTCGGAGCTCGCGATGGCGCTGGCCGGCCTGCCCAGCGTTCCCGAGCCCGCCTGAGCGAGCCGACGCAGCGTCCGCCCGGGAACACCTCGGGCGGCATGGATCGGCCAAGCGCCTTGCGTCAGCGCCGCCCCGCACGCTGCTGGCGGATCATCGCCAGTCCGGCGGCGATCAGCAGGGCGATGCCCCCCCAGGCCAGCGTATTGGGGATGTCGCCCCACACCAGCCAGCCGAGCAGCACCGCCCACAGCAGGCCCACATAGCGGAAGGGCGCCACGACCGACAGCTCGGCGTGGCGCATTGCCGCGATGCTCGCGTAGTAGCCGGTGGAAAGCAGCACCGACGCGATGGCCAGCAGCCCGACATCACGCGCCTGCATGGGTGTCCAGCCCTGGACCAGCAGCACGCCGCCCGCCATCAGCCACACCACGGTGGCGGTGGCCAGCGTGATCAGGATCGACGGGGTGGCCGGTGGAACCTTGCGCGTGAGCAGGTCGCGAAACGCGTAGATCAGGGTGGCGATCAGGCACAGCCAGGCGTAGGCGTTGAAGCCCGCGAGCCCGGGCTGGATCACGAGCAGCACGCCAGCGAAGCCCGCGCCGATCGCCAGCCAGCGCGCGGTGCCCACCCGTTCCTTGAGGAACAGCATCGCGAGCACTGCCACGAACAGCGGCGAGGACTGGTTGATCGCCGTCACGTTGCCCAGCGGCAGGTGGAAGAGCGCCGCCAGGTAGAGGAAGGTACCCAGTCCCTCGAAGCTCGCCCGCAGCAGCACCCAGCGGTCGAACACGTCGCGGATGCGCGGCATCGCGCCGAGCTGGCGCGCCACCAGCACGATCAGGGTGATCGCCATCACGCCGCGCACGACCAGCATCTGGGCTGCGGGCAGCCGCTCGCCAACCGCCTTGATCATCGCGTCGTTGCCGATGAAGGCGGTCATGCCCAGCACCATCCAGGCGATGCCCGCGCGGTTGGCGCGCGCCCGTGCGTCTTCGTTCATCGAGGATGGCCAGCCTGCTGCATCGCCGCCTAGTATCGTTCGCGCGCGCTCCGGCGTCGTGCCGCGGGTGAATGCGGCGGTCCGGGAATCGTGGTGCGGGCCTGCGCCGAGCGCGCCCGGCGCAGGCCGCGCGCGGCTCTGCGGTGCTGGCGGTGCGGGCGCGCCGCTATCATCGCTGCGATCGCCACTTGCGCACCATCCCGCCGCGATGTCCGTCTCCCGTCTGCCTCAGGTCGTCAGCACGCTCGCCGATGTCGCCACCATCGAGCGGGCCGCCCGCCGACACGCCCTGCCGCTGGCCGACGGGCAGTTGGTCTGGCGCTGCTGGGGCGAGGGCGAGCCGGTGGTGCTGCTGCACGGTGGATCGGGCAGCTGGACTCACTGGGTGCGCAGCATCGACCCGCTGCTGGAGGCGGGCAGGCAGGTCTGGATTCCCGATCTGCCCGGGTTCGGCGAGTCGGCTGCCGCGGTGCCGGGTGGGGGCGACGCCGATGCGCTACCCGAGCCAATCGAAGCCGCGCTGCGCGCGCTGCTGGGCGATGCGCCGGTGGACCTTGCCGGTTTCTCGTTCGGCACCATGGTGGGCGCCTTCATCGCCGAACGCTGGCCCCGGCGAGTGCGCCGGCTGGTTCTCACCGGCGCGCCGGCGCTGGGCCTGCGCGGGCCGCAGCCGATCGAACTGCGCCCGTGGGCTCAGTTGCCCGAGGGGCCTGGGCGCGATGCGGCGCTGCGCGAGAACCTCGCCATCCTGATGCTCGCCAACCCCGATCCCGACGACACGCTCGCACTCGAGTTGCATCGTGCCAACCTCGTGCGTGACCGCATGCGTCTGCGCCGACTCTCCCGGACCGACATCATGCGGCGTACGCTCCCGCGGGTGGCATGTCCGGTGTTCGGCATCTGGGGCGATGAGGATGTCCTCCATCGGGGCGTGCAGGAGCAGCTTGCGCCGGCGCTGGCCGTTGCGCCCGACTTCCGCGGGCTGGTGCGCATTCCCGGCGCGGGCCATTGGGCGCAGTACGAGAAGGCACCGCAGTACTCGGCGGCGCTCGCTGCGGCGCTCGCTGCCGCAGCACCGCGCTGAGTGCTCCGTTGAGTGCCGCGCCGAGGACCGCGCCGAGGACCGCGCCGGCGGCTGCGCGCCTCAGACGTGCTGCCCGCCATTGACCTCGACCTCGGTGCCATTGACGTAGGACGAGGCGTCGCTGCACAGCCAGAGGATGGTGTGCGCCACTTCCTCGGGGCGTCCGAGGCGGCGCATCGGGATCTGGGTGCGGACGATGGAGTCGGTGCCCGGCGACAGGATCGCGGTGTCGATCTCGCCTGGCGCGATGGCGTTGCAGCGCACGCCGTGGGGGGCGAATTCATGGGCCATCTCGCGGGTGAGCGCCGCGAGCGCCGCCTTGGATGCCGCGTAGGCCGGGCCGGCGAACGGATGCACGCGGGTGCCGGCGATCGAGGTGACATTGACGATCGCACCGCCAGCGGCCTTCAGCTCGGCGAACAGCAGGCGCGCGAGCAGGGCGCTCGAGAAGAGATTGACGCTGAAGACATGCAGCCAGGTGGCTGCGTCGCACTCGAGGATGCCCAGCCGCCGGCCTGCCGGTGCCTTCGGGGAGATCCCGGCGTTGTTCACCATGGCATCGAGCCGCCCGCCTGGCAGCCGCTCGCGGATGCGGCGCGCTCCTTCCTCGAGGCTGGCCAGATCGGAAAGGTCGAGCTGGATGTGGTCGGCGGAGCCGCCCGCCCACGGGCATGCCGGATCGATGGCATTGCGTGAGACGGTCAGCACACGCCAGCCCGCTTCGCTGAAGTGTCGAACGGTAGCGTGACCGATGCCGCGGCTCGCGCCGGTGAGCAGCAGATTCTTTTTCTCGGGCATGGCGAGAGGAGGGCTATCCGTCGAGCGATTTATCATGCGCGCGCCGCGACTCCCGCGGCGCGCGCTCATCGGGATTGTCTGCCATGACCTACGCCCTGCTCAAGACGGTGCACCTGCTGTCGATCATCGTCTGGATCGGCGGCATGGTCTTCGTCCACTTCTTCCTGCGCCCGGCTGTCGCAGCGCTCGAGCCCCCGGCGCGGTTGTCGCTGATGCGCGCGGTGCTCGGCCGATTCTTTGCCGCGGTGATGGCCGCATCGCTGCTGTCGCTGGGCAGCGGCGCCTGGATGCTGGGCAGCCTTGCCCCGGGCATGCGCGTGCCGGCAGCCTGGCTCGCGATGGCGGTGCTCGGGGTGACGATGGTTGCGATCTTCATGCACGTGCGCTTCGCGCTCTACCCGCGGCTGGCGCGTGCGGTCGATGCCGCCGACTGGCCTGCCGGAGGGCTGGCGCTGGCTGCGATCAGACGCTGGGTGGCCGCCAACCTGGCGATCGGCGTGGTGATCGTGCTGGTGACGCTGCTGGGGCGCTGACCGGGCCGTAGCGTCAACCGCCCGGCTCAGTTGCCGTCGGGCTGGTTGTGCTCGATCAGCCGATCGAGGAGCCGGCCAAGCTGCGCCTGCTCGCGCTCCGACAGACAGCCGAAGGCCTCGTCGTTGCGCCTGGCGACCAGCTTCAGCGTGCGCCGGTAGGCCTGCCGGCCCTGCGCCGTGAGCGTGAGCACCACCGCGCGGGCATCCTGCGGGTCGGCCTGCTTGCGAATCAGCCCCTGGTCGACCAGCGTGCGGGTCGCACGGCTGGCCTGGCCCTTGTCGAGTTGCGCGAGCCGGCCGAGTTCCACCACCGAAAGCGGCCCGAATGCGCCGACCGCGCCCAGACAGCGGGCGTCGCTGGCGGTCAGGCCGGTGGCTTGCGGGTACGCGAGCTGGCTTGCGCGGTCGACCAGCTTGTGCAGCAGGTGCAGCCGGTAGGTGAGGGCGCGGTCGAGGCCTGCTGCGGGCTGTTCGGGGGGCGGGGCATTCGCGGACACGTGCGCAATCTCCTCGGGACGGGTTGAGCGGGCCGACTATAGCGGCACCATCGTTGCGAGCGCAACGAAGCCCTGGCGCTGCGTTCCGGAACGGTCTCGCGACGCCGCCCGCGCGGGGCCCGCATCGTTATGCTGCGCGCCACGTTCCGTTCAGATGGAGTCCGTGATGCGATTTGACGAGTTCGAGTTCCTGCGCTTCGAGCACCGCCCCGACGGGGTGCTGCTGATCACCATCGACCGGCCCGGTTCGATGAACGCCACCAACGCCCGCCTGCACTGGGAGCTCACCCGGGTGTGGTCGGCGGTCTCCGAAGACCCCGCCACGCGCGTGGCGGTGATCACCGGCGCGGGCGACCGCGCATTCTCGGCCGGCGGCGACCTGGAATGGATTTCCGGCATGGTCGGCAATCCGGCCAATGTCGCGCTGGTGATGAAGGAGGCTGGAGAGATCGTCCACACGATGATGGCCTGCGACAAGCCCATCATCTCGGCGATCAACGGCGTGGCGGTGGGGGCCGGGCTGGCCGTGGCGCTGCTCGCCGACATCAGCATCATGGCCGAGGAGGCGCGCATCACCGACGGGCACGTGCGCCTGGGCGTGGCCGCCGGCGATCACGCCGCGATCTGCTGGCCGCTGCTTTGCGGCATGGCCCGCGCCAAGTACTACCTGCTGACCGCCGAGTTCATCTCGGGCCGCGAAGCCGAGCGCATCGGCCTGGTGAGCCTTTGCGTGCCGCGGGCCGAACTGCTCGGGCGCGCCTTCGAGGTTGCCGGCAAGCTGGGACGTGGCAGCCAGCAGGCGATCCGCCTCACCAAGCGCTCGCTCAATGGCTGGTACGACATGGCCAGGCCCATCTTCGAGAGCTCGCTGGCGATGGAAATGATGTGCTTTCTGGGCGAGGACGCCGCCGAGGGCGTGGCGGCCGTGCGCGAGAAGCGCGCGCCCGATTTCCCGTCGGCACGCGCAGGCGGCGCGTAGCGGCCGGGTTCGCCGCCGATGCGGCCGGCGCGACGCGAGCGCGGCGGGTCCTAGAACTCCATGTCGAGTTCGTCGACCTCCTCATGCTCGGCGAGCGCGCCGGCGATCCACTCGGCCATCTCGGGCATCGCCATGATCGTGTCGCGGTAGCCGGCCGAGGGTGCCGACAGCGCGACCGCGTAGGTCGTGAAGCGGCTGGCCACCGGCGCGAACATCGCGTCGGCGAGCGTGCGCTGTTCGCCGAAGAGGTAGGGGCCGCCGTAGCGCTCGAGGCACTCCTGCCAGATCGTCTCGATGCGGTCGATGTCCTGCCGGGCCTTCGACCACACCTTGAAGTTCTCGAGCCGCGCGCGGATGTTCATCGGCAGCGAGCCGCGCATCGCGGCGAAGCCCGAGTGCATCTCGCCGCAGATCGAGCGGCAGTGCGCGCGCTGCACGGCATCGGCCGGCAGCAGGCGCGCCTGCGGCGCGACCTCGTTCAGGTATTCGCCGATCGCCAGCGTGTCCCAGACCCGCACGCCGCGGTGGGTGAGGCAGGGCACCAGGATCGAGGGCGCGAGCAGCAGCAGTTCGGCGCGGGCGCCGGGCGCGTCGATCGCCACCTGAACCTCGCGAAACGCGATGCCGCTGAACTTCAGCATCAGCCAGCCGCGCAGCGACCACGACGAGTAGTTCCTGCTGCTGATCGTGAGTTCGGTGGTGGTATCGACGGAGCGCAGGGCGCGCCTTCCCGGGGCGCGTGCGGGGGGGCGGGCGTTGGGCACGGCAGACGGCTCCCGG
>JBILUW010000020.1:0-26060 GCA_044370795.1 Burkholderiaceae bacterium
GAAGGCGGCCCCCCGGGCAGCCCCGAGCAGGACGGCGACCGCTACATCGAGATCTGGAACCTGGTGTTCATGCAGTTCGAGCGCGATGCGGCCGGCAACCTCACGCCGCTGCCGCGCCCGTGCGTCGACACCGGCATGGGTCTGGAGCGGCTCGCGGCCGTGCTGCAGCACGTGCACAGCAACTACGAGATCGATCTGTTCCAGGCGCTGATCCGGGCAGCAGCCCGCGAGACCGGCGCCGCCGACCTCACGCTGCCCTCGTTGCGCGTGATCGCCGACCACATCCGCGCCTGCGCCTTCCTGATCGTCGACGGCATCATCCCCGGCAACGAGGGGCGCGGCTACGTGCTGCGCCGGATCATCCGGCGGGCGCTGCGCCACGGTCACAAGCTCGGTCAGCCGCGCCCGTTCTTCCATCGCATGGTCGCCGACCTCGACGCGCAGATGGGCGACGCCTACCCCGAGTTGCACGCGGCCCGCGCCCGGGTGGCCGATGTGCTGCTGCAGGAAGAGCAGCGCTTCGGCGAAACCCTCGAGCACGGCATGGCCATCCTCGAGACGGCTCTGGCAGGGGGAGCGCGCACCCTCGATGGCGAAACCGCCTTCAAGCTCTACGACACCTACGGCTTTCCGCTCGACCTCACCGCCGACGTCTGCCGCGAGCGGCAGGTTGCGGTCGACGAGGCCGGCTTCGAGGCGGCGATGCAACGGCAGCGCGAGCAGGCCCGCGCCGCCGGCAAGTTCCGCATGGGCGAGAGCCTGTCCTACGACGGCCAGATCACCCGCTTCGTCGGCCACGACACGCTCGCGCACGAGGGCCGTATCACCGCGCTCTACGTGGCGGGCGGTGCGGTCGCGTCGGTGTCGGCGGGCCAGGATGCGGTGGTGGTTCTCGACACCACACCGTTCTACGCCGAATCGGGCGGGCAGGTGGGCGATGCGGGCGAGCTGCGTGTGGCCGGCGGCCGCTTCGTGGTCACCGACACCCAGAAGATCCAGGCCGACGTCTTCGGTCACCACGGCCGGCTGGCCACGGGCGAGCTGCGCGTGGGCGACACCGTTGCTGCGCAGGTCGATCTCGACCGGCGCGCCGCCACGGTACGCAACCACTCGGCCACGCACCTGATGCACAAGGCGCTGCGCGAGGTGCTCGGCGGCCACGTGCAGCAGAAGGGCTCGCTGGTCGACCCCGACAAGACCCGTTTCGACTTCAGCCACCATGCGCCGATGAGCGCCGACGAGATGCGCCGCGTCGAGGCCATCGTCAACGCCGAGGTGCTTGCCAACGCCGCCACCCAGGCTCGCGTGATGGCCTTCGACGACGCGGTGCGCGGCGGCGCGATGGCGCTGTTCGGCGAGAAGTACGGCGACACCGTTCGGGTGCTCGACATCGGTTCCTCGCGCGAGCTCTGCGGCGGCACCCATGTTGCGCGCACCGGCGACATCGGCCTGTTCAAGATCGTCGCCGAGGGCGGCGTGGCGGCCGGCATCCGCCGTGTCGAGGCCGTCACCGGTCACAACGCGCTGGGATGGGCGCAGCAGGCGGCGGGCACGCTCGGCGAGGCCGCGGCGGCCCTGAAGTCGGCGCCGGCCGAACTCACCAGCCGCATCGGCCAGGTGCTCGAGCAGGTTCGCGACCTCGAGCGTGAGCTTGCCCGGCTCAAGTCGCGGCTGGCAGCCTCGCAGGGCGACGACCTGGCGGCAAAGGCCATCGACGTCGCCGGCATCCGCGTGCTCGCCGCCAGCCTCGAGGGCGCCGACGTGCGCACCCTGCGCGAAACCCTCGACAAGCTCAAGGACAAGCTCGGCTCGGCCGCCATCGTGCTGGCCGCGGTCGACGGCGGCAAGGTGAGCCTGATCGCGGGTGTCACCGCCGATCTCACCGCCCGCCTGAAGGCCGGCGAGCTGGTCAACTTCGTTGCCGGCCAGGTGGGCGGCAAGGGCGGTGGCCGTCCCGACATGGCGCAGGCCGGCGGCACCGATCCCTCCGGTCTGCCTCGGGCGCTGGCGGCCGTGCCCGACTGGATCGCCCAGCGGGCGGGCGGCTGACCGGTCGTCGGGCCGCGAGCGCTACGCCGACCGGCTCCGGGCACGCGCTGCGGTGAGCGAACGGGCGCCCACCCTGCTGCCGGTCATCTGCCTGGCAGTGATAGGCCACACGGCCTTCACCGCCAGCCGCATGACGGTCTCGCTCGCCGCGATCGCGCTGCAGGCGCCCGCCTTCGTGGTCGGCCTGCTGCTGTCGCTCTACGCGCTGCTGCCCATGCTGCTCTCGGTGGCGGCGGGCCGCTGGATCGATCGCGTCGGCACGCGGCTGCCGATGCTGCTGGGCTCGGTCGTCGTCTCGATCGGCTTCGTTGTGCCGGCGGTCTGGCTCACGCTGCCCGCGCTGTTCGCCAACAGCCTGCTGGTGGGCACCGGGTTCATGTTCTTCCACCTCAGCATCCAGAAGCTCACCGGCGATCTCGCCGAGGGCCCGCGGCGGATGCGCAACTTCGCCCACCTCGCGGTCGGCTACTCGGTGTCGGCCTTCTGCGGACCGATCAGTGCGGGCGTGCTGATCGACGGCTGGGGCGCGGGGTCGTCGTTCGGCGCGTCGTTCATGGCCTCGACGCTGCTGATCGCGGCCGCCTTCGTCCTGCTGCGCTGGCGCTGGACCTTCGGCGGGCCCGGCTCGCAGCCCGTGCAGTCGCCCGCCCGTCCCGGGCCGGTGGTGGAGCTGCTGCGCCCGCCGCTGCTGCGGATGCTCTTCATCACGGTGGTCGTCACCTCCACCGTGTGGGATGTCCACATGTTCCTCACGCCGATCCAGGGCAGCGCGATCGGCCTGAGCGCCAGCCAGATCGGCGTGGTGCTCGGCGCGTTCTCGCTGGCCACCTTCAGCGTGCGGGTGGCGCTGCCGATGATCTCGCGGCGCCTGGGACCATGGCAGCTGATCGCCACCGCGCAACTGGTCGCGGCGGCCGTCTTCGTCGTCTTTCCGCTCGTCACCAGTCACTGGGGCCTGATCGCGCTTTCCTTCGTGCTCGGACTCGGTCTGGGCATGGGCCAGCCGGCCGTCATGGCCTTGCTTCATGAGGAGAGCCCGCCCGGGCGGGTCGGCGAGGCGGTGGGGCTGCGCATGACGCTGGTCAACGCCACGCAGGTCGTGCTGCCGGTGTTGTTCGGTGCGGTCGGCAGCGCGCTGGCGGCGGTGCTTGCCGGCTCGCTCGCCTATCTGCCGCTCTTCTGGTGCGTCTCGATCGCGGCGCTGGCCAGTGGCGTGGCATCGCTGCGCCGGGGTGCCGCGCCCCGTCGTCCCTGATCCTTCCTCGCTGGAGGCCGCCTTGCATCCCGACTACCGCTACTGCCCCCGCTGCGCCACCCCCTTCGAGACCCGCGAGCTCGGCGGGCTGGCGCGCCACGTCTGTCCGGCGTGCGACTTCACCCACTGGAACAACCCCACGCCGGTGGTCGCCGCGCTGCTGCAGGTGGGCGAGCACATCCTGCTCGCCCGCAACGCCGCCTGGCCGCCGCGCATGTTCGCGCTGATCACGGGCTTTCTCGAGCGTGACGAGTCGCCCGAAGAGGGGGTGGCCCGCGAGGTCAAGGAAGAGACCAACCTCGATGCCCGCAGCGTCGAGCTGATCGGCGTGTATCCGTTCACGCGCAAGAACGAGCTGATCATCGCCTACCACGTGCAGGCCGAGGGCGAGATCGCGCTGTCGCCCGAACTCGCCGACTTCAAGCTGGTCGAGCCGGCTCGGTTGCGGCCCTGGCGGGCCGGCACCGGGCTGGCGATGGCCGACTGGATGCAGCGGCGCGGCCTCGAGGTGGAATTCGTCGACCTCCCGGGGCGCAGCGGCTAAAATGCCGGGTTCTGCGGTCGCATCGCGCCGCCGGTGGTTCGCCGCGCGGCCGCCAGCGTGGGCGCCGCATCCAACGTCCGGGAATCCGCGATGAGCTCATCGACCGAACTGCCGGCCGTCGACAAGGAAGTCGACGCGCGTGGCCTGAACTGCCCCCTGCCCATCCTGCGCGCCAAGAAGGCGCTGGCCGAACTCACCAGCGGCCAGGTGCTCAAGGTGATCTCGACCGATCCCGGCTCGCAGCGCGACTTCGCCGCCTTTGCGCGCCAGACCGGAAACGCGCTGGTCGCCGTCGAGCCAACCGACCGCGAGTGGTCGTTCTACCTCAAGCGCCGCTGAGTTGCCGGCCATGAACGCCAGCTTCGATTTCACCGGCCGCACCGTGCTGATCACGGGCGGTGTCTCGGGCATCGGCGCGGCCGCCTCGGTGGCGTTTGCCCGCGCAGGCGCTCACGTGATTGCCTGCGGGCTTACCGATGCCGAAATGGCCGCGGCGCGCGCCGATCCGGCTTTCGCCGGCATCGACGTGCGGCGGCTCGACGTCACCGACAAGGCCGCGGTCGATGCGCTGGTCGGCGGGCTTTCCCGCCTCGATGTCGTCGTCAACAGCGCCGGCGTGATCCGCCGCGACACCGAGCACGACCCCGAGGTCTTCGACCAGGTCCTCGACGTCAACGTCTCCGGCGGGATGCGAGTCAGCACCGCGGCCCGCCGGCTGCTCGCGCAAAGCCGCGGCTCGATCGTCTTCATCGGTTCGGTGATGTCGTTCTTCGGCGGGCCGCGCCAGCCGGCCTACTCGGCGTCCAAGGGCGCGGTGCGCAACCTCACGATGTCGCTGGCGGCAGCCTATGCCGCCGACGGCATCCGCGTGAACGCCGTGGCGCCCGGATGGGTGATCACGCAACTGTCACGCGGTGCGCGCGAAGATCCGGTGCGTTCGGCGGCCATCATGGCCCGGGTGCCCGTGGGACGCTGGGCCGAGCCGGCGGAAATCGCCGACCCCATCCTGTTCCTGTGCTCGGATGCCGCGCGCTACATGACCGGCACCGTGATGCCGGTCGACGGCGGCTACACCAGCGTGGGCTGACCTCGCGCCGGTGCGGCGCGCAGCGCCCATGCAGGTTCGGCGCCAGGCGGACCGACCGGCGTGCTGACAGGCCGGGCGCGGGGCGCCCGGCCCGTTTGCTTCAGCGCAGCGGGTCGAACACCGAGCGCGCCACCGAGGCGCACAGCGGCGGCACGATGCCGCCGTGGTAGGTGCTCAGGCCCCCTGCGGCGGCCACCTGCGCGTCGATGCCCGGCTTGAAGGCCGGCACCATCTCGACATCAACCGCGCCCACGGTGGATCCCTGGCTGGCGAAGTAGGTCACGGCGCTGGTCATGTTGGCCACCGGGACCGTCGGGTCGCGCGAACCATGGCACAGCGTGGTCACCGCCTTGGGCTTGAAGTTGAGCAGGTCGTGCTCGGCGACGCGCCGGCGTGCGGGGTAGTTCGCATCGGCCTTGTAGCCGCTGACGAAGCCGCTGGTGAGCAGGCCGCCGGGACCGGTGAGGGCCAGTGGCAGCTTGCCCTGCAGGAAGAGGTTGTTGAAGGTGATGGTGCCCGGCAGCAGGCTCTCGATGCCGTTCACCCAGGGCGACTGGAAGACGTCGGAGGCCTGCGTGTAGACGTCGCCGTAGCGCTTCTGCAGCCCGATCAGCGCCATGGGCGTGAAGACCGTGGCGCCGGCCACCGGCGCGTCGAAGCCGCTGAGCACCGTCTGCGCAAGCGCGTAGGGGCCGGCCATCGGCACCGAGGCCGTGACCGTGAACTCCGAGGTGTAGTCCTTCTCGAGGGCGCGCTGGGTGGCCATCGCGGCGTGCCCGCCCTGCGAGTAGCCGGCCAGGAAGAGCTTGCCCGACGTGGCCACGCCGCGGTCGGTGAGCAGCTTGCGGGTCGCGCGCAGCGCGTCGATGCTGACGAGCGCGGTGATGTCGGCCTGCAGGTAGGGGTGATAGTTCATCGTCGAGCCCGAGTACCCGTGGTAGTCGGGCATCACGACGATGTAGCCCTGCGCCGCGTACATCCAAAGCTGCAGGTTCATCTCGGCGTTGGTCGGCGACGACATGGTGTCGTCCTTGATGACCGTCGTGCCGTGGTGATAGACGACGATGGGATAGGGGCCGCTGCAGCCCGTGCCCGAGGGAATCAGCACACCGGCGCTGGCTTCGGCGTCGTTGTTCTTCGGGTCGCGGGTGTCGTAGATGATGCGGTTGATCGACACGTCGCACTTGGCGGCGCCGCCGATCAGCGACTGCAGGCCGGGCAGCGTGGCCACGGTCGCGTCGATCATCGCGCGCGGCATCGCGGCGGTCTGGCTGTTCGATTTCAGCGCGCCGCGATCGTTGCTGCTGTCGACGCTGCCGCAGGCGGCTAGCACCGCAGCGACGATGGCCAGCGACGCGGTGCGCACGGCCCTGGGGGAAAAGGTCATCGGGAGTCTCCTCGGTGTGTGGGGCCGGGTTGTTGGACTTTCTGGCGCCCCGAGCCCGCGATCGTACGCCAGCCCGCGCCGCCGGTGCACGCCGGCAAGCGCGGGCACGGACGGGTTCAGCGCAGCCGTTCGAGCTGCTCGCGCAGGCGAGCCGCCGTCGCCTCGAACCCGGCCATCCGCTCGCGCTCCTGCGCGACCACGGCCGCCGGCGCACGTTCGACGAAGCTCGGGTTGCCGAGCCTGGCCTGCCCGCGGGTGATGTCGGCCTCGACCTTCGCGATCTCGCGACCGATGCGCTCGCGCTCGGCGGCCACGTCGATCTGCACCTCGAGCATCAGACGGCTGTCGCCGACGATCTGTACCGGCGCGGGGGACTCGGGCAGCCGGTCGACGACGCGCACGGCGTCGAGCCGCGCCAGAAAGCGCAGGTAGGGCGCGCACGATTCGAGCAGTTCGCGGTCGCCCTCGGCCACCAGCGGCAGGCGCAGCGACGGCGCGATGTTCATCTCGCCGCGCAGCGCCCGGCAGGCCTCGACCATCGGCTTCAGGCTGGCGACCCACGCCTCGGCCCCGGTGTCGATCCGCGCGGCATCGCCTCGCGGATAAGCCTGCGTGACCAGGCAGTGGCGCTGCTCGGCGATGGCCTGCGCGAGCGCCTCGCCCTCGAGGCTCTGGACGCCGCGCTCGCCGTAGCGCATGGCCAGTGGCGCGACCTTCTGCCACAGCGCCTCGGTGATGAAGGGGATGAACGGATGGGCGAGCCGCAGCACCGTCTCGAGGGTGCGCAGCAGCGTGCGGCGCGTGGCACGGCGCACCGCCTCGTCGGGGTCGGCGAGCTGCACCTTGGCGAGCTCCAGATACCAGTCGCAGTACTCGTTCCAGACGAACTCGTAGATGGCCCGCGCCGCGAGATCGAAGCGGTACTCGGCGTAGTGCCGGTCGACCTCGAGGCACACCCGCTGCAGCGTCGAGGTGAGCCAGCGGTCGAGGCGGCTGAAGTGCAGATAGCCGCCGGGCACGCACTGCTCGGGGGTGTGCGGCGCGAAGCCGTTGTCGTGCCCCTCGCAGTTCATCAGCACGAAGCGGGTCGCGTTCCAGAGCTTGTTGCAGAAGTTGCGGTAGCCCTCGCACCGGTTGAGGTCGAAGTTGATGTTGCGCCCGGGCGTGGCCAGTGACGCGAAGGTGAAGCGCAGCGCGTCGGCGCCGAACGCGGGGATGCCGTCCGGATACTCGCGGCGCGTGCGGCGCGCGATCGCGTCGGCCTGCTTCGGGTTCATCAGCCCGGTGGTGCGCTTGGCCACCAGCGTCTCGAGGTCGATGCCGTCGATCAGGTCGATGGGGTCGAGCGTGTTGCCCTTGCTCTTGGACATCTTCTGGCCCTCGGCGTCGCGCACCAGGGCATGCACGTAGACGTGCCGGAAGGGCACCCGGTCGGTGAAGGCGACGGTCATCATCACCATCCGGGCGACCCAGAAGAAGATGATGTCGAAGCCGGTGACCAGCACCGACGAGGGCAGGAAGCGGTCGAGCTCGGGACGCAGGTTGGGGCGGCCGTCGCGGAAGGGCTCCTCGGGGTCGGCCAGCGTGGAGAAGGGCACCAGCGCCGACGAAAACCAGGTGTCGAGCACGTCGGGGTCGCGCACCAGCGGCCCCTGCCAGCCGGCGGCATCGGCCTGGGCGCGCGCCGCCTCCTCGGTGCGCGCGACGAACACCGTCCCGTCGTGCACGGGCTGGCCGTCGGCGTTGGCCTTGTACCAGGCCGGAATCTGATGGCCCCACCAGAGCTGGCGCGAGATGCACCAGTCCTGGATGTTCTCGAGCCAGTGGTCGTAGGTGGCGCGCCAGTTGCCCGGCACGAAGGTGACCGAGCCGTCGGCGACCACCTCGAGCGAGCGCTGCGCGATGCTGCGGCCCCCCAGCTGCGAGTCGGGCGGCGAGGCCTTGCTCATCGCGACGAACCACTGGTCGGTGAGCATCGGCTCGATGACCGCCTGCGTGCGGTCGCCGCGGCGCATCATCAGCTTGTGCGGGCGGGTGGCGGCCAGCAGGCCCAGCGAGTCGAGGTCGGCGACGATGCGCCGGCGCGCCTCGTCGCGCTCGAGCCCGCGGTAGCGGGGCGGCACCGCGTCGTTCAGGCGGGCCTCGAGGGTGAACACGCTGATCATGGGCAGGCCGTGGCGCTGGCCGACCGCGTAGTCGTTGAAATCGTGCGCCGGGGTCACCTTGACCACGCCGGTGCCGAAGTCGCGATCGACGTAGGCGTCGGCAATCACGGGAATGTCGCGCCAGCCAGCCGACAGGTCGTCGGCCTCGCCGGTGAGCGGCAGGCGCACGCTGCGTCCGATCAGATGTGCGTAGCGCTCGTCGTCGGGGTGCACCATCACCGCCACGTCGCCGAGCATGGTCTCGGGGCGCGTGGTGGCCACGGTCAGGTGGCCGTTGCCATCGGCCAGCGGGTAGCGGATCTCCCAGAGGTGGCCGTCTTCCTCCTCGCTCACCACCTCGAGGTCCGAGACCGCGGTCAGCAGTTTCGGATCCCAGTTGACCAGACGCTTGCCGCGGTAGATGAGGCCCTGCTCGTAGAGACCGACGAAGACCTCCTTGACGACCTCCGACAGCTTGGGGTCCATCGTGAAGTACTCGAGCGACCAGTCGGTCGAGGCGCCCATCCGGCGCATCTGGCCGGTGATGGTCGAGCCCGACTCGCGTTTCCAGGCCCACACCCGCTCGACGAAGCGCTCGCGGCCGAGATCGTGCCGGCTCAGGCCCTGGGCATCGAGCTGACGCTCGACCACGATCTGGGTGGCGATTCCGGCGTGATCGGTACCGGGCAACCACAGCGTGTTGTCACCCGCCATGCGACGGTGACGGGTCAGGGCGTCCATCAGCGTCTGGTTGAACGCATGGCCCATGTGCAGCGTACCGGTCACGTTGGGTGGCGGCAGCTGGATGCAGAAGGCACCGGCCTGCGGGCGGTTGCCGGCGGCGAACAGGCCGCGCTCCTCCCAGGTGCGGTACCAGTGGCTCTCGATGTCGCCCGGCTCGAAGCTCTTGGCTAGCCCGGGGGCGGGGGCGCTTGCGGTCATGGGGGGGAGGCTCGGAAGAAGGCGGATGGGCTGAGGCTGCCCGGCGGGGGCGCGGCGTCGCGGGCGTCGGCCTGGTCGTCGTCGGGGGCGGATGAAGGGTCGCGCGTCTGCAGCAGCGCAAGCTCCTCGGCGAGCGCGCGTGCGACCAGGTCGCGCACCAGATGCGAGAAGGCGTCGTGCAGGTCCTGGGCGATCTGCACGGCGGCCTGCTCGATCAGTGGCGACACCATCGACTGCAGCGAGGCTTCAAGCATGGGGCCGGCCTGCTCGAGCATGCGACTGGTGACGCCGTGCTCGATGCGCGCGGCGAGCTCGGCCCACTCATGGGGTTCGGGTTCGCGCACCGGCGTCGGTGCCGGCGTCGGTGCCGCCGCGGACGCGGTGGCGTCGGTCGGCGGCGCCGGTGCGGGCACGATGCTCTGGACGGTCGGGGTCACGGTCGTCGCGTCGAGGAGCGCGTCGGGCAGCGGCTGCGGTTCCGGTTGCGGCGCCTGCCCGGCCTGCGCCTGCCCGGCCTGTGGCGCCGTCGCGGCGATCGCCGCCGCCGCCTGCGCTTCGGTCCGCGCCTCGCCTGCGCCCGGAGCCACCACGTCGGTCAGCAGCGGAATGCTGTCGTCGTTCTCAAAGGGATCGGCGCCGTCGGGCGCGTCGGTTGGCTTGCTCACTGGGCTGCCTCGCCAGCGGCCAGATCGAAGCTGGCCAGCGCGTAGCCGCGATCCTTGTAATGGCGCCAGCGCTCGCGGGCGCGGGCGCGGTCGGCATCGTCGCGCCCGACCACTTCGACCAGACGTTCGAATCGGCCGAAGAAGGCCGGCGTGGCGTCGCCGAGGTTCACGAGCACCTCGTGATGCGGCGTCTCGAGGGGTTCGCTGCACAGCAGGACGGGGGTGCTCCCGGCGAGCGGATCGATGGCCGCGACGTGGGGGATGAAGTCGAGCGCCGAGAAGGTCCAGAGTGCCTGGTCGAGCTCGGCGATGAGCGCAGGCGGGCCGAAGACCACGACGCGCTGGCCCGAGCGGTGGACCTTGCGCAGCAGACGGCACCCGTAGGCCAGCTTGTCGGGCGCGTTGAAGTGGAAGTCGATGCGGGTCATCGGCCCGTGGGCACGCTCGGTGCGGGCCTCCTCAGGCCGACGCCTTGCCGTCGGCCCGGTCGATCAGGAACTGGGTGAGCATGGGCACCGGACGGCCGGTCGATCCCTTCTGCGGTCCGCTCTTCCAGGCCGTGCCGGCGATGTCGAGATGCGCCCAGGTGAGGTTGCGTGCGAACCGGGCGAGGAAGCACGCGGCGGTGATCGAACCTCCGGCGCGGCCGCCGACGTTGGCCACGTCGGCAAAGTTCGACTTCAGCGCCTCGGCGTACTCCTCGTCGATCGGCATCCGCCAGCAGGGATCGCTCGACTCCCGGCCCGCGGCCAGCAGGGCGTCGGCCAGCCCGTCGTCGGCGCTGAACAGCCCGCTGCGATGGTTGCCCAGCGCGATGACGCAGGCGCCGGTGAGCGTGGCGATGTCGATGACCGCCTGCGGCTTGAAGCGTTCGACGTAGGTCAGGGCGTCGGCGAGCACCAGCCGGCCCTCGGCGTCGGTGTTCAGGATCTCGATGGTCTGGCCCGACATGCTGGTGACGATGTCGCCCGGCTTGGTCGCCTTGCCGCCGGGCATGTTCTCGGTGGCCGCGACGATGCCGACGACGTTGATCGGCAGACGCATCTCGGCGACCGCGCGCAGCGTGCCCAGCACCGAGGCCGCGCCGCACATGTCGAACTTCATCTCGTCCATCTCGGCGGCCGGCTTGAGCGAGATGCCGCCGGTGTCGAAGGTGATGCCCTTGCCGATGAGCGCCACCGGCGCCTGACGGGCCGGACCGCCACGGTACTGGAGCACGATGAACTTCGGCGGCTCGTCCGAGCCACGCGCCACCGACAGCAGGGAGCCCATGCGCAGCGCTTCCATCTGCTTGCGATCGAGGACCTGCACGCGCAGCTTGTGCTCGGCGGCGAGCTTGCGCGCCGCTTCGGCAAGGTACGTGGGGGTGCAGACGTTGCCCGGCAGGTTGCCCAGATCGCGGGCGAGGTCGGTGCCGTTGGCCAGCGCCATGGCGCGATCGATCGCGGTCTGGGCGCCCGCCGCCGCCGCCCGGGCGACGAGCAGCGCGACGCGGCCCGGTCGCACCGGTTGCGGATCCTTGCGCGACTTCATGCGCTCGAACCGGTAGGCGAGGTCGCGCCCGACCGTGACCTGCTGGCGCAGCTTCCAGGCGAGGTCCCGGCCCTTGACGCCAGCCTCGTGAAGGATCGAGACCACCTCTTCGCACGACGTGGCGCCGGCCTGCCGCAGGCCGGCCCTGACGCTTTCGCCAAACGAGCGCTCGCTCGCCTCGGCGTCCTCGCCGGTGGCCACCAGCACCACCCGCGCCACCTTGCGGGCCTCGCCGTAGACGAGCAGCGTCGATCCGGCCTTGGGCTGGAGGTCGCCGCGCGACAGCGCCGCGGCGAGCGCGCCACCCAGGCTTTCGTCGAGCGCCTTGCCGCCGGCCGTGAGGTTGTTGCCGCTGCCCACCGGCACCAGCACGCACGCGCTGCGCAGGGTATCGATGGCCGAAGTCTTTATACTGAAATGCATTGCCTGCCCCGCCGTCGAAGAAAACCCGGCGGATTATATCGGGCCGCCCCCCGACCTCCGCGATGCTGTTCGAGAAATCCCTGCGCCGCGACCTCGTCAATCTGGCCGGCGTGGTCTTCGCGGCGCTCTTCACCATCCTCGTGACCACCACGCTGGTGCGCACGTTAGGTCGCGCCGCGGTGGGCCGCGTCGACACGGCGAGCATCCTGCCGCTGCTGGCGTTCTTCGCCATCAACGCGATGCCGGTGCTGCTCGTGCTCACGCTCTACATCGCGGTCCTGATGGCGCTGACGCGCGCCTACCGCGACGCCGAAATGGTCATCTGGTTCGCAAGCGGGCGCAGCCTGACCGACTTCGTGATGCCCGTGATGCGCTTCGCGTTCCCCCTGGTGGTCGTCGTGGCGGTGCTCAGCTTCTCGCTCGCGCCCTGGGCCAACCAGCAGAGCGCCGACTACCAGCGGCGTTTCGAGCAGCGCCAGGACGTCTCGCGGGTGTCGGCCGGGCAGTTCCGCGATTCGGCGTCGGGCAGCCGCGTGTTCTTCGTCGAGAGTCTGGCCGAGGACGAGCGCAGCGTGCGCAACGTGTTCGTCACCCAGCAGTCGGCCGATCGGCTGGTCGTCGTGGTGTCGGCCGGCGGCGAGGTGGTCACCGAGCCCGACGGCGACCGCTTCCTGGTGCTCGATCGCGGCCGCCGCTACGACGGCTCATCGAGCGCTGCGGAGTTCCGGATCATGGAGTTCGAGCGCTACGGGCTGCGCATCGACCCGGTTGCGCCGCCGGTGTCCGACAGCCCGATCAAGGCGCTCTCGACCAGGCAACTGCTGGCCGATCCCACGCCGCGGCATCTCGGCGAGCTGGTCTGGCGCATCGGCCTGCCGGTCTCGGCCATCGCCCTGGCCCTGCTCGCGATCCCCCTGTCGGCTTTCAATCCGCGCGTCGGACGGTCGGTCAATCTCATCGTCGCGCTGCTCATCTACGTCGTCTACAGCAATCTGCTGTCGCTCAGCCAGGCCTGGGTCGGACAGGGGCGCCTGAGCTTTGCCCTGGGCGTGTGGCTGATCCATGCGGCCGCCTTCGCGATCGCGGCCTGGCTGCTGTGGCGACGTGTGAGGCTGGGCGGCGGCGGGCTGCTTAGCCGGATGCGGGCGGCGCGCGCCGCATGAGGCTCATCAGGCGCTATCTGGGGCGCGCCATCCTGGGCTCGGTGCTGTTCGTGCTGGCCGGATTCCTCGCCCTGTTCGCGTTCTTCGATCTGATCGGCGAACTCGACGACGTCGGACAGGGGGGCTACCGCCTCCAGCACGCACTCGTCTTCGTGCTGCTCGGCCTGCCTGGGCGCATCTACGAGCTGATGCCGGTGGCCGCGCTCATCGGCGCCATCTATGCGCTGGCGCAGTTCGCCGCGAGCTCCGAGTTCACCGCGATGCGCGCTGCCGGCCTGGGCAGGCGTGGCGCGCTCGGCGTGGTGGGCGCCGTCGGTCTGGGCATTGCCTTGCTCACGGCGCTGGTGGGCGAGGTGCTTGCCCCGCAGGCCGAGCGGCTGGCGCAGCGCATGCGGCTGTCGGCACAGACCGGCGCGGCCGTGGCCGGCGCCGAACTGCGATCGGGCATCTGGGTCAAGGACAGTGTGCGTGATGCCGCCGGCGCGCTGCAGCGCCAACGCTTCGTCAACATAGCCGAAATCCGCCCCGACACCTCGCTGCGCGCGCTGCGGGTCTTCGAGTTCGACGCCGACTTCAGGCTGGTGTTGCTGCTCGAGGCGGGTGGCGCAAGCTTCGCGCCGCCGCATGGCTGGCTGCTGCGCGAGGCGGTGCTCACGCGCTTCGAACCGGTGGCGGTTGCCGGCGAGGTGACGGCGCTGCGGGCCCGCCGCGAACCGCTGGCCGAGATGGCATGGCAATCGGATCTCACCCCCGACCTGCTGGGTCTGCTGGCGGTTGTCCCCGAGCGGATGTCGGCGGTGGCTCTGTTCCAGTACGTCAGGCACCTGCGCGACAACCAGCAGCGCAGCGACCGCTACGAGATCGCCTTCTGGAAGAAGTTCGTCTATCCGCTGGCGGTGGTGGTGATGATGGCCCTGGCGCTGCCGTTCGCCTACCTTCAGGCCCGCGCCGGCGGCATAGGCCTGAAGGTTTTCGCGGGAATCATGCTGGGTGTGGCGTTCCATTTTCTGAATGGTCTGTTCTCCCACCTCGGCCTGCTCAACACCTGGCCGCCCTGGCTGGCGGCCGTCATCCCCAGCGGTTTCGCTCTCGCTCTCGCCCTGGGCATGCTGGCCTGGGTGGACCGTTCCCGCTGACCCCGGCGTCAGTCGCCCGTCCATGACGTGCGACATTTTGTCGACCAAAATTTCATGGACGACACCAAACGGAATGGTTAGCATCACGGCCATTCGCTGGTGGTCAGCCCATCAGCGACGGTTTGAGGAGGAGGAGGAGAGGCAGCTCGACTGCCCTTTTTTCGGGGCGCCCAGCAATGGGCGCCTTTTTTCTTGGTGCATGACCGATGAAGGAAGTCGATTTTCTGGTCATCGGCGCCGGCATCGCCGGTGCTTCCGCAGCATGGCGCCTCGCCGCCCACGGCAGCGTCGCGCTGCTCGAGCGTGAGTCTTCCCCGGGCTGGCACAGCACGGGCCGCTCGGCGGCGCTCTTCTCCGAGACCTACGGGCCGCCGCAGGTGCGGGCGCTGTCGCGCGCGAGCCGCGCCTTCCTCGAGCATCCGCCCGACGGCTTCGTCGAGCATCCGGTGCTCGGCCCGCGCGGCACGCTCGTCATCGGCAATCCCCTTGAGCCCGGGCTGCTCGATGCCCTGCAGGCCGAACTCGGCGCGGGCGCGGCTGTCGAGCGCTGGACGCGCGAGCAGGCGCTGGCCGCGGTGCCTGTGCTGCGCCCCGAATGCACCGGCGAGGCGCTGCACGAACCCGGTGCGCGAGACATCGACGTGAACGCGCTGCACCAGGGCTTTCTTCGCGGGCTGCGCGGTCGGGATGGCGAGCTGGTCTGCGATGCCGAACTCGCCGCGCTGGCGCGCGCGAGCGGCCGCTGGGAGGTTCGCCTGGCCGACGGTCGCATCTGGCGCGCTCGCCGGTTGATCAACGCGGCGGGCGCCTGGGCCGACGTGGTGGCAGCGCGGGGCGGCCTCGCGGGCGTGGGGCTGCAGCCGCGGCGGCGCACCGCCTTCGTGTTCGCGCCGCCCGCCGGCATCGCATGCCGGCAGTGGCCGATGGTCGTCGACGTTGCCGAGACCTGGTACTTCAAGCCCGATGCCGGCCTGCTGCTGGGCTCGCCCGCCAACGCCGATGCGGTGCAGCCCCACGATGTGCAGGCCGAGGAGCTCGATGTGGCCATCGGGATCGACCGCATCCAGACGGCGACCACGCTGACCATACGGCGGCCGCAGCGCGTGTGGGCGGGGCTGCGTTCCTTCGTCGCCGACGGCGAGCCGGTGGTGGGCGAGCGTCCGGACGCGCCGGGCTTCATCTGGCTGGCCGCCCAGGGCGGCTACGGCATCCAGACCTGCGCCGCGATGTCGGCGCTTGCCGCAAGCCTCGCCCTGGGGCAGGCGGTGCCGCCCGAGCTTGCCGACCAGGGCGTGTCGGCGCAGGCGCTTTCGCCAGCGCGCGTGGGTCTGGAGCGGCAAGGCTGACGAAGCGGCTCATGCTATACTTCAGGGCTTCGGGGCGGTAGCTCAGCTGGGAGAGCGTCGCGTTCGCAATGCGAAGGTCGGGAGTTCGATCCTCCTCCGCTCCACCAAATGCAAGGGCTCGGAATTTCTCCGGGCCCTTTTTCTTGTCGGCGATCGGCCGGCTCTCCGGGCGTCCGATGCGCCTGGTGGTCTGCCAGGCACGCGGGGCGCGGGCCCCATGGGGTAGGCACCGATGCCCAACGACAGCGCCCTGATCGACTGGGTGGCCCAGCCGCCGGCCGCACCCTGTGCGCTCAGCCAGCCGTTCACGGCCGCCGCGGCCCTGGATCTCCGACGCGCTTGCGGCCCCGAGGCCACCTACATCGCCGGGGGCACCGCGCTGCAGCTGGGCTGGGGCGTGGCCGAGGAGCAAAGGCCCTCCCATACCCTCCTGATCGATGTGCTCGCCGGTGCCGTTCCCGCGGGCGTCCATCTCGATGTCCTGCCCGACGGCAGCCGCGCGCTGCGGCTGGGCGCCGCTGCCAGGCTCGAGGCCTTGCGCCGTGATGCCCGGGTGCGGGCGGCCGCGCCCAGGCTGGCCGAGGCGTTCGATGCCATCGCCGCGCCGGCTGTGCGTCATCTCGCCACGCTGGGCGGCAACATCGGCTGGCGTTGCGGCGACGCGCTGCCGGCGCTCCTTGCGGCCGGTGCCTGGCTGACGCTGGCCGAGGGCACGCGCGTGCCGCTCGACCGCATGCTCGATGAGGCGCGCGCCGGCGGCGCGGCCTTGCCGCTGATCGCCGAGGTGTGCTGGCCGCTCGCGCGCGCGCCGCGCCCGGGCTGGTCGATCTTCGAGAAGATCGGCTGGCGCGCGGCGTTCTCGCCATCACGGCTCACGCTCGCCATCGAGGCGTTGAGCGACCGCGGGGTCATCGCCGAGCCGCGCGTGGCGGCCACCGCCGCCGGCTGGCCCGCGAGGCGACTGACGCGGGTGGAGCGCGTCCTGGTCGGCCTGACACCCGAGGCGTTGCGCCGCGATGCAGGCGGGCTGCGCGCGGCCTGCCTTGCCGATCTCGACGATAGCCCGCAGGCCAGGCTGGTCACGCGCCTGCTCACCGGACATCTTTCCCGCGAGGCGATGCCGCATGGCTGAGTTCGATCCGGCCTCGCGCGGCCCGCGCCAGGTGCTCGATCACGACACGCTGCTCGCCCGCGCCCGCCCGCGCGCCGACGCCGACGCGAAGCTGCGCGGCGCGGCCGGCTATCCGAGCGACAGGCTGCGGCCCGATCAGCTCCATGCGGCCGTCCTGGGCAGCCCCTTGCCGCATGCGCGGCTGGTGGCCATCGACACCGGCGCCGCCGCGGCCATGGCGGGCGTGCGCGCCGTCGTCACCGCCGCCGACATCCCGGGCCCGGCGCTCTTTGGCCTGCGCCACGTCGATCGGCCCGCCCTGTGTTCCGAGCGCGTGCGTTGCGTGGGCGACCCCATTGCCGCGGTGGCGGCCGACACGCCGGCCATCGCGCAGGCGGCGCTGGCCGCGATCCGGCTCACGCTCGAACCGCTGCCGGTGGTCGATGACCCCGAGGCCGCGCTCGCGCCGCAGGCCGTGCCGGTGCACGAACGAGGCAACCTGCTGCATCAGGTCGAGCATGGCCGCGGCGACGAGGCCGCGTGGGCCGCCGCCGAGGCAGCGTGCGCGCATGTGGTCCAGGCCGAGTACGAAAGCCCGCGGCAGATGCACGTCTGCCTCGAGACCGAAGGTGGCGTGGTCGAGCCCGACGGCCAGGGCGGTCTGGTGCTCTGGTGGGGTTGCCAGAACCCCGAGCGCGACCGGCAGGTGATCGCCGCGATGCTGTGCCTGCCGCCCGAGCGGGTGCGCGTGGTGGGCTCGCCCGTGGGCGGCTCCTACGGCGCCAAGGACGAGCTGACGGTGCAGCCGATCGCCGCGCTGCTCGCCCTGAAGACCGGACGCGCGGTGCGCCTGCACCTGTCGCGGCCGGCGTCCACCGACCTCGGCGTCAAGCGTCACGCCATGCGCATCCGCATGCGCAGCGGCTGCGATGCGCAAGGCCGCCTGTGCCTGCACCGCGTCGACATCCTCGCCGACACCGGCGCCTACGCCACCCACGGGCCCGAGGTGCTCGATGCGGCCGTCGAACACTCGGTTGGGCCCTACGCCTGGCCGGTGCTGGGCATCCACGCCCGGCTCGCCTACACCAACAACGGCATCGCGGGCGCGTTTCGCGGCTTCGGCGCCGTCCAGACCCAGTGGGCGCTCGAGCAGCAGATCGATCGCCTGGCGAGGGCCGGCGGATTCGACCCGCTCGAGTTTCGGCTGCGCAATCTGGTTGCACCCGATGCGCCCGGCCCGCTCGGCCAGCAGGTGGTGGCGTCCGATGGGCCGCAACTGGCGCTGGCGCAGATCGCCCGCCACCCGCTGTGGCTCGAGCGGGCGCGCGCTGCCGACGACGAGGGCGGCCGCTATCGCCATGGCACGGGTCTGGCGCTGGTTCACCGCAGCGATGGCTTTGGCCGCGGCGGCCCCAACGGCGCGAAGCTCGCGCTGGCTCTGGCCGCCGATGGCCGCATCGAGCTGCGGGTCAGTCTCACCGAGATGGGCCAGAGCCTGGCCGACGCGATGCAGGATCTCGCCGTACGGCATCTGGGCTGCGCCACCGCCGACCTGCGCCCCGTGATCGGCGACTCGGCACTGGCGCCCGACACCGGCGCGGCTGCCGCATCGCGCTCGACCACGCTGCTGCACCGTGCCCTGTCGGGCCCCGCGCGCGACTGGGTCGCGGGGTTGGGTGAACGCGCCGCAGCGCACCTTGGCGCGGCGCCCTCGGCGCTGCGATTCGGGCCCGGGGGCTGGTTCGATACCGAGGGGCGACAGTGCCTGAGTCTTGCGGAGCTCGCCCGCGCGCTCGGCGCCAGCCTGCCACCGCTGCTGATCGAACTCGAACCCGAGGAGACGCCCAGCGCGGTGCCGGGCTCGCACTGGGTGTTCGGTGCCTGCGCGGCGCTCGCGCGTGTGCGCATCGATTGCTGGAGCGGCGCGCTGCAGGTGCAACGGCTGGCCATCGTGTCGGCGCTCGGACCGGTGATCTCGCCGATGGGGCTGCTCGGCCAGATGGAAGGCGGCGCTCTGATGGGTCAGGGTCTGGCCACCACCGAGCGGCTGCCGATGACCGGGGGCCGCTACCTCGCGCGCAACCTCGATGCCTATCTGGTGCCCACCCTCGCCGATGCGCCCCATGCCGAGCTGCAGGCCATCGAGGATCTGATGCCCGACGATCCGGTGGGCCCGCGCGGCGCCGGCGAGATCGCGGTCAACATCGCGGTGCCGGCGGTTGCCAACGCCGTGAGCGCGGCCATCGGCCTGCCGGTCGATCGCCTGCCCATCTCGCCCGACGATCTGCTCGAATTCCTGGAGCGCCAGCCGTGAGCACTGTCAGCGCCATCGATCTCCATTGCACCGTCAACGGCGAGGCCGTGCGTCTGCGTTGCGCGCCCACCCGCCGCCTGCTCGAGGTGCTGCGCGAGGACGTCGGCCTGACCGGCGCCAAGCCGGGGTGTGGCATCGGGCGCTGCGGGGCCTGCCTGGTTTGGATGGATGGAAACCCGGTCAATGCCTGCCTGGTGATGGCCTATCAGCTCCAGGGGCGCGCCATCGTCACCATCGAATCGGTGGCCGACAGCGAGGCCAGCGCGCCGGTGCGCGAGGCGCTGGCGCGCTGCGGCGCGGTGCAGTGCGGCTACTGCGCCCCGGGTCTGGTGATGATGCTGACCCACCTGCACGGGCAGCAGCCTCGGCCCGATGCCGCGCAGGCGAGCGCCCAGCTGTGCGGCCAGCTGTGCCGCTGCACGGGCTACGGCGGCCTGCAGCGCGCCGTCGCGCAGCTGTTTTCCGACTGAGCGCACGGCCCGCGGCAGCGCCGGGCCTTGCCAGCTGGCTGGTCGGGGTCGCAGCCAGCCGTCAGACCGGCGACACCGCGCCCTGCTGGTGGTCCGCCAGCCATGCGGCGCGGCGCGCGAACAGGCCGGGCACCACTGCCTGAGCCTCGGCGATCAGCGCGTCCATGTCGGCGGTGAGCAGCCGCCCGTCGCGCGCGACGACGCTGCCATTGACCATGGTCATGGTCACGTCGCCGCCCTGCACGGCGTGCACGAGGTTGTGGTGCAGGTTGAAGTGCTCGCCGCCCAGCAGCGGTGTCATGCGTGCGGTGTCGGTGCGCACCGCGACGATGTCGGCGAGCTTGCCCGGTTCGAGCGATCCGATGCGGTCGGCCATGCCGACCGCGCGTGCGCCGCCGATGGTGGCCATGCGCATGATGTCCCAGGAGGGCAGGGCGGCCGCGTCCATGCGCGTGAGCTTGGCGAGCAGCGAGGCCACCTTCATCTCCTCGAACAGGTCGAGGTTGTTGTTCTCCTTCTCGCCGTCCGAGCCCAGGCCCACGGCCACGCCCGCGGCGAGCAGCTTCTCGACGGGCGCCGGGCCGCTGGCGAGCTTCATGTTGCTGGACGGGTTGTGAGCGATGCCGGTGCCGTGCCGCGCCAGCACCTCGATCTCGCCGTCGTCGAGCCACACGCCGTGGGCGAGCAGCACCGTGTCGGGCTCGAGCAGCCCGAGGCGTTCGAGCGCATGGATCGGGCGCAGCCCGTAGCGCCGCTGCATCTCGTCGACCTCGGCCAGGGTCTCGTTGCTGTGGGTGTGCAGGCCGGTGCGGTGGCGTCTGGCCATGTCGATCGCCCGCCGGGTCGCCTCCTCGGTGAAGTAGAAGGCGTGTTCGAGGCCCACCCAGGCCATCACCCGGCCGTCGGCGCTGCCGTGGCAGCTTTCGATCAGGGCCTCGTTGTCGTCGAGGGTGTCGAAATAGTTGAACTCCGGATGCTCGCCGACGTAGGGCACCATGATCGCGCGGTTACCCAGTTGCGCGGCGGCGCGGGCGCTGCCCTGCATGAAGCGCCACATGTCGACCACGGTGGTGGTGCCGGCCAGCAGCGATTCGGCGTAGCAGAGCCACGACGCGACCTCCGCCTCGCGCGGCTGCAGCACCCGGTGCATGGGGTCGATGTACAGGCGCAGCCAGTCCCACAGCGGCAGGCCTTCGGCGGTGCCGCGCAGCAGCCCCGAGTGCATGTGCGTGTTGATCAGGCCTGGCATCAGCAGCGCGCGCGGGAAGCGCTCGCGCCGCGCGTCGGGATGCGCCAGCACAAGCTGCGCCGCCTTGCCCACGGCCACGATCCGTGCGCCGTCGACCAGTACCGCGCCGTCCTCGATCACGCGGTTGTCAGCGTCCATCGTGAGTACGAAGGGGGCTTCGAGCAGCGTCTGTTGCATGGTCATTCCCGGGTGATCCGATCGGCCTGCGCGGCCCACGGAAAGAAGATGCGCTCGATCAGCACGATGGCCTGGAAGAGCAGCACGCCCATGATGGCGAGCAGGATCACCGAACCGAAGGCCAGTGGCACGTTGAAGAACGCTGTCGACTGGGTGATCAGGTAGCCCAGCCCCTGATTGGCGGTGACGAACTCGGCCACCACGGCGCCGATCACCGACAAGGATATCGCCACCTTCAGGCCGCTGAACACGAAGGGCACCGACGCCGGCAGCCGGATCAGCCACAAATCCTGGATGAAGCTGGTGCGCAGCACGCGTGACAGCTCCACGGCTTCGCGCGGCGTGGAGAGCAGACCGGTGACCATGCTCACCAGCAGCGGGAAGAAGGCGATCAGGAAGGTGATCGTCGAGCGAGACAGCTGGCCCGTGCCCAGCAGCACCACCAGGATGGGTGCGATCGCGATGATGGGTGTCGACTGGGTGATCAGCAGCAGCGGATAGACCGCGCGGGCGACCAGTGGCGAGGAGGCAATGGCCACGGCCAGCGGCAGCGACACCAGCACCGACGCGAAGAAGCCGCCAAGCACAGTCAGCAGCGTCGCGCCGATGTTGGGTACCAGTCGCATGCCGAGCTTGTCGAGCTCGGTGAGCACCCGCGAGGGCGAGGGCAGCAGGTAGGCCGGGATGCCGAAGACGCGAACCACCGCCTCCCAGAGCGCGATGACCGCGATCAGGGTGATCGCCGGGATGGCGAAGCCCTGCCACGCGCGCCACAGGCGTGCGGCCCGTGTGGGCTGCGGCAGCAGGCGCGGTTCAGAGGGCGGCACTGCGGGCGGCACGTTCGGTGTCATGACCATAGATGATGCGTCGTATGGCCTGGGTGCAGGCCTGGAACTCGGGTAGCGCCATCGAGTCGAGGGTGCGCGGCCGCGGCAGCGGCACCGGCACGATGCTCTCGATGCGGCCGGGCCGGGGCGACATCACCACCACCCGGTCCGACAGCAGCACCGCTTCGGGGATCGAGTGGGTGACGAAGACGATGGTCTTGCGCCGCTCGGTCCAAAGACGCAGCAGGTCGAAGCACATCTGCTCGCGGGTCAGCGCGTCGAGCGCGCCGAAGGGCTCGTCCATCAACAGGATGTCGGGGTCCTGCACCAGCGCCCGGCAGATCGCGGCTCGCTGCTGCATGCCGCCCGAGAGCTCGTGCGGCATCTTCGAGGCGAACTGCCCGAGGCCGGTGGCATCGAGCAGGGCCCGCGCGCGACGGCGATCGTCCTGGCCGATGCGGCCGCGGCGCACGCGCACCGGCAGCAGCACGTTGTCCTCGATGGTCAGCCAGTGCAGCAGCGTGGCCTTCTGGAACACCATGCCGACGTGATCCAGACGCTCGCGCACCGGCCGGCCATGGATGGCCGCGCTGCCGCGGGTGGGGGCGACCAGACCGGTGATCAGGCGCAGGGCGGTCGACTTGCCGCAGCCGGAGGGCCCGACCAGCGAGACGAACTCGCCGGTGCCCACCTCGAGCGACACGTCGCGCAGCGCCAGGACCTCCGCGCCGTCGTTCGATTCGAAGGCCTGCCAGACGCCGTCGAGTGCCAGCGCCGGTGCCGCCGCGGTAGCGGTCATCGCTTGGGCAGGAAGTCGCGGGTCACGAAGCTCTCGGGGCTGGTTGCCTTGGCATCGAGTTGCTGCGCCTCGGCCACGGTCTCCCAGGTGAGGCGCAGCTGATTGGCGTCGAACGAGCCGACCGGCAGTTTCCTGGCGATCTCGCTGTCGAAGATCAGGAAGTTGGCGATCTCGGCGGCTGCCATCTCGCGCTGCGCCTCGATGCCAGGCACCAGCTTGGCCATCGACTCGGTCGCGCCGCGCGGATTGGTGCGCGCGAACTCCAGGCCGCGCAGGGTGGCCGCGACGAAGCGGCGGGCGAGGTCGGGGTTCTTGGCGAGCGTGGACTCGGCGGCGATCAGCGCGTTGCCGTAGATCTGCAGGGTTTCGGCGAACTGCAGCACGCGGACCTCCTTGCCCTGCTCCTTGGCCATCGCCTCGAAGCGCGGCCGGTTGGGCAGGAAGCCGGTCACGGCGTTGGCCTTGCCGGAGATGAGCAGCGGGCCCATGGTCGCCGGCTCCGAGTTCACGATCTGGACCTTGTTGATGTCGACGTTGTTGCGTGCCAGCACGAGCGGCAGGAACACGCGCACCGCGCTGCCCGGGGCGCCCGCGAGGCTGCGGCCCTCGAGGTCCTTGAAGGTGCGGATCGGCGAGTCGGCCAGCACGAAGATCGAGTGCGGCGGGCGGGTGTAGATGGAGGCGATCGCGCGTACCGGTACCTGGGTGCGTACCCGCCCGGCCATCAGCGCGCCGATGTCGGCGATGCCGAACTGCGCCACGCCGGTGGCAATCTTGGTGACGGTGTCCGACGAGCCGAAGCCGCGCTCGATGGTCACGGTGAGGCCGGCGTCCTTGTAGAAGCCGCGATCGACCGCCGCGTAGTAGGCGGCGTAGTCGCCGGTGGGTATCCAGTCGAGCAGCAGTTTCACCTCCTGGGCGCGGGCGGCGCTGGCGGCATGCAGCGCGCCGGCGATGGCCAGCACGGAGGCGGCAAGGGCGTGGACGAGGCGGTTTGCCGCGTGGCGGCGGGCGGTGGCGATCATGGGTGCGTTTCCTGAAGAAGGGCGACACGCACCATAAGCAAGAAGGGTGCCACGCTCCCGCGGGCAAGACGCACCGCCATGAGGCGTCGGCGCTCGTGGGTGGTGCGTCGCTCGGGCCCCGGTCGGTGGCGGGGCGCAGTGTGCGCGCATCTCGCGAACGGCAACGTCGATGAGGCTGCGCACCTTGCGCGCGACGTAGCGGGCGCTAGCGACCATCAGCCACCTGCCGGCACCGCGCCAGCGGACGCGGCGCGGTGCCGCCCGGCGCTCAGCCCCCCACGGCCTTCTCGGCCGCGGCCAGCCGCGCCGCCATCGCCTTGCGCGTGGCCTCGGGCAGCACCGTCGGATCGATCAGCATGCTGAAGACCTTCAGGTTGTGGGTGTGGGCGAGCTGGTGCAGGTGGAAGGCGTTCTTCATCGCCACGTCGCGGCCGGCCGCATCCGCCACGCCGTGCAGCGCGAGCTTGGTCATCTTCAGCGCGAAGCGCGATTTCACCGCGATCTTGCGCGCCAGCGCCAGCGTGGCCTCCTGCAGCTGCTCGCGGGGCACCACCTGGTTGACCATGCCCAGCGAGAGAGCGTCCTGGGCGTTGATGGCGTCGCCCGTGAACAGCATCTCCTTGGCCTTGCGCATGCCCACCTCGTAGACGTGGTGGAACCACTCCACGCCGCCCACGCCGAACGCGACCACCGGATCGGCGAACGAGGCGTCGTCGGCCGCGACGATGAGGTCGCAGGGCCAGGCGAGCATCAGGCCGCCGGCGATGCACTTGCCCTGCACCGCCGCGATCGTGGGCTTGGGGATGTTGCGCCAGCGCTCGCAGAAGCCGGTGTAGATCTCCTCCTCGCGGGCCATCTGCGCCTCGGCGCCCGCGCAGCCGAAGCCGCACATCGTGCCCACGGTTCGGTGGCGGCGCATCGCGCCGGCGGAGTCGGACTCGGCCAGATCGTGGCCCGCCGAGAAGTTCTTGCCCTCGGCCGCCAGCACGATCACCCGCACGTCCTCGTCGTGAGCTGCCCGGTCGAAGGCCTCGTTGAGTTCGTAGAGGAGTTCGGTGTCCTGGGCGTTGGCGCGGTCCGGGCGGTTGAGCCGGATGCGTGCGATTCCCGGCTCGGGAATCTCGTAGATGAGGGTCTTGAAGTCGCTGGCTGCGCTCATGCTGGGGGTCCTCGGTGGATGCGAGGCGCGCGTGCCGCCCGCTGAGTTCCGGACGTCAGCCCCCGCCGGACGATTGCACCACGCGCCGCGGCGATTGACCACGCGCGCCGTCTCGCGAACCGCGCGGCGCGCCGCCTGCGGGCGGGCTGGCGCGGCGGTCGCGCGGGCCGTGTCGGCAGGGCGTCAAGCCCGGGTCCTTGACGGGGGCATTCGGTTAAAATCGGTGCGCCATGAATACCGCCTACCGCAAACCGCTCCCCGGCACCCCGCTCCACTGGTTCGACGCCCGCGAGGCCGTCGATGCCATCTCGCCCGGTGCCTACGACAAGCTCCCCTACACATCCCGCGTGCTCGCCGAGAATCTGGTGCGCCGCTGCGACCCGTCCACGCTCGCCGACTCGCTGCGTCAGCTCATCGAGCGCCGTCGCGACCTCGACTTTCCCTGGTACCCGGCGCGCGTGGTGTGCCACGACATCCTGGGCCAGACCGCGCTGGTCGATCTCGCCGGGCTGCGCGACGCGATCGCCGACCAGGGCGGCGACCCCGCCAAGGTCAACCCGGTGGTGCCGGTGCAGCTGATCGTCGACCACTCGCTCGCGGTGGAGTGCGGCGGTTTCGTGCCCGATGCCTTCGCGAAGAACCGCGCCATCGAAGACCGGCGCAACGAAGACCGCTTCCACTTCATCGACTGGACCAGCAAGGCCTTCGGGAACGTCGACGTGATCCCGCCGGGTAACGGGATCATGCATCAGATCAACCTCGAGAAGATGTCGCCGGTCATCCAGGTGCGCGACGGCGTCGCCTTCCCCGATACCTGCGTGGGCACCGACAGCCACACCCCGCACGTCGATGCGCTGGGCGTCATCGCCATCGGCGTGGGCGGCCTCGAGGCCGAGAACGTGATGCTCGGCCGCGCGTCCTGGATGCGCCTGCCCGACATCGTCGCGGTCGAGCTCTCGGGCAAGCCGCAGCCGGGCATCACCGCCACCGACCTCGTGCTCGCCCTCACCGAGTTCCTGCGCCGCGAGAAGGTCGTCGGCGCCTACCTCGAGTTCCGCGGCGAGGGCGCCAGCGCGCTCACGCTGGGCGATCGCGCCACCATCTCCAACATGGCGCCCGAGTACGGCGCCACCGCCGCGATGTTCTTCATCGACGGCCAGACCATCGACTACCTGCGTCTCACCGGCCGCGAAGAGCAGCAGGTGAAGCTCGTCGAGACCTACGCCCGCCACGCCGGCCTGTGGGCCGACGCGCT
>JBILUW010000021.1:0-26028 GCA_044370795.1 Burkholderiaceae bacterium
GCGCCGCGGCGGCGGCCTGCAGACGCAGCTCGGCGGCGTCGGGCGCCTCGTCGGCCGGCCCGATGCCGGCCTGGCAAAGCGCGAGCCGGTGCATGCGCACCGCGAAATCGTCGAGAACCCGCCGCCTGGGCGCCCCGGCGGCGGCCATCTCGTCGGCGACCTCGACCAGACGAGGCCCGTTGCCGGCGAACAGCGCGTCGGTCAGGCGCGACACCCAGCCGGCGTCGACCACGCCGAGCATCTCGCGCACGGCGGCCTCCTCGACGCTGCCGCCGCCAAAGGCGATGGCCTGGTCGAGCAGCGACAGCGCATCGCGCATGCTGCCTTCGGCGGCCCGACCGATGAGGGGGAGCGCCGCAGGCTCGTGGACGATGCCCTCGGCCTGCAGGATGCCGGCGAGATGGCCAGCCACCGTCTCGGGCGGCATGTTGCGCAGGCCGAACTGCAGACAGCGCGACAGCACCGTGACCGGCACCCGTTGCGGATCGGTGGTGGCGAGGATGAAGACCACGTGCCCGGGAGGCTCCTCCAGCGTCTTGAGCATCGCGTTGAACGCGTGCGTCGTGAGCATGTGGACCTCGTCGATCACGAAGACCTTGTAGCGGCCCACGACCGGGGCATAGGCGGCCGCGTCGAGGACCTGGGTCATCTCGTCGACACCGCGGTTGGACGCGGCGTCCATCTCGAGGTAGTCGGGGAAACGCCCGGCATCGATCTCGGTGCAGCTGCGGCACACGCCGCACGGCCGGGCGCCGACACCCTGTTCGCAGTTGAGCGCCTTGGCGAGGATGCGCGCCAGCGTGGTCTTGCCGACACCCCGGGTGCCCGTGAACAGGTAGGCGTGATGCAGCCGGCCGGTATCGAGGGCATGCGACAGAGCCCGCACGACGTGGTCCTGACCCACGAGCGTGGAGAAATCGCGGGGGCGCCACTTGCGCGCGAGTACCTGATGGGCCATCCGGGCGTGGGCAGGAGGGGGGAAGGTGGGCGAGCCGGGACCCCGGCACTCACGGCGGCTGGCTGTGGCTGCTTCCTTCCGGACCTGACCAGATTCACCATGCCGTGATGCGGGGGGGCCCGCCCGCTCCGATTCTATCAGGCGGCCCGCTGCGGGTCTGCGGCAGGCTCACGGCTCGACGGTTGCGCCTGGCGCACAGCAGGGTCTTGCCCCCTGTGGTACTGTTTTCGGGTTTACCCGGAGAGTTCGCGATGAGTGTCAGCCACGTCACCGACGGCAGTTTCCAGCAGGACGTCATCCAGTCCCAGATTCCCGTGCTCGTCGACTACTGGGCCGAGTGGTGCGGCCCTTGCAAGATGATCGCCCCCATCCTCGAAGAGGTTTCGCGCGACTACGACGGCCGCATCCAGGTCGCCAAGCTCAATGTCGACGACAACAACGAGATGGCGTCGCGCTACGGCATCCGCGGCATCCCCACGCTGATGCTTTTCAAGGGCGGCGAGGTGGTGGCCACGAAGGTCGGCGCGCTCTCGAAATCGCAGCTGACCCAGTTTCTGGACAGCCATCTCTGAATCGTTGTAATCTGGCGGCTTGCTCGACAGCGCAGCCGCGTCGGGCCGCCGGCTCTGGCCGGCCGCCCGTTTCCGCCGGGCTACCCGCCCCCCGCGTCCCCCAGCCCTCCCGCTGAAACCCGGCCTGGCCCAGGGGTCGTCGCGGCGCCTGCCGCCCACCGGATTTCTGCCGCCGGCGGCCCTGTGTCGCCCGCGCCGTGTGCCGCACCCGCCCTCCCCTAGCCCGCCGGCTCCCAAGACATGCATCTATCCGACCTGAAGGCGCAACACGTCTCGCAACTCATCGAGATGGCCACCGGCCTGGAGATCGAGGCCCCTCAGCGCATGCGCAAGCAGGAGCTGATGTTCGCGATCCTCAAGCGCAAGGCCAAGACCGGCGAGTCGATCTTCGGCGACGGCGTGCTCGAGGTGCTGCCCGACGGCTTCGGTTTCCTGCGCTCGCCCGAAACCTCGTACCTGGCGAGCACCGACGACATCTACATCTCGCCCTCGCAGATCCGGCGCTTCAACCTGCACACCGGCGACTCCATCGAGGGCGAGGTGCGCACGCCCAAGGACGGCGAGCGCTACTTCGCGCTGGTCAAGGTCGACAAGATCAACGGCGAGCCGCCCGAGGCGAGCAAGAACAAGATCCTGTTCGAGAACCTCACGCCGCTGCATCCGAACAAGGTCATGACCCTCGAGCGCGACATCCGCGCCGAGGAGAACATCACCAGCCGGATCATCGACATGATCGCGCCGATCGGCAAAGGCCAGCGCGGCCTGATCGTGGCGCCGCCCAAGGCCGGCAAGACCGTGCTGATGCAGCACATCGCGCACGCGATCACCACCAACCACCCCGACGTCACCCTCATCGTCCTGCTCATCGACGAGCGCCCCGAGGAGGTCACCGAGATGAGCCGCTCGGTGCGCGGCGAGGTGGTCGCCTCCACCTTCGACGAGCCGGCCACGCGGCACGTGCAGGTGGCCGAGATGGTGATCGAGAAGGCCAAGCGGCTGGTCGAGCACAAGCGCGATGTGGTCATCCTGCTCGACTCCATCACCCGTCTGGCCCGTGCGTACAACACCGTGGTGCCGGCCTCGGGCAAGGTGCTCACCGGCGGCGTCGATGCCAACGCGCTGCAGCGGCCCAAGCGCTTCTTCGGCGCCGCGCGCAATATCGAGGAAGGCGGCTCGCTCACCATCATCGCCACCGCCCTGATCGACACCGGCAGCCGGATGGACGAGGTGATCTACGAGGAGTTCAAGGGCACCGGCAACATGGAGCTGCACCTCGATCGCCGGATGATGGAAAAGCGGGTGTACCCGGCGATCAACATCTCGCGCTCGGGCACCCGCCGCGAGGAGCTGCTGATCCGCAACGATGTGCTGCAGAAAATCTGGATCCTGCGCAAGCTGCTGCACGACATGGACGAGATCGCGGCGATGGAGTTCCTGCTCGACAAGATCCGCGCCACCAAGAGCAACCACGACTTCTTCGAGATGATGAAGCGCTGAGGCCCTGCGCCTGGCTGGCCACGGCGGACCGAAAGCCCGCTTGCTTGCCGCGCGGCGCCGCTCCTGCCATAATTGCGGGCTTCGTCGAATTCGTCTTGTGAGTGCGCCTTGCGGCGCTTTCGCCACCGCGGCGCCCGACGGTCGACGCCCCGAAGGATCGGTCCCATGAAATCCGGCATCCACCCCGAGTACCGAGAGGTCGTCTTCCAGGACATGGCCACCGGCTTCAAGTTCATCACCCGCTCGACGCTGAACTCGCGCGAGTCGATCACGATGGACGATGGCAAGCAGTACCCGCTGATGAAGCTCGACGTCACCTCCGAGTCGCACCCTTTCTACACCGGTGCGCAGCAGCGCGTCAGCGAAACCGGGCGCGTCGAGAAGTTCCGTCAGAAGTTCGCCCGGACCAAGTCCGGTACCTGAGCGGCGGCGGCCAACCGGTCGCGCGCCAGCGGGTCTTCGAAGGCAGCCTCGGGCTGCCTTTTTCGTGCCTGCGCCGCCGGCGTCGCCGCATCCGTCTCCCAAAGCCGCGATGCGCCCATTCCTGGTCACCGGCCTGCAGGCCGGCAAGCTGCCCCGCTGGGGACTGTGGCTGCTGTGCCTGCTCTATGTCGTGCCGGGCCTGCCTGGTCGCGACCCCTGGCGGTACGACGACGCCGCGGGCTTCGGTGTTGCCTGGTCGATGGCCACCGGCCATGCCGGCGGGTGGCTGATGCCGGCGATCGCCGGCGAGCCCGTGCCCGACGAGGGGCCGCTGCCGTTCTGGCTGGCGGCGCTGGCCATCCGCCTGCTGCCCTGGCTGCCCGCGCACACGGCCGCGCAGGCGGCAGCCGCGCTCAGCCTGTTCGTGCTGTTCGCGGCCCTGTGGTGGGCGACCTACCGGCTGGCGCGCCGCCCAGGGGTGCAGCCGGTCGACCCGTTCGATGCCAAAGCGAGCGCCGTCGACTTCGGCCGGGCGATCGCCGACTGCGCGGTCCTGATCCTGATGGCCACGGTCGGCCTTGTCGCCCGCCTGCACGAGACCAGCGCCGAGGCGCATCAGCTCACCTGGGTTGCCATCTTTCTCTACGGCGCGGCGCGCGCGCTCGACCGGCCGCTGGCCGGGGGCGCCATCGCTGGCGCCGCAATCGCCGCAAGCGTGTGCACCCGCGGGCTGCTGCCTGCCTCGGCGCTGCTCGCCACGGCGCTGGCGCTGCCGCTGCTGGGCAATGGCTGGCGGCTGGTGGCCGGCCGCTGGCTGACCACCACGCTCGCGGTCGGCCTGCCGGGTGCGCTTGCCTGGCCGCTGGCGCTGGCTCTGGCCGACACCGCGCCGGCGCGCGAGCACCTGGCAGCCTGGCTGGCCTGGAATGGCGGCCAGTTCACCGGGCTCGATGCCACCGGGCTGCTCGACGACCTGCGCACCGCCCCCTGGTACTGGTGGCCGGCCTGGCCGATCGCCGCCTGGGCGGTGCTGCGCTGGCGTGGCCGGCTCGACGAGCCAGCACTGGCGCTGCCACTCGTCTCGGCACTCACGCTGGGCGCCGCCGCGGCGCTGAGCGCCGATTCGCCGGCCGGCCAGCTGCTGCTGCCCTCGGCCGGGCTGGCCATGCTCGCGGCGATCGGCCTGCCGACACTGCGCCGCTCGGTGACGGCCCTGATCGACTGGTTCGCGGTCATGACCTACACCCTGATCGGCATCATCGTGTGGGCCTACTGGCTCGCCTGGCTGGCCGGTTCACCGCCGCGCATGGCCGCCGCCGCGGCTGCGTTCTCGCCGGGCTACACCCCGCAGTGGGAGGCGGGCAAGCTCGCGGTCGGGCTGCTCGCAACCATCGCCTGGCTGGCGCTGGTGCGCTGGCGGCTGGCCCGCCACCGGCCGGCGCTGTGGCGTCCGCTGGCCCTGTCGTGCGGCGGCCTGGTGCTCGCGTGGCTGCTGCTGATGACGCTGTGGCTGCCGGCGATCGATCACCGCAATACCTACCGGGCCGTCTCCGAGCAGGTTGCCGCGCGTCTGCCCGCCCTCTACGACTGCGTCCAGACGCAAGGCGTTGACCGTGCACAGCGCGCGAGCCTGCACTACTTCGGCTCGCTGCGGCTGGCCGGGCAGCCCGACCAGACCTGCGGGTGGCTGCTGGTGACCGACCTGGGCGAAGCCGCGCGCGCCCCCGCACGCGAGCTCCAAGGCTGGGCGCTGAACTGGGAAGGCGCCCGCCCGCGCGACCGCGACCAACGCCTGCGTCTGTACCGGCGGACCTGATGCGCGGCGACATCCTGCGGCTGGCGTGGCCAGTGTTCATCGGCCAGCTGGCCGTGATGGTCAACGGCCTTATCGACACGATGATGGCGGGCCGGCTCTCGCCGACCGATCTGGCCGCGGTCGGCCTGGGCTCGAGCATCTACATCAGCGTCTACGTCTCGCTGATGGGTGTGGTGATGGCGCTCTCGCCGATCGTCGCCCACCAGTTCGGCGCTGGCCAGCGACGCGCGGTCGGGGCCTCGTTCTGGCAGGCGGTATGGGTGTCCGTCGGCCTGAGCCTGCCCGGCTGCCTGGTGCTGGGCTGGTCCGAACCCTGGATCGCCCTGGCGCAGGCCCCGGCCGAACTCGCCGAGCCTGTGGATGCCTACCTGCTCTACACCGCGGCGGGCCTGCCCGCGGCGCTGCTGTTTCGCTGCTTCTACGCGCTCAACACCGGCATCGCACGGCCCAAGATCGTGATGACGATCAACCTGCTGGGCGTGGCGGCCAAGGTGCCGTTGAACCTGCTCTTCATGCACGGCTCGGCGGCTCTGGGCATCGCGCCGCTCGGCGGCGCAGGCTGCGCGCTGGCCACGGCACTGATCGCCTGGGCGACGGCCATAGGCGCGCTGCTGTGGCTGCGCCGCGACGCCGGCTACCTCGGGTTCGGGCTGCGCCGGCCGGTCGCGCCACGCGCGGCCGCCATCGGCGAACTGCTGCGGCTCGGGCTGCCGATTGGCGCCACCTATCTGGTCGAGGTGACGGCCTTCACGTTCATGGCGATCCTGGTCGCGCGCTTCGGCACCGTGACCCTGGCCAGCCACCAGGTGACCGCCAATCTCGCCGGCGTGGTCTACATGGTGGCCATGGCCATGGCCAGCGCCACCAGCACCCTGGTCGCGCAGTCACTGGGCGCGGGCGATCCCGCGCGCGCGCGCCAGCTGGCCCTCACGGGCATCCGCATGGCGCTGGCGATGGTGTGCGTGGTGGCGGCGGTGCTGTGGCTGCTGCGCGCGCCGATCGCTGGCGCCTACACCGGCAGCCCCGAGGTGACGGCCGCCACGCTCCCGCTGCTGGCCGCGCTGGCCGTCTTCGTGATCTTCGACAACCTGCAGACCCAGATCGGCTTCGTGCTGCGCGCCTACAAGGTGGCCACGCTGCCGATGGTGGTCTCGGTGGTCTCGATGTGGGGCGTGGGGCTGGGCGGCGGCTGGCTGCTCACGATCGCCGCCCCCACGGGCAGCCCGTTGCACGGTGCGCAGGCCGGTGCCCTGGGCTTCTGGATCGCGGGAGCGGCCGGGCTCGCGGTGGCCTGCGCCGGCATGGCGCTGGTGCTCGCGCGGGTGTGGCGCTCGGCCCGGGCCGACTGATCCGCAACGGCGCCACCGGCCCCGCGCGGGCCGCGAACGAGCGCGGCTCAGCCGGCGGGCGAACGCCCGATGAAATGCTCGCGGTAGTAGCGCAACTCCTCGATCGACTCGAGGATGTCGGCAAGCGCGGTGTGGGCGCTGCGCTTGGCAAAGCCGCGCGCCACTGCCGGCGCCCAGCGCCGCGCCAGTTCCTTGACCGTGCTGACGTCGAGGTTGCGGTAATGGAACCACGCCTCGAGCTGCGGCATGTAGCGCGCCATGAAGCGGCGGTCCTGGCCGATCGAGTTGCCGCACATCGGCGTGCGACCTGCCGGCACCCAGGGCGCGAGAAAGTCGAGGAGATGTCGCTCGACCTGCGCTTCGTTGAGCCGCGACGCGCGCACGCGCTCGGTGAGCCCCGAGCGGCCGTGGGTGTTGCGGTTCCAGTCATCCATGGTGTCGAGCACCGCCGGCGGCTGATGGACCGCGTACGAGGCGCTGTGCGCGAGCACCACGAGGTTGGCGTCGGTGACCACGGCCGCCACCTCGATGATCCGGTCGATCTCGGGGCGCAGGCCGGTCATCTCCATGTCGACCCAGACCAGGCGGGTCTCGTCGGGCCGGCCGGGCACGGCAGGGGTGGGGGCAGGGGTATCGTCGGGCTGTGTCATACTTCCCCGATTCTGTCACAGCCGCGCACCGGGCCGGCGCCGTCAGGCGCGCTGCACTCTGCCAACGTGCCCTCCGCTCTCGCATTCAGTCTGGTCTTCGCCGCCGCCGTGCTGCTGTCGGCGGCGCTGCGCCTCTGGCTTGCCGCTCGTCAGGTGCGGCACGTGGCGCGCCATCGCGATCAGGTGCCGGCGGCGTTCGCCGACCGCGTCACGATCACCGCCCATCAGCGCGCGGCCGACTACACCATCGCCCGCACCCGGCTCGGCATGATCGAGTTCCTGGTCGGCACGGCCGTGCTGCTGGGCTTCACACTGCTCGGCGGCCTGCAGACTCTGCATGAAGCCCTCGTCGCGCTGATGCCCGAGGGCGGTTGGCTGCGGCCCATCGCCATGGTGCTGCTGGTGTCGGCAATCGGCGGCATCATCGAGATGCCGCTCGACGCCTGGCGGCAGTTCAGGCTCGAGGCCCGCTTCGGATTCAATCGGATGACGCCGCGCCTGTGGGTCGCCGACCAGATCAAGGGCCTGGTCGTCGGGGCCGTGCTCGGCATTCCGCTGCTGGCAGCGGTGCTCGCGCTGATGCGCTCGGCCGGCCCGTCGTGGTGGCTATGGGCGTGGCTGGTCTGGATGGCGTTCAACCTGGCAGTGCTGGTGCTCTACCCCACCCTGATCGCGCCGCTGTTCAACCGCTTCGAGCCGATGCCCGAGGGCCCGGTGCGCGAGCGCGTCGAACGCCTGCTGACCCGCTGCGGCTTCGCCTCGCGGGGTCTTTACGTGATGGACGGCAGCCGGCGCTCGGCGCACGGCAACGCCTACTTCACCGGGATGGGCCGCGCCAAGCGGATCGTCTTCTACGACACCCTGCTGTCGCGGCTCGACGGCGACCAGATCGAGGCGGTGCTCGCGCACGAGCTCGGCCACTTCCGGCTGCGTCACATCACCCAGCGCATCGTCGTCGGCTTCGCGCTGAGCGGGGCGGGGCTCGCGCTTCTCGCCTGGCTCGCCGGCCAGCCCTGGTTCTACCAGGGCCTGGGGGTCACGCCGCAGGCCGATCCCGAAGCGCTCGCTCTGGTGCTGTTCTTTCTGGGCGCGCCGGTCTTCACGTTCGCGCTGCGTCCGATCGCCAGCATGGCATCGCGGCGCCACGAATTCGAGGCCGATCGCTTCGCCGCGAGCCACAGCAGCGCGTCGGACCTGATCGCCGCACTGGTCAGGCTCTACGAGGACAACGCATCCACGCTCACTCCGGATCCGCTGCACTCGGCCTTCTACGACTCCCATCCTCCGGCCGCCATCCGTATCGGCCGGCTCGCGGGCGCCTGAATGCGCCGGCGCGTCAATCGCAACAGGCACGCCACGCCATGAAGCCCGTTCTTACCCGCCAACAGCTGCTCGCCCGGCGCAGCCGGCCGCTCGAGGGCGATCGCGCCTGCACGCCGGCCGAGATCGCGGCCCAGCTCGCCGAGCTGCCCGGGTGGTCGCTGCGCGGCGACGCCATCGAGCGCAGCTTTGCGTTCCGCGACTACCACGACACGATCGCCTTCGTGAACGCCCTGGCGTGGGTCGTGCATGCCGAAGATCACCACCCCGAGCTCGTGGTCGGCTACAACCGCTGCCTGGTGCGCTGGAACACGCACTCGGTGGGCGGCGTGTCGGAGAACGATTTCATCTGCGCGGCGCGCACCGACGCGGTGTTCGCTCGCGACGGCAAGGCCCTTTGACGCAGCGCATGGCGGCGCGCGGCGCCAGCCGCACGGCAAACCGGCGCAAGGCCGACTCCTCCGACGGCGCGCAAGGCGCGCCCGCCCGGACGGCGCCGCAGCCAATGCATGCGGTGGTCGAGGCGCGGCACGGGCATCGCATGCTGGTGCTCGATGACGACGGCCAGCGCCGCAGCGCGCTCACCCGCGCGCGCCGCAGCGATATCGCAGTCGGCGATCGCGTCCGGATCACCGACCTGGGCAGCGGGCAGGCCGTGATCGAGTCGGTCGAACCGCGCCGCAATCTGGTCAGGCGCAGCGACGCGTGGCGCACCAAGCCGCTTGCGGCCAACGTCGATCAGGTGGCGGTGGTCGTGGCGCCGTCGCCGCCCTACTCCGACGAGCTGCTGTCGCGCGTGCTGATCGAGGCCGCATCGCAGCAGGTGCCGGTAGCCATCATCGCCAACAAGGCCGACCTGCACGCCGCCGATCCGGACTTTCTCGACCGGCTCGCGCTGTACCGGTCGCTCGGCCATCCGGTCGTCCCGGTGAGCGCCGGCCCCGACGCACCAGGCACGGTGGCAGCTCTTGCCGCGCTGCTCGAAGGTCGCACCACGCTGCTCGCAGGCCAGTCTGGAATGGGCAAGTCGACGCTGGTCAACGCGCTGGTGCCTGACGCCGGCCTGCGCACGCAGGTGATCTCGGCGGCGCTCGACGCGGGCCGACACACCACGACGTTCACGAGGCTGTTCGAACTGCCGGCGCCGCTGCGCGGCCGGATCATCGATTCGCCAGGGTTTCAGAACTTCGGACTGGAGCATCTGTCGTCGTCGCAGCAGCTTCATGCGATGCCCGAATGCGAGGCGCTGCTCGGACGCTGCCGCTTCCACAGCTGCACGCACCGCGACGAGCCTGGCTGCGCGATCAGGACGGCCGCCGAAAGCGGCGCGGTGGATCCGCGCCGCTATGCGCTGATCGGGCGGCTGTTCGAGGAGGCGAAGCTCAACGCCCCAGCCAGCTGGCGGCGCTGAGCATCGCGAACAGGCCGATCCAGAGCACGACGGCGCGCCAGACCATCCCGACAGCGCTGCGCAGTCCGTCGGGACCGGCCTCGGCGCCCACCGGCTCGAAGCCCTGCCCCTCCGACGCCCAGCGGGCCTCGAGCGCCGGCTCGGCCAGACGCATGCCGAGCGCGCCGCCACCGGCGGCCAGCAGCAGCGCCCGGCCATCGTCACGCGGCCCTGCGGCGGCGGCGCCTCGCCAGGCGTAGACGGCATCCTCGAAGTTGCCAACGATGGCAAAGCCCACCGCGCTCAGGCGTACCGGGAGCCAGTCGATCGCCGAATAGGCCTGCCCGGCCCACCAGCCGTAAGCAGCGTCGCTCGGGGGCCAGCGGCGCCACAGCATTTCGGCAAGCCGGTAAAGCACCGGCCCCGCAACGCCCGGCAGGAGCACGTACCAGAGCAGCGGCCCGAAGACGTGCCGATGGGTGGCAACCAGGGCGTGCGCAATCGCGGCGCGGCAGACCTCGGCCTGCGAGGCATCGGCGTAGGCCGACTGATCCTCATCGTCGGTCACCCACTGCGACAGCAGCCGTCGGGCAGCCGGCAGATCGCCCTCGGCGAGCGCGAGCTGGATCAGGGTGAACGGATGGCTGAACTGACGGAAGCCGACGCACAGGTACAGCACCGCCACGTGCAGGCTGAAGACCGCCAGTGGGTGGATGAAAGCGAAGCCCCACTGCAGCAGCAGCACGGCACCGCAGGAGCCGCCAACCAGCAGCAGCCAGCCGAACACCCCGTGCTGGCGCTCGCCGGCATTGGTGCCGTGCATGACCGCATCGGCGAGCGTGACGAACAGGCGATGCACCGCGTTGCCTGCCGGCAGGGGGCGGCCCTGTTCGATCAGGAGCGCGAAGACGAGCGCGACGAATCCCATCGCGATGACTAGGCGATCAGCAGCCGGTAGAGATTGCGCAGCATCGCCGCCGTGGCTCCCCAGATGAATCGTTCGTGCCCGTCGGCATGGTACGGCATCGCCAGGAAATCGCGTTCGAGTTCGGGCAGCACCAGGCGCCTGCGCTCGTGGTGGCGCGGGTCCATCAGGAAGCGCAGCGGCACCTCGAAGGCGTGGGCGACCTCGCCGGGATGCAGCCGCAGCTCGAACCCCGGGGTGACGAGCCCCACCACGGGCGTTACCTCGTAGCCGGTGCCGGTGCGATAGACGGGCAGCCGCCCGATGACGTCGATGCGTTCGCGCGCAAGGCCCACTTCCTCCCAGGCTTCGCGCAGAGCGGTCTCGACGGGCGAGCCGTCCTGGGGATCGGCCCGACCGCCCGGAAAGGCCACCTGCCCCGCGTGTTCACGCATGTGCGCGGGGCGTTGCGTGAGCAGCACCGCCGGGCTCCGGGCGTGGACGACGATGGGCACCAGCACGGCTGCCGGCTTGTGCGCGCGCCCGTCGGGGCGGATGGCGTCACCGCTGCGCTCGGGCTGCCAGACAGGCGGCTCGGCGATGCGCTGCCGCAGCCACTCGGGCCGCAACCTGTCGTCGGGGACCGGAGGCAGATGCGGATAGCGCTCGGCGACAGGCACCTGCCGCGGATCGATGGTGCGCCAGGGCGAGGGCGCGGGCGCGCCCTGGGGTGTGGGGCTGGCGTTTGCGTTCACGGCGGCACCAGAGCGCGCCCGGCTGACGGCGGCACCCGACCGACCGCAAGCCCCCGATGCCGGGCCCGAGCCTGGGTCAGGCAGCCTTGCCGGGCGCCTTGCCGGGCAGCTTTTCCTTGATGCGCGCCGACTTGCCGGAACGGTTGCGCAGGTAGTAAAGCTTGGCGCGACGCACGTCGCCGCGACGCTTGACCTCGATGGAGGCGATCAGCGGCGAATAGAGCTGGAAGGTTCGCTCGACGCCTTCGCCCGACGAGACCTTGCGGACGATGAACGCGGAGTTCAGGCCCCGGTTGCGACGCGCGATGACAACGCCCTCGTAGGCCTGCACGCGCTTGCGGGTGCCTTCGACGACGTTGACGTTGACCACGACCGTATCGCCGGGGGCGAAGTCGGGGATGGTTTTGCCCAGGCGGGCAATTTCTTCCTGCTCGAGCTGCTCGATGAGGTTCATGACGACTCCGTGGACCATCTTGCACCGGTGACCAGGAATGCCGGACGCGGTAGCGGACATCGGGCCTGCCCGCCGAGGCGAAGCGCGATGCCGCGCCTTGCGCGGCCGGACGGGTCTGCGCGACACCACGCCGCGCCCGTCGGTCAGAGGATGGGGTACCGCCGAAGAGCGCAGACCTGAAGCAGGCCAGAGCGCACCGGCAGAACCCAAGATTCTAACCGGTTTCGGGCCGTTCTGTCTCGCGCGCGAGCGCCGCCAGGAAACGCTCGTCGGCGGCGTCGAGCCGGCCTTCGGCGCGGGCGCGCGCCAGCAGATCGGGGCGCCGGCGGACCGTGGCCAGCAGCGCCTGCTCGCGCCGCCAGCGCGAGATGCGCTCGTGATGCCCCGACAGGAGCACCGCGGGCACGGCCTGCCCCTCGAAGCGCTCGGGGCGGGTGTACTGCGGCCCCTCCAGCAGGCCGCCGGCGAAGGATTCGTCGAGCGCCGAGCGGCTGTCGTTGAGCGCGCCAGGCAGGCGCCTGACCAGGGCGTCGATCAGCATCATGGCCGGCAGTTCGCCGCCCGACACGATGAACTCGCCGACGGCGATCTCCTCGTCGACGTGGCGATCGAGCAGACGCTGGTCGACCGCCTCGTAGCGGCTCGCAAGCAGGGTGAGCGCCGGCAGCTCGGCCAGCGCTTCGATGCGGCGCTGGTCGAGCGGCGCGCCACGCGGGCTCAGGTGGATGACGCGCGGCCGCCCGCCGGGATGCTCGCGCGCGATGGCCGCCAGCGTGTCGGCCAACGGCTCGGGCAGCATCACCATGCCCTGCCCTCCGCCGTAGGGCCGGTCATCGACGCTGCGGTAGGCGTCGCGGGCGTGGTCGCGCGGATTCCAGAGCGCCATCTGCCACAGCCCGCGCTGCAGCGCCCGCGCGGTGATGCCGGACTGCGCGATCGCATCGAACATGGCCGGAAAGAGCGTGATGACGTCGAAGCGCAGCGGCGCGCGCGGTGGCTCCCCGGCACCGCCGGAGGGCACGGGCGTGCCGGGGCTGAGCAGGCTCATGACGGTCAGTCGTCGAGCGGCCAGTCGGCCGTGATACGCCGTGCCTGCAGATCGACCGCCAGCACGAAGACGCCGATGAAGGGGATCATGCGCGCCACGCCGAGCGGGCTGCGCAGGTTCAGCAGGGGATGCGCGCCGTGATCCTCGACGGCAACCACCCGACCCAGGGGCTCGCCAGCCGGCGTGACGACCTCGCAGGCGATGAGATCGGTCCAGTAGTACTCGTCGTCGTTGCCGGGCGGGAAGTCGGCGCGGCTGACCAGCACCTCGCAACCGCGCAGCGCCAGCGCCCGATCGCGATCCTCGGAGCCTTCAGGCTTGGCGACCAGCGCGGCGCCATGGACACGGGCGCGCTCGATGGCTACCGGACGCGGCGCGGCCTCGGGCTGCCCCGGGGCCGCTGCTCCCCGCGGCGCGGGGTTGCGCACCCACCACAGGCGGGCATGCCGCAGGACGGAATCCTCGGGGCGATTCTGGGGTTCGACACGCACCCAGCCGCGTATGCCGTAGGTGCCGCTGACGCGGCCTACCAGCAGGAGATCGGCAGGAACCGGCAGGCTGGCCGCCGGGGAGTCGGGCGCCGCCTGAGGCGCCTGAACGGAGGAGGCCGGCGCGGGCGGCCGGCGCCGGGCGGCAGTCAAGGCGCGCAGCCCGGGGAGCGATCCCGGGCCGCGATCAGGCTGCGACGGCCGGAACGCTGGCGGCGAACTGGCGCACCAGACGCTCGACAGCAGGCGAGACCTGGGCGCCGTGGCTGCGCCAGTAAGACACGCGATCGAGGGCCACCTTCAGGCCGGCTTCGCCTTCGGCGGCGATGGGGTTGTAGAAGCCCACGCGTTCGATGAACCGGCCATCGCGGCGGTTGGCGCGATCGGTGGCGATGATGTTGTAGAAGGGGCGCTTCTTGGCGCCGCCCCGTGCAAGGCGAATGACGACCATGTTGACCTCGTCCGGGCGCGCGCCCGGATGCTTGGCGTCGCCGGCATGCTGCCGGCGGCAATGTCTAAGACAGGCTTGAGGGCCCGGGAAACCCTAAATTTTAACCTGCGCGCCCGTACGAGGCAAGCCAGGCGTAGGCGAGGGCCCGGGATGCTCGAACAAGGCGAGCTGGCGCTGGTTGCGCGGCGCGCTGAAGCGGCTGACCTCGAGCGCGGCGCGCTCGCGCGTGAGCCCGGCCTTGCGGCAGGCGAGTTCGAAGCGCAGGCGGATCAGTTCGGCCCAGGTGCCCTCGCCGCGCATGCGGTGATGAAAGCGGGCGTCGTTGAGCCGGCCGCCCGGCCGCATGTCGGCGAGCCGCGCGAGCACCCGGTCGGCGCGCTCGGGGTGGTGGGCCCGCAGCCAGTCGGCGAACACCTGTTCGAGCTCGTGCGGCAGGCGCAGCACGGTGTAGTGGGCGCTGCGGGCTCCGGCACGACGGGCCTCACCGAGCACGGTTTCGATCTCGGGTTCGTTGAGAAAGGGCACGATGGGGGCGACCATCACGCCCACCGGGATGCCGGCCTCGGACAGCCGGCGGATGGTCTGGAGCCTGCGCCACGGCGCGGCCGCGCGCGGCTCCCAGGCCATGGCCAGCTCGGGCTGCAGCGTAGTGACGGTGACGTAGACCGCGGCCAGGCCCTGCGCAGCCATGGGCGCGAGCAGATCGAGGTCGCGCTCGACGAGCGCAGACTTGGTGATGATGGCCACGGGGTGTCGCCATTCGGCAAGAACCTGCAGCATGGCGCGGGTGAGGCGCCACTCGCGCTCGATGGGCTGATAGGCGTCGGTGGCGGTGCCCAGCACCAGCGGGCTGCAGCGGTAGCCGGGCCGGGCGATTTCGGCGGCGAGGAGTTCGGCCGCCTTGGGCTTGGCGACCAGTTCGGTTTCGAAGTCGAGGCCCGGCGACAGACCCAGCCAGGCGTGATTGGGGCGGGCGTAGCAATAGATGCAGCCGTGCTCGCAGCCACGGTAGGGGTTGGCCGACTGCTCGAAGAAGACATCGGGCGAGCGGTTGCGACTGACGATGCTGCGGGCATCTTCACGCGTGACCCGCGTGAGATGCGGCGGGGGGCTGCCGGATTCCTCGGCGTCGGGCGACCAGGTGACACCGGGGTCGGCCTCGCGCACGAGGCCCTCGTAGCGCCCCTGAGGCCGAGACACCGCGCCCCGGCCCTTGATGAGCCGCACGGGCACGGCGGCGGGGTTGCTCTCGGTGGCAGTCATGCCACCGATAATGGATAAAAACCCAGTGGTTCGTCAAGCCGCCATGCGGCTGTCAGAACATCGCATCTTCGAGCGCCAGGGTGCCGGCGGCGCCATCGACGACCGACGCGGCCAGGCCCGCGGCTCGCGTGAGGATGTGATCGGCGTGAAAGCGCGCCGTGCCGATCTTGGCGCGCAGGAAGGCGGCATCGTCGGCGCCCTGCGACAGCAGTTCGGCGGCGCGCTGGGCGGCCCGCGCCATCTGCCAACCGGCGAACACCGTTCCGCACAGCATCAGGTAGGGCACGCTGCCGGCGTACAGCGCCCGGGGATCGGCCTTGCCCTGGGCCACGAGATGATCGATGGCCTGCTCGAGCGCGTCGGCGCCCTCGGCGAGCCGGCGCCGGATCGCGCCCAGATCGCCATCGGCCGGCAGCTCGGCCACGGTCTGGCGCACCCGCCCGAGCACCGCACGGGCGGTCTGGCCCCCGTCGCGCACCGTCTTGCGGCCGATGAGATCGTTGGCCTGAATGGCCGTGGTGCCCTCGTAGATGGTGAGGATGCGGGCGTCGCGGTAGTGCTGGGCGGCACCGGTCTCCTCGATGAAGCCCATGCCGCCGTGCACCTGCACGCCGAGCGAGGTGACCTCGAGGCTCATCTCGGTGGCGTAGCCCTTCACGATGGGCACCAGGAACTCGTAGAACGCGGCGTTGGCCTTGCGCTGCTGCGCATCGGCGCTGGCATGGGCGGCATCCTGGGCGGCGGCGGCCACGTAGCCCAGCGAGCGGGCACCTTCGGTGAGGGCGCGCATCGTCATGAGCATGCGGCGCACGTCGGGGTGACCGATGATGGCGATGGGACCGGAGGAGCCCTCGACCGCGCGGCTCTGCACGCGGTCGCGCGCGTACTGCACGGCCTTCTGGTAGGCGCGCTCGGCGATGGCCACGCCCTGCATGCCGACCGCGAAACGGGCCGCGTTCATCATGACGAACATGTACTCGAGGCCGCGGTTCTCCTGGCCGATCAGCCAGCCGATCGCGCCGGGCGCGGCAGCACCGCCGGCGGGCGCGGCCACCGGATGCTTGCCGTCGCCGTAGAGCAGCACCGCGGTGGGGCTGGCCTTGATGCCGAGCTTGTGCTCGACCGAGGCGCAGTAGACGTCGTTGCGCGCGCCCAGGCTGCCATCGTCGCCGACCAGAAACTTGGGCACGACGAACAGCGAGATGCCCTTGACGCCCTCGGGCGCACCGGGCGTGCGGGCCAGCACGAGATGGACGATGTTGCCGGCCATGTCGTGCTCGCCATACGTGATGTAGATCTTCTGGCCGAAGATGCGGTAGCTGCCGTCGGGCTGCGGCTCGGCGCGGCTGCGCACCAGGGAAAGATCGGAGCCGGCCTGCGGCTCGGTGAGGTTCATGGTGCCGGTCCAGTCGCCGGCGATCATGCGCGGGATGTAGCGCTGCTGCTGCTCGGGGCTGCCGGCCGTGAGCAGCGCCTCGATCGCGCCGTCGGTGAGCAGCGGACACAGCGCGAACGACAGGCTGGCGCTGTTGAGCATCTCGGCGCAGGCGGTGGCAACCAGCTTGGGCAGGTTCTGGCCGCCGTAGGCCGAAGGATGCTGCAGCCCCTGCCACCCGGCCTCGGCGAAGGCGCGGAAGGCCTCGCGAAAGCCCGGCGTGGTGGTGACCACGCCGTCGGCAACCGAGGCCGGCTTCAGGTCGCCCGCCCAGTTCAGCGGCGCGACGATCTCGCCATGGAATTTCGCCGCCTCGGTGAGTACCGCCTCGACGGTGTCGTCGGTGGCGTCCTCGTAGCCGGGAAGCTCGCGCACCGCCGCAAGCCCGGCGAGCTCGCGGATGGTGAACATCATGTCCTTGACCGGGGCCTGGTAGCTCATGGGGCTTGCTCCGCGGGACGCACCCGCGTCAGATGGAGGACGCGACCTCGGGCACCGCCTGGAACAGGTCGGCGACCAGGCCGTAGTCGGCCACGCCGAAGATCGGCGCCTCGGCGTCCTTGTTGATGGCGACGATGACCTTGGAGTCCTTCATGCCGGCCAGGTGCTGGATGGCGCCCGAGATGCCGACCGCCACGTACAGCTGCGGCGCGACGATCTTGCCGGTCTGGCCGACCTGCCAGTCGTTGGGGGCGTAGCCGGCGTCGACCGCCGCGCGCGAGGCGCCCATCGCGGCGCCGAGCTTGTCGGCGAGAGGCTCGAGCAACTTGAAGTTCTCGGCGCTGCCCATGCCGCGGCCACCCGAGACCACGATCTTGGCGGCGGTGAGCTCGGGCCGGTCGCTTTTGGCGATCTCGCGACCCAGGAAGCGGGAGCGGCCGGAATCGGCAACTGCATCGACGGCCTGCACCTGCGCCGCACCGCCGCTGCCCGCAGCGGCGTCGAAGCCGGTGGTGCGCACGGTGATCACCTTGACGGCATCGGCCGACTGCACGGTGGCGATCGCGTTGCCGGCGTAGATGGGGCGCGTGAAGGTGTCGGGCGAGTCGACGCCGATGATGTCGGAGACCTGGGCGACGTCCAGCCGCGCGGCCACGCGCGGCATCACGTTCTTGCCATGCGCGGTGGCCGGCGCGAGCAGGTGGCTGAAGCCGGCGGCGACCGCCACGATCTGCTCGGCGACATTCTCGGCGAGTTGATCGGCGAGTTGCGGCGCATCGGCGACGAGCACCCGCGCGACGCCGGCGATCTGGGCAGCGGCGGCAGCAGCGCCGCCGCACTGGTGACCGGCGACGAGGACGGCGACCTCGCCGCCCATGCGGGCGGCGGCGGTCACGGCGTTGAGGGTGGCGGGCTTGAGCGACGCGTTGTCGTGTTCGGCGAGTACGAGAGCAGCCATGTCAGATCACCTTCGCTTCGTTCTTGAGTTTGTCGACCAGGGTGGCAACATCGGCCACCTTCACGCCGGCCTTGCGTCCCGGCGGCTCGGCAACCTTCAGGGTCTTGAGGCGCGGGGCGACGTCGACACCGAGGTCGGCCGGCTTGACCACGTCGAGCTGCTTCTTCTTGGCCTTCATGATGTTGGGCAGCGTGACGTAGCGCGGCTCGTTCAGGCGCAGGTCGGTGGTGATGACCGCGGGCAGCGCGAGCTCGACGTTCTCGAGGCCACCGTCGACCTCGCGGGTGACGCGGGCCTTGCCGTCGGCGATCTCGACCTTCGAGGCGAAGGTGGCCTGCGGCGCGCCGGCGAGCGCGGCCAGCATCTGGCCGGTCTGGTTGGCGTCGTCGTCGATGGCCTGCTTGCCGACGATGGCGAACGGCGCGCCCTCCTTGTCCATCAGGGCCTTGAGCAGCTTGGCGACCGCCAGCGGCTGCAGCTCGGCGTCGGTCTCGACCAGGATGGCGCGGTCGGCGCCGATGGCCAGCGCGGTGCGCAGGGTTTCCTGGCAGGCGGCCACGCCGCAGCTGACCGCGATGATCTCGGTGGCCACGCCCTTCTCCTTCAGGCGCACGGCCTCCTCGACGGCGATCTCGTCGAAGGGGTTCATCGACATCTTGACGTTGGCGATGTCGACGCCGGTCTGGTCGCTCTTGACGCGAACCTTGACGTTGTAGTCGACGACGCGCTTGACGGGCACGAGGATCTTCATGGCTGCTCTCGGGGGGTTGGACCGCTGGACGGGCTGAACGAGGCGCGATTATAGGTGCGCGCCATGCGGCGGACGACCGCGCGGGCCATCGGAACGAACCCGAACTCGTCAACCAGCATTGACAAGACGGACGATAGGCCAGCAGAATCTTCTTGTCAACCCTCGTTGACGAGAAAGCGATGACCGGACCCAATCTCAAACAGCTGCTGCTCGAGCGCTCCGACTGGTTCGCCCGCGAGATCATGAAGGGCGTGCGCCGCAGCGAGCACGCCTACATCACGCCGGCGCAGAGCCGGCTGCTCGCGCACATGGGCGGCAAGCCCATGAACATGGCCGAGCTCGCGCGCCGGCTCGCCATCTCGCGCCAGGCGGTTCACAAGACGGTGGCCGAACTCGTGCGCCGCGGCATCCTCGAGGTGGTCGACGATCCGCAGCGCGGCAACTCGAAGCTGGTGCGCTACACCGACAAGGGCCGGCTGGTCAACCGGGCCGGCGCGCAGATGATCGACCGGATCGAGGCCGGCATCGCCGAGCGCCTGGGCGCCGAGCGGCTGGCCGACCTCAAGCGCCTGCTGGCCGGCCCCTGGGAGCCCTGAGCGGGGGCGTGCCATGCAAGGCCGCGGACGGCCGCGCGCGGTGGGAAACCGCGGGCGGCCACGGGCCGATCAGCCGCCGTGGCTGAGCGCGCTGGACACCAGCCGTGCGGTGATGTCGACGATGGGGATCACGCGCTCGTAGGCCATGCGGGTGGGGCCGATGACCCCCAGGGTGCCGACGATGCGCCCCTCGACCTCGTAGGGGGCGACCACCACGCTCACCTGGTCCATGGGCACCAGCGACGACTCACCGCCGATGAAGATCTGCACGCCGTCGGCGCTGCTGGAGGCATCCATCAGGCGCAGCAGGCTGGTCTTCTTCTCGAACAGGTCGAAGAGCCGGCGCATGCGCTCCATGTTGTCGGAGAGTTCGGCGACGCCGAGCAGGTTGCGCTCGCCGGCGATGACGATGGGCTCGACCTCCTCGGTGAGCGCCCGCCCGCCGGCCTCGACGGCGCGGGTCATGAGGCGGGTGATGTCGTCGCGCAGCGAGGTGAGCTCGGTGAGCAGGCGCGAGCGGATGGACTCGAGATCGAGTCCGGCGAAGTGATGGTTGAGGTAGTTGGCGGCCTCGGTGAGCTCGGTCGCGTTGTAGTCGCGCTCGACGGCAAGGATGCGGTTCTGGACGTCGCCGTCGGGGGTGACCATGATGAGCAGCACCCGGCGGTCGGACAGGCGCATGAATTCGACCTGGCGGAACAGCGACGAGCGGCGCGGCGTGGTGACGATGCCGGCGAAGTGCGACAGGCTCGAGAGCAGGCCGGCGGCCGCGGCGAGCACACGCTGCGGCTCCTCGGCCTGCAGACCGTCGTGGATGCGCTCGGTCTGGCCGGCCTCGAGCGGCTGCACGGTGAGCAGCGAATCGACGAACAGCCGATAGCCGCGCGGTGTGGGCACGCGCCCGGCCGAGGTGTGGGGGCTGGCGATGAGCCCGAGCTCTTCGAGGTCGGCCATCACGTTGCGGATGGTGGCCGGGGACAGGTCGAGCCCGGAGTGACGCGAGAGCGTGCGCGAACCGACCGGCTGGCCATCGGCGATGTAGCGCTCGACCAGGGTCTTGAGCAGCGTCTTGGCGCGGTTGTCGAGAGGATTCGCAGGCATGACCCGGTCATTCTAGTGAACGGCGGGCCGTGCGCAACCGCGCGCCCCCGGCGCCGCGAGGGCAACCCGATCGGCCCCGCGTATCGGGCTGGCGCATCGGCCGCCGCGCCGGTCCGTGGCCGCGGCGATTCATGGTTTAATGGTCCGGATGAGCCGTGGATTCCGAACCGTCGCGCTGGTCGGTCGCTACCAGACCGAAGGCGTCGCCGCCTCGCTGATCGACATCGCCCGATTCCTCCAGCAGCGCGGGGTGCGCGTGCTGGTCGAGGCCGACACCTCCGCGGCCATCGGGCGGCCCGAGCTCGAATCGGCCGACACCGAAACCATCGGCCGCCAGGCCGACCTCGCCATCGCCCTCGGCGGCGACGGCACCATGCTTGGCCTGGCACGGCAGCTCGCCGCATCGCGCGTGCCCCTGGTAGGCATCAACCACGGCCGGCTGGGCTTCGTCACCGACATCGCGCTGTCGCAGTGGCCGGCGGCGCTGGGCGCGATCCTCGACGGCAGCTACATCGCCGAAGACCGCACCATGCTCGTGGCGCGCGCGCTGCGCGACGGCAACGAGGTCTGGCGGGCGCTGGCCATGAACGACGTCGTGGTCAGCCGCTCGTCGCGCGCCGGCATGATCGAGCTGCAGGTTCACGTCGATGGCGTCTACATGTACAACCAGCGCGCCGACGGCCTCATCACCGCGACGCCCACCGGCTCCACCGCCTACGCACTGTCGGCCAACGGTCCCATCCTGCACCCTCGTCTGGCGGGCGTGGTGCTGGTGCCGGTCGCGCCGCAGGCGCTCTCCAACCGCCCGATCACCCTGCCCGACGACGTGCGCATCGAGATCCGCGTGGTCGACGGCCGCGAGCCCCGGGTGGCGGCCGACATGCAGGTGTTCAGCGACCTGCACGTCGGCGACGACATCGTCATCGAGCGGGCGCCCTTCAAGGCCCGCCTGCTGCACCCGGCCGGCTACAGCCACTTCGCCACGCTGCGCAGCAAGCTGAACTGGCACGAGATGCCCACCCTGATCCGTCCGCCCGCCTGACCCGCCGCCCATCCAACACCGCCCGGCTGCGCGATGCTGCTAGCCCTCCGTCTGCGCGATTTCGTCATCGTCGACCGGCTCGACCTCGAACTCGGCCCCGGCTTCACCGCGCTCACCGGCGAGACCGGCGCCGGCAAGTCCATCCTGATCGACGCCCTGCAGCTTGCGCTGGGCAGCCGCGGTGACGCCGGCGTGGTCCGCCACGGCGCAGCGCGCGCCGACATCGTGGCCGAGTTCGCCGCACCCGCCGCGCTCGAGGCCTGGCTTGCCGCCCGCGAGCTCGCCGGCGATCCCGGCAGTGTCATGCTGCGCCGTATCGTCGAGTCCGACGGCCGCTCGCGCGCCTTCATCAACGGCCATCCGGCCACCGTGAGCCAGTTGCGCGAGGCCGGCGAGTTCCTCGTCGATGTCCACGGCCAGCACGCCGCCCAGTCGATGCTGCGCCCCGAAGGCCAGCGCACGCTGCTCGACGCCTTCATGCAGCAGCCGGCGCTGCTGACCGAGGTGGCCGAGTCGCACGCGGCCTGGCAGCAGGCCAGACAGCGGGCCGAGACCGCCGCCAGCGCCGCGCGCGAGCGCGAGCACGAACGCGAGCGTCTGGTCTGGCAGACCGGCGAACTCGAGCAACTGGGCCTCGCGGCCGGCGAATGGGAAGCGCTCAACGACGAGCACAAGCGCCTGGCCCACGCGGCCTCGCTGCTCGAAGGCGCGCGCGCCGCGGCGCATGCGCTGCTCGAAAGCGACGACGCCACGCTTGCCCGCCTGCGCGCGCTGCTGCACCGGCTGCGCGGGCTCGCCGCCATCGACACCCGGCTCGACGATGCCGTCCAGCTTCTCGACGGCGCCTGCATCCAGGCTGCCGAAGCCGCCTCGGCTCTGTCAGCCTACGCCGAGCGGGTCGATCTCGACCCCGAGCGGCTCGAGCAGATCGAGAGCCGCATCGGCCAGGCCTTCGCGCTCGCCCGCAAGCTGCGCCTGGCGCCCGAAGGTCTGGCCGACGCCCTCGCCGCCCTGCGCCTGCGGCTCGCCGAACTCGATGCCGCCGACGATCCGCAGGCGCTGGCCGCGGCGCAGCGCCAGGCCCGCATGACCTACGACGCCCGCGCGGCCCGCCTGGCCGCAGCCCGCCGCGAAGCCGCGCTCGCCCTGCAGGCGGGCATCGAAGCCCAGCTGCCAGGCCTGGGCATGGCGGGCGCCCGCTTCGCGGTCGAGTTCCAGGCCGGCGAGCCCTCGGCCAGCGGCGGCGAGCGCATCGACTTCCTGATCGCGCCGCACGCCGGCGTGCCGCCCAGGCCGCTGGCCCGCATCGCCTCGGGCGGCGAACTCTCGCGTCTGGGGCTGGCCATTGCCGTGACGGCCGCACAGGCCAACCCGGTTCCGGTCCTGATCTTCGACGAGGCCGACGCGGGGGTCGGTGGTGCGGTGGGCGATGCCATCGGCAGGCTGATGCACGCGCTGGGCGCGGCCCGCCAGGTGCTGTGCGTCACGCACCTGCCGCAGGTGGCGGCCCGAGCGCATCAGCACCTGTCGGTCGGCAAGCAGACGATCGAGGGCACGACCGTCAGCCGCATCGCCCAGCTCGACCGCGCATCCCGGGTCGAAGAGCTAGCCCGCATGCTGGCGGGCAGCCAGATCACGGCCTCGAGCCGCCAGCACGCGCGCGCCCTGCTTGCCGCCTCCTGAGCGCCGCCTCCTGAGCGCCGCCGGCCGCCGGTCGGATCGCCCACTTCGCCACCCGTCGGACACCGGCGGCGCGGCACGCCGAAACCCGGTTAGATGTCGAATCTTCCGACCCCACCGACATGGCGACCGAAGCCCTCTTTCCCCTCCGCGGCGCACGGCCGAGCCTGCGCTATCTGCCCTGGATCCTTGCCCCGGGGCTGGGGTTCCTGCTGGCCTGCCTGCTGCTCACGGTGGCGCTTGCGCAAGGCCAGCTCAGGCGCGAGGCCCTGCTCCGCGTCGAGGCGGTCGAAAGCGCGTTGGCGGCGATCGCGCGCGACCACGCCGAAGCCATCGCGGCGGCCGAGGCAGCCCCGGCGGGCACACCGATCGAGGTGCGCCATGCGGCGGGCGGCGAGCCCTCGCTGCGGGTGATGCTGCCGCTGCGGCATGGCGCTCGCCTGATCGTCCCGGTCACACCCGAGAAGCTGCTGGCCGGGTCGCCGGGCGGCGCCGCGCCTGCCGAGATGCGCCTGTGGTTGCTCGCCGACTCCGGCGTGGCCAGCGCCAGCCCGACAGCTGGCGCCGGCCGGCGGGCCGAGCAGGCGCTGCCGCAGGGGCTGCTGCTCGACGCACAGGCTCAGTCGACCAACCATCGCTTCGGCGTGGGCGCAGGCTTCGACGCGGACGGCATGTGGCGGCGCTACGGACCGATGGTGCCGGTGGCTCTGGCGGGCAGCATGATCGCCGGACTGCTCGGGCTGTCGGCAGGTCTGCGCCGCGAGATCAGCGCCGACACCCCGGCCGGCCGAATCGCCCGCGCGCTCAACGATGGCGAGTTCGAGGGTCACCTGCAGCCCATCGTGGAGCTGGCCACCGGCCGCTGCACGGGCGCCGAGATGCTGATCCGCTGGCGTCATCCGCAACTGGGGCTGCTGCCGCCCGGATCCTTTCTCGGGCAGGCACGCGATACCGGGCTGAGCGGCAGGATCACCGAAGCCTGCTTCCGTCAGGTGGCCGAGCGGCTCGACGCCTGCCTGCAGTTGCCTGAAGGCTTCATGCTGAGCGTGAACTTCTCGGCTCGGCAACTTGCCAGCGAGCGCGACTGCGCCGCGTTCATCGCCCTGGCCCGACCTGGTGGCCGCCGTTGGTACTCGGTGATCGAAGTGGCCGAACGCGATGCCCACGACCCGGCACTGACGGCGCGCATGGTTCAGATGCAGGCCGCCGGCTTCCTGATCGCGCTCGACGACTTCGGCAGCGCCCACGGCGGCGCGCGCTGGCTCGAGCGCCTGCCCGTAGACCTGATCAAGATCGACCGGCCGATCGTTGCGACCATCGGCACCGATTCGGTGACGCGACCCGTGCTCGATGCGATCGTCGAGCTCAGCCGGTCGACCGGCGTGCACCTGATCGCCGAAGGCGTGGACACGCGCTCGCAGGCCGCGCATCTGCGCTCGCTGGGCGTGAGCGCCGGCCAGGGCCATCACTTCAGCGAGGCGGTGCCAGTGCCCGAGTTCGTCGAGCGCTGGCTGCAGCCCGAAACCGGGACCGACGACGAGGACGATCCGATCACGCGGATATTCGCGGCAACCCGCACGCTGATCGCGCGCGCCTGAACGCGCGCTCGAGCGACCACCACCGCCCCGGCTACAACCATCACCCATGCGCCGGTCCGGGCGCGGATCCGGTCGCTGACGACGAACCGCCCCTGTCAGGGCGCACGGCCGGAAGGCCGGCGCGGACGATCAGGCCGGATCGACCTGAGCGACGCTGACGAGATCCTCGCCCTCGCCACCCAGCCGCACCCCGCGCACCGGACAGGCGTCGAGGTAGTCGAGCCCCACGGCGAGCTTGATGCGCCCGCCGCCGGCGCTGGTCTGGCCAACATCGAAACCCACCCACCGGTTGGCGAGCCAAGCCTCGGCCCAGGCCCGGCTGGCCACCTCGGTGCGATCGGCCGAGTAGGCGTAGCCGCTGACGTAGCGCGCGGCCACACCGAGCAGCCGGCAGGCCGCGAGAAAGACGTGGACCTGGTCCTGACAGACGCCGGCACCAATCGCGTAGGCCTGCGCCGCGGTGGTCTCGACCGTGGTGAGCCCCTTGCGGTAGGGCAGACGATCGAGGACGGCACTCGCCAGATCGGTGATGCCGATCAGGGGACGGGCGCGCACCGTGGCGCGCATCGGCTCGACGAAGGCGCGCAGCGCGTCGTCGGGCGCGGTGAGGCGCGTGGAGCGCACGAAGACCTTGGGGTTGAGGCGACCGGCCGGCTCGCCGTCGTCGACATCGGGCACCTCGATGCTGCCGCTGGCGACCAGCTGGATGTCCGCGTGCGGCCGATCGAGGGTGAGGACATGGGTGTAGTTGTCGAAGGCATCGCGCATCGTCACGCACGGCGCCGGCAGCTCGACGCGCCAGCGGACCACGCGCTGCTGCGGCACCGCGCACGGCGTCAGGCGGATGTACTGTGTGCTGCGCGAGACTTCCACCTCGTAGTGATAGCGCGTGCAGTGGTGCACGGACAGCAGCATCTAGCGCATCTCCATGTAGGCCGCGTGCAGCGCCGAGCCCAGGGTGTTGTTGTCGCGCAGGAACTGGTCGAGAAAGACCCGCAGCCCCTGGCCGAGCACTTCGTCGAGATCGCCGTGGGCGAGGCCTGCGCGGATCACGGCGGCCTGCCGGCGCGCCTGCCTGCCGGCCTCCT
>JBILUW010000175.1:0-8104 GCA_044370795.1 Burkholderiaceae bacterium
CCGCTCGATGCCGACGCGGTGACGCTCAAGCGCGACTTCAGCTGGGGAATGATTCGCACCGAGGTGCTGTGCAGCGCCTGCGACGCGCACCTGGGCCACGTCTTCAAGGACGGGCCGCCGCCCACGGGCCTGCGCTACTGCATGAATTCGGCTTCGCTGCGCTTCGTGCCCGAGGGGCACACCGACGAGGGACCCGAAGGCCCGGTCTGAGGCCCAACCTGGGCTGCCGCCCGCCGCCATCGCGCTGCCCGGGCTTGACGAGCCCGGCCGCCCGGCACCCTGGCACCCCAGAGGCCCGGCAGCCCGCAGCCCGACGAATCAGGCCTTCTTGATCTTCTCGAGCATCCGGAAGATGGGACGGCTCGAGCCCTTGAAAAGACGCTTGAGCGACTTGGGCAGGCAGCGCCGCTCCAGGGTGTTGCGACGGGTGCGGGTGCGATCGGCCATGACAGGACTCTCCTGGAGCGGTTGAATGGGCAAAGCCCAAAACTATAGCCCAGCCCCCGCCCGACTCCAAGCACGGGCTACACTGCCGCCATGAAACTGCTCTTCGACCTGCTCCCCATCATCCTGTTCTTCGTCGCCTACAAGGTGGCGGGAATCTACGCGGCCACCGGCGTGGCCATCGCCGCCAGCGTTGTGCAGATCGTCTGGCTGCGACTGCGCCGGCGCCCGATCGAACCCATGCAATGGATGAGCCTGGGCATCATCGTCGTGTTCGGCGGGCTCACGCTGTTCCTGCGCGACGAGACCTTCATCAAGTGGAAGCCCACGGTGCTCTACGCGCTGTTCGCCCTCACGCTGGTGGGCGCGCGCCTGCTGCGCGGCACCAACCTGATCAAGGTCATGCTCGGCCGCCAGGTGCGGCTGCCCGAGCCGGTCTGGGGGCGGCTCGATCGCGCCTGGACGGTGTTCTTCGTGGTGCAGGCGGCGCTCAATATCGTGGTCGCCTACGGTTTTTCCACCGACGTCTGGGTGAACTTCAAGCTGTTCGGCGCCATGGGTCTCACCCTGCTCTTCGTCGTCGGCCAGGCGATCTGGCTGGGCCGTCACGTCCAGGAAGACGGCGATGCGGCCTGAGCCCGACGCCATCCGCGCGCGGCTGCTGGCCGCCCTGCCCGGTGCCACCATCGAGCTGCTCGACGAGAGCCATCTGCATGCGGGCCACGCTGGCGCGAGCGGCGGGGCGGGGCATTTCCGCGTGCGGGTCGTGAGCGCGGCCTTCGCCGGCCTGCCCACCGTAGCCCGTCATCGCCTTGTGTATGATTCGGTGCGCGACTGGATGCCCGATCGGATCCACGCGCTCGCCATCGAAGCGCGCACGCCCGATGAGGCGGCTCGCCAACCCAAGGACTGCACCCCATGACCCTCCATCGCTCCTGCGCCCGCGTCGCGGTCGGCGCCGCGCTGCTGTTCGGCGCGGGCGTGGCCCCCGCCCAGAATGCGGCCGTCGTCAACAACAAGCCCATCCCGAAGCAGCGCGTCGACGAGTTCGTCACCGCCCTCACCGCGCAGGGCCGCCCCGACACCCCCGATCTGCGCGCGGCCGTGCGCGAGGAACTGATCGCCCGCGAGATCTTCACCCAGGAGGCCGAGCGCCGCGGGCTCACCCGCAACGCCGACGTCCAGCGCCAGCTCGATTCGTCGCGCCAGGAGATCCTGATCCGCGCCGTGATCCGCGACCACCTGCGCACCAAGCCCATCACCGACGCCGAGATCAAGGCCGAGTACGACAAGGCGATCAAGGGTCAGGGCGACAAGGAGTACCGCGCGCGCCACATCCTGGTCGAGAAGGAAGACGCGGCCCGCAAGATCATCGCCGACCTGCAGGCCGGGGCGAAGTTCGAGGAACTGGCCAAGCAGTCCAAGGATCCGGGGTCGGCTGCCAATGGCGGCGATCTCGACTGGAACCCGGCGGCCACCTTCGTCAAGCCCTTCGCCGACGCGATGGTCAAGCTCGAAAAGGGCAAGGTCACCGAGGCGCCGGTCCAGACGCAGTTCGGCTGGCACGTCATCCGGCTCGACGACGTCCGCGACGTCAAGCCGCCGCCGCTGGAGCAGGTCAAGCCCCAGATCGCCCAGGATCTCGAGCGTCGTCGTATCCAGGAACTGCAGAAAGACCTGCGAGCCAAGGCCAAGGTCCAGTAAGCGCGCCGGCGGGCACGGGCTCAGGCGGGCCCGCTCCCGGTCAGCCGCAAACGCAGCAGGCGCTCGCCGCGCCCCGGCGCATCAAGGCCGGCCTCGGCCGCCTCGGCTGGTGCAAACCCCAGCCGGGTTGCCGCGTGCAGCGCTGCCGCCCGCCCCTCGGGCAGCCGCACCCAGACCTCGCGCGTGCCCGCCCGCGCGGTCAGTTCATCGAGCACAGCGCGCATCGCCTCGGCTGCCAGCCCCCGGCCGCGGCCTGCTGTCGCCACCTCGCATGCCACCTCGGCGCTGCCGTCGGCATGCGCTTCGGCCTGCGCCCAGCCCAGGTAATCGCCGCTGTCGATCTCGCGCATCGCCCACAGCAGCTGCGCCGTGGCGCCACCTGCCGATACCCGCCGCTCGAGCTGCGCGTAGTGGCCGGCCAGCCATTCGCGTGAGGGCGGAGGAAGGCCGCCCCCCGGCTGCGCGGTCGCCGGCTCGTTGAGGACGTCCCACATCGCGTCGGCGTGCGCTGCCACCACGGGCTCGAGGATGAGCCGCGCGGTACGCAGGTTGTGGCGGCCGAGCTCGGGGGCGAAAGGCGCATCTGCGGCCGCCCGGCGGCGACGGCGCTCGGCGAAGAAGCCGCGCAGCAGGCTCGCCGACTCGTCGGCGAGCAAGCCACCGGCCACCTCGCAGTGGTGGTTCAGGCGCGCTTCGGCCATCAGATCGACGACGCTCCCGCAGGCGCCGGTCTTGGGGTCGGCCGCGCCCCAGAACAGGCGCCGGATGCGGGCGTGCTGGATGGCGCCGGCGCACATCGCGCAGGGCTCGAGCGTGACGTAAAGGTCGCAGCCCGTCAGGCGGTAGTTGCCCAGGATTTGCGCGGCCTGGCGCAGGGCCCTGATCTCGGCGTGCGCGGTGGGGTCCTGATCGCCGATCGGCTGGTTGTAGCCGGTGGCGATCACCCGCCCTTCGAGCACGACGACCGCCCCGACCGGCACCTCGCCCTGCGCGTACGCATGGCGCGCCTGCTCGAGAGCCGCACGCATGAAGACCGACGGTTCGATCATCGCGAGCCGGCGTCGGTGGGCGGACGCTCGTCGGCGGCGCGAGCTGGCGTGGCGCCCATGCGCTCGATGCCGGGCGATGGCGGCTCGGTGCCGGGCGATGGCGGCGCCGCGCTCGCGCGCTCGGGTGCAAGACGCTCTGCCGGCAGACCGGAGGCCGCCCAGGCGCCGGCTACGCAGATGCCGGCGGCGGCAAGAAAGGCCCGCGCGAAGCCCTCGGCCTCGGCGGCCCCGCCCGGCGTGCTCGCACCGCCGCCGCTCGACAGCCCGAAGGCAATGGCGCCGAAGGCCGCCGCGCCGGTGGCCGCGCCCAGGTTGCGCGACAGCGAGATGACCGCCGCCGCAGCACCCAGCCGGGTGGGCCCGGCGGTGACCTGGCTGATGATCTGGGTGACCGACATCACCATGCCCAGACCGGTGCCGGCCACGAAGCCCAGCACCAGCACCAGACTGCGTGAGGGCGGCAGCAGACCGAGCGCCGCCAGGCACACGGCGCTGACGACCAGACCGGCAAGCGGCGGCTCGCGGGTGCGCCCGGTGACCAGCACCACCCTGCCCGCAAGCGCCGCGCCGACGATGGTGCCGCCGGTGAGTGGCACCAGCAGCACACCCGCCTCGGTGGCCGAACTGCCCAGCACCCAGATCGCATACGCCGGCAGGTAGAAGACCAGCGCATACGAGGCCGCGGCGTAGGCCAACGTGGCGAACGCCGCGCGACGCATCACCGGCAGGCTCAGCAGTTCGAACGGCAGATAGGGCTGCGCGCGCTGCCGGCCCGAACGCCAGAGCAGCGTCCAGAGGAGCGCGATCAGCGCCACGCCGACGACCACGCCGGTCGCATCGAGCAGCGTGGTGCCGCCGGGGCGCGAGATCATCCACAGCGATCCGCCGGCCGCCGCGATGAACAGCAGCCCGCCGCGCACATCGACGCGGCCGCTGCGATCCAGGGGCGGCGGCACGTGCCGCAGGCGGGCGAGCCGCCAGCCGGCAAACGCACACAGCGGCAGGTTGGCGGCGAACAGCCACCGCCAGTCGCCAAGCTGCACCACCACCCCGCCCAGCACCGGGCCTACCAGGCTGGCGCTGGCGAACAGGACCGCGAAATAGGCCTGATAGCGCGCCCGCTCGCGGGGGGCGAGCACCTCGCCGATGAGCGCGTGCGACAGACTCATGAGGCCGGCACCGCCGGCGCCCTGCAGCGCGCGGGCGGCGATGAGCGCAGGCATGGTGGGCGCGAGCAGCGTGGCGAGCGATCCGGCCGCGAACACGCCCAGCGCCACGCCGAGCAGGCGCCGGCGCCCGTGGCGGTCGGCCAGCCGGCCGTACAGCGGCACCATGGAAACCGAGGCCAGCAGATACCCCACCGCGAGCCAGGAGGTGGCGTCGCGATCGTCGAACTCCGCGGCAATGGCCGGCACGGCCAGGGCGAGCACCGTCTGGTCGACCGCCGCGAGGAACATCGGCAGCATCACGGCGCTGAACAGCGCGAGAAAACGGCGGCGGGTATCGGTTTCCGACATGCTCGGGGTCAGGGCCAGACCGCATCGTACCCGCCTGCCGGGCCCGACGTCCCGCCCCGGCACAGCGGTCGATACACTGCGGCGGGGCGTGCGGCATCGGCGGCAGCGCCCGACACGGCTCGGATGAACGCGATGACTCCATCCCACGACGAACCGGGGCCGCCGCGCCCCGAACTCGAACGCGTGCTGCGCGCGCGGGCTGCGCTCGAGGATGCGCACAGGCCGCAGGCGGTCGGGCGGCAGCACGACCGCGGCCGGCTGACGGTGCGCGAGGCGGTCGCGCGCCTGGCCGACCCGGGCTCCTTCGTCGAGTACGGCGGCCTCGCGCAGCCGGTGGTCGCCGGCATGACCGGAGCGGCCGACGGTCTGGTGACCGGCATTGCACGCATCGACGGCCGGCCGGTGGTGCTGGTGCTCTACGACTACACCGTGTACGGCGGCACCCAGAGCGCCACCAACCACCGCAAGATCTGCCGGATGTTCGAGCATGCCCTGCGGCACGGGCTGCCGGTGGTGCTCTGGCTCGATGGGGGCGGCGCGCGCACCCACGACCTGCGCGAGCTGTCGCGGGGCACCATGCCCACCTTCGTGCTCTTTGCGCGGTTGTCGGGCCGGGTGCCCACCATCGGGATCGTGCCCAGCCGAGCCTTCGCGGGGCAGGCCAACCTCGCGGGGCTGTCCGACCTGTTGATCGCCGTGCGCGATTCGGCCATGGGTCTGGGCGGCCCGCCGCTGGTCGAGGCCGCGCTCGGGGTGCGTCTCACCCCCGAGGAGATCGGCCCGGCCGACGCGCATGTGCGCAGCGGCGTCGTCGATCTGCTTGCCGACGACGATGCGCACGCGATCGACCTTGCCCGTCGCTATCTTGGCTATTTCGGCAGCGCGCAGCTGCCCGGTGAGGCACCCGCCGATCCGCTTGCGTTGCGCGCCGTGGTGCCGGCCAACCCGCGCCGCGCCTACGACGTGCGCAAGGTGATCGCCGGCATCGTCGACGTGGGCAGTGTGCTGGAGCTGCGCCCGGCCTGGGGCAAGGCCGCCGTCACCTGCCTTGTCCGCCTGGGCGGGCGGGCCATCGGCGTGATCGCGAACCAGCCCATGCACGCGGCCGGCGCGATCGACACGCCCGCGGCGCTGAAGGCGGCGCGCTTCGTACAGCTGTGCGATGCCTTCGACATTCCGTTGCTGCTGCTGTGCGACACACCGGGTCTGATGGTGGGGCCCGAGGCCGAGCGCAGCGGCCTGGTACGGCACAGCGCGCGCATGCTGTCGGCCATCGCCAACGCCACCACGCCGATCATGACGGTGGTGCTGCGCAAGGCCTATGGCCTGGGCTACTACATCATGGGTTCGGCGCCACTCGAGCCGGCGATCCTGATCGCCTGGCCCACCGCCGAGTTCGGTGGCATGGGGATGGAGGGCGCGGTCAGCATCCTGCACCGCGACGAGCTGGCCGCCATCGACGACCCGGCCGCGCGCGCCGCGCGGCATCGCGAGCTCACGGACGCCCTCAAGGACGAGCACACGGCGCTGATGGCCGCCGCGCGCCTGGTGTACGACGACGTGATCGATCCCGCCGACACCCGCCGCATTCTGCTCGAGACCCTGCGCAACCTGCCGGCTCCCGCCCCTCGCAAGGATCGCAAGCGCATCATCGAGCCGTTCTGACGTGCGGCCCGCCGCAGCGGGCACCAGGCTCAGCGGGTCTTGACCTCGACCGCGTCGCCGTCACGGATGCCCTCGGGCGGGCTTTCGATCACCCGCTCGTCGGCCTGCAGACCGCTGGCGAGCTCGACGCTGGCACCCAGATCGCGGGCGATGCGCACCGGGCGCACGCGGGCCTTGCTGTCGGCATCGACGACGATCACGCGCGGCCCGTCCTTGCCGAACACCAGGGCGCTCGCCGGCACCGATACGGCCTCGCGCCGCTCCGGCAGCGGGAAGCGCACCGTGGCGAAGCCGCCGGGCAGCAGTTCGCCCGCCGGGTTGTCGAGCGCAAGCTGCACCTGCATGGCGCCCGAGGCCGTACCGATCGCCTGCGCGAGCGCCTGCACGATGGCCGCATACGACTGGCCCGGGCGCTCGGGCACCTCGACCCGGACCTTGTCGCCGCGGCGCACGAAGGCGACCTGGTTCTGCGGAACCTGCGCGTACAGCCGCAGCCTGCGCAGGTCGGACACGACGAAGAGTTCGGTACCGGGCGCACCGCCAGGATTGACCAGCGCCCCGATGTCGGTCGAGCGTGCGGTCACCACGCCGTCGAAGGGAGCGACCACGCGGCCGAAGCCGCGCAAGGCCTCGAGCCGGTCGACGTTGGCCTGCAGCGCGGCCACCTGCGCCTGGCGCACGGCGAGGTCGCCGCGCTTTTCCTCGAGCGCCTGTGACGAGATGAAGTTCTGAGCCTGCAGCGATTCCCAGCGGCGCGCGGTCGCGGCGGAGAGCGCTGCGTTGGCCTGGGCGCTGGCCATCTCGGCGCGCGCCTGCGCCAGTTGCTGGTCGAGCTCGGGCGTCTCGATCTCGGCGAGCAGCTGCCCGGCGCGCACCGGGGTTCCGATGTCGGCATGCCAGCGCTTCAGGTAGCCAGGCACCCGGGCGTGGATCAGCGCGCGGCTGTGCGCCTCAAGGCGGCCCGGCAGATCGAGGGTGGCGGCTACCGGTGCGGCCTGCCGGGCGGCGACCACCGAGACCACCGGCACCCGCGCCGCCTCGACGCGCGCCTGCAGGCGCTGCGCGTTGTCGGCGCGCTCGTCGAGCCCGCGGATCAGGACAGCCGCGGCGCCGGCCGCTAGCAGCAAGAGCACAACGAGGATCGCGCGGCGCGAGGCCGGTGCGGACGCGGGGGCAGCATCAGGCGGCACGGCCTACTCCGAGAGTGGGAGAAGCGGCCGCGGAGCGGCCGTCACGACGGTGGACGAGGCTGAAGACCACGGGCACGAACAGCAGCGTGGCCACCGTGGCGAGGAGCAGCCCGCCGACCACGGCCCGACCGAGCGGCGCATTCTGCTCGCCGCCCTCGCCCAGGCCCAGGGCCATCGGCAGCATGCCGATGATCATGGCCAGCGCGGTCATGAGCACCGGTCGGAACCGGACGAAGCCCGCGTCGAGGGCGGCGGCGGCGGCGTCGCCGAGCTCGGCGAGGCGCTCGCGGGCAAAGCTGATCACGAGCACGCTGTTGGCGGTGGCCACCCCCATGCACATGATCGCCCCGGTGAGCGCCGGCACCGACAGCGTGGTGCCGGTGGCGAACAGCATCCAGACAATGCCCGCAAGCGCGGCCGGCAGCGCCATGACGATCACGAAGGGGTCGGCCCACGACTGGAAGTTGACGACGATCAGGAAGTAGATGAGCGCGATCGCGCCGACCAGCCCGTAGAGCAGCCCGGTGAAGGCGTG
>JBILUW010000176.1:0-8092 GCA_044370795.1 Burkholderiaceae bacterium
CGGCTGCCTCGGCGCTCGCACCGACGAGCATGGCGACAATCTCGTCGCGGCGATGCATCCGAAAGTGCTGGCCGTCACCGGCCCGCATGCGCTCGACGAGGTCATGACCCAGGTGCACCAGCACCTGCCGCGGCCGCACGACCCCTATGCCGATCTCGTGCCCGAGGCCGGGCTCAAGCTCACGCCCAGGCACTATGCGTATCTGAAGATCTCGGAGGGCTGCAACCACCGGTGCAGCTTCTGCATCATCCCCTCGATGCGTGGCGATCTCGTCAGCCGACCGGTCGGCGAGGTGATGCGCGAGGCCGAGGCGCTGGTCAAGGCGGGCGTGCGCGAACTGCTGGTCATATCCCAGGACACCGGCGCCTACGGCGTCGACCTGCGATACCGCACCGACTTCGTCGGCGGCAGGCCGGTGCGCACGCGCATGCTCGAACTGGCGCGCGAGCTCGGCAGCCTCGGCGTGTGGGTGCGTCTGCACTACGTCTATCCCTATCCTGCCGTCGACGAGGTCATCGAGCTGATGGCGCAGGGGCGGGTGCTGCCTTATCTCGACGTGCCGTTTCAGCACGCTCATCCGCGCATCCTGAAGGCGATGCGTCGGCCGGCCAGCGGCGAGCGCAACATCGAGCGCATTGCCGCGTGGCGGCGGGCCTGCCCCGATCTCACGGTGCGCAGCACCTTCATCGCGGGCTTTCCCGGCGAGACCGAGGCCGAGTTCGAGTACCTGCTCGATTTCCTGCGCGAGGCCAGACTCGACCGCGTCGGATGCTTCGCGTATTCGTCGGTCGAGGGGGCGGCCGCCAACGCGCTGGCGGGCATGCTTCCCGAAGAGGTCCGCGAGGAGCGGCGCCAACGCCTGATGGCCGTGCAGGCCGACATCAGCCGCGAGCGGCTGCGCCGCTTCGTCGGGCGCCGGCTCGATGTCCTGATCGACGCCATCGAGCATGACGACGACGGCACGATGCTCGGGGCCATTGCGCGGTCGGCGGCGAGCGCGCCCGAAATCGACGGCAGCGTCTTCGTGAAGCCGGCGCCCGGGCTGCGGGTGGGAGAGTTCGCGCGGGTGCGCATCACCAGCGCGACCGAGCACGACATGCGCGCTTCGGTGGTCGCCTGACCCGCTGCGCGGGCGCGCCCCCGAGCCTTGTCGTGGCGGCTGCCCGCGACGGGATGCGACTCAGCCCAGCGGGCTCAGGTACAAGGCGATGCACACGCCCCAGGCGGCGATCCACACGATGCTGCGCAGCGTCGAGCGGTCGGCCAGGTAGAGCGCCAGGTAGGCGATGCGCAGCACGATGAAGGCCGCAGCCAGAGCATCGATGCGCCCCTGATCCGCCTGCGCCCATTGCGCGACCAGCACACCCGCTGCGAAGAACGGGAATGCCTCAAAGGCATTGGCCTGGGCAGCGTTGGCCCGCGCCCGGAAGCCGCTCTGGCGGGCAAGCCATTCGCGCGGCTGGCGGTTGTCGTAGTCGCGCCGGCCCCACTTGGCGATACTGGCCGAAACGATCGGCATGATGCCGGCGATCAGGATGCAGACGATGGCGAGGGTCATGGACGGTTCCGTGGCGTGGATGCGCGCGGCAGTCGCGTTCGCCGCGGCGCCGATAATGCCGCCTTTCGCGGCTTCGTGGGGAAAACGATGAGGCAACTGCAGGGACGAGTGGCGGTGGTGACCGGAGCCGCCAGCGGCATCGGGCTGGCGATGGCCCGCCGTTTCGCGGCGGCCGGAATGCGTCTGGTGATGGCCGATGTCGAGCAGGCCGCGCTGGCGGCTGCCGCCGATGCACTGCGGGGCTCCGGCGCCCGGGTGCTCGCCGTGCGCACCGACGTCGGTGACGAAGCTCAGGTGAATGCGCTTGCCGACCAGGCCTGGGACGCCTACGGGGCGGTGCACCTTGTGTGCAACAACGCCGGCGTGGCATCGCCGGCGCTGCGCACTCGTGCCTGGGAGTCGTCGCTCGCCGACTGGGAGTGGATGCTGCGCGTGAACCTGATGGGCGTGCTGCATGGTGTGCGGGCCTTCGTGCCCCGCATGCTGGCGGCTGGTGACGAGGGGCATGTGGTCAACACCGCCTCGGTCGCCGGATTGCTGACTGCCGCCAACCCCTACCATGTGTCGAAGCACGGCGTGGCCTGTCTCACCGAGGGTCTCTACAAGGACCTGCAGGCGATGGGTGCGAAGGTGTCGGCGTCGGTGCTGTGCCCGGGCCTGATCCGCACGGCGATCCTCGATGCCGAGCGCAACCGTCCGGCCGAACTCGGTCGCACCGAACTCGCGAGCCTGCCCGACGACGTGCAGCGCTGGGCCAGCGGTTTTCGGCGCTCGCTCGAGGGGGGCTACGAGCCCGCGCTGGTGGCCGATGCGGTACACGATGCCGTCGTCGACGACCGCTATTACATCGTGCCTGCCCAGCCGGCCCTGCAGGCGCTGATCCGCACGCGCATGGAGGACATCATCGCGCAACGCAACCCGACGCCGCCGCCCGCTTCGTAGGTGCTGCCTGCGTCCTGGCCGGAGCCTGCGCCCGCCGGGAGCCGGCAGGGGCGCGTCAGGCGGGCGCCGAGACAGGCGCCCCGAACGTGTCCTCGAAACCGTTCAGGATGGCGTCGAGTCCGCAGTGGTTCAGCGCCCAGCTGGTCTGAGCCCTGACCACCGGCTTGGCCCGGTAGGCCACCGACAGCCCCGCGATGGCCATCATCTGCAGGTCGTTGGCGCCGTCGCCCACCACGATGGCCTGCCGGGGCGAGCAGCCCAGCGTGGCGCACAGGTCGGCGACGGTCTCGCGCTTGAGCCGGGCGTCGACGATCTCGCCATCGAGCTCGCCGGTGAGCACGCCGTTGCGAATCACGAGACGGTTGGCGCGCACATGGTCGATGCCCAGGCGCGTTGCGAGCCGGTCGGTGAAGAAGGTGAATCCGCCCGACACCAGCAGCACCCGCAGGCCAAGCGCGCGGGCGGTGCTGATCAGCGTGCCCGCGCCCGGGGTCACGCGCAGCCTGCGCTCGTAGATGTCGATGAGCGCCGATTCGGGCACGCCTGCAAGCAGCGCGACCCGGCGGCGCAGGCTCTCGACGTAGTCGGCGATCTCGCCGCGCATCGCCGCCTCGGTGATGGCCGCCACCTCGGCCTTGCGCCCGGCGTAGTCGGCGATCTCATCGACGCACTCGATGTTGATCAGCGTCGAGTCCATGTCGAAGGCGATCAGGCGATGGTCGGCGAGACGCAGCCCGGGCATGGCGGGCGCGAGGTCGACGCCATGCGCGCTGGCCAGCGCATCGGCTCGCACCCGGTCGATGGCGGCGGGCAGCGCCAGGCGAGCGCTCTGGCCCGCGCGAGCCTCGAGCCTGGCATCGAGTTCGGCGGCGATCGCCGCCACGGTAGCGTCGGCGAGCGCCGGGTGCTGGATCACGAGGTTCATGACAGTGCCTTGAGGACTTCGCGGATGCGCTGCACCCGTGCTGCGAGGTCGGCGGTGGCCAGGGTGAGCCGCAGCCTGTCGGGGCCGGCCAGGCGGGCGTCGCGTCGGCTCTGGATGAAGCGGATGATGCGCTCCGGAGGGATGGGCGGCGATGGCACGAACTGGATCTGGATTGCCTCGGCTGTGGCGTCTATCCGCGCGATGCCCAGCGGCTGGCCGAGGATGCGCAGCCGGTGCGTCTCGATGAGCGCGCGCGCCGGCTCGGGCAGCCGGCCGAATCGGTCGACGAGCTCTTCCTGGGCCTCCTCGAGTGCATCGAGCCGCGAACAGCTGGCCAGCCGCTTGTACAGCGTGAGGCGCTCGTGGACGTCGCCGCAGTAGTCGGACGGCAGCAGCGCCGGCATGTGCAGCTTGATCTCGGTGGTGGCCGCCAGCGGCGCCGAGAGGTCGGGTTCGCGGCCGGCCTTCAACGAGCGCACCGCCTCGTTGAGCATCTCGGTGTACAGGGCGAAGCCGACCTCCTGCATGTTGCCCGACTGGGTGTCGCCGAGCACCTGGCCGGCGCCCCGGATCTCGAGGTCGTGCATCGCGAGGTAGAAACCCGAGCCGAGCTCCTCCATCGCCTGAATCGCATCGAGCCGCTTGGTCGCGTCGCGGGTGATGGCTGTCTCGTCGGGAATCAGCAGGTAGGCATACGCCTGGTGGTGCGAGCGGCCGACCCGGCCGCGCAGCTGATGCAGCTGGGCCAGACCGAAGCGGTCGGCCCGGTGCATCACGATGGTGTTGGCGGTGGGCACGTCGATGCCGGTCTCGATGATCGTCGTGCACAGCAGGACGTTGAAGCGCTGCTGATGGAAGTCGCGCATCACGCGCTCGAGCTCGCGCTCGGGCATCTGGCCGTGAGCGACCGCGATGCGCGCCTCGGGCAGCAGTTGCTCGAGCATCTGGCGCCGGTTCTCGATCGTGTCGACCTCGTTGTGCAGGAAGTAGGCCTGCCCGCCGCGCTTGAGTTCGCGCAGCAGCGCCTCGCGGATCGCGCCCTCGGACTCGCGGCGCACGAAGGTCTTGATCGCCAGGCGTTTCTGGGGCGCCGTCGCGATCACCGAGAAGTCGCGGATCCCCTCGAGGCTCATGGCCAGCGTGCGCGGGATCGGGGTTGCCGTCAGGGTGAGCACGTCGACTTCGGCGCGCAGCGCCTTCAGCGCCTCCTTCTGCTTGACCCCGAAGCGATGCTCCTCGTCGATGATCACCAGCCCGAGCCGTGGGAACTTGAGCTCGGAGGCGAGCAGCTTGTGGGTGCCGATCACGATGTCGACCCGGCCCTCGTTGACGCCGTCGATCGCCGCGCGAACTTCCCGGGCCGAGCGGAAGCGCGAGAGCTCGACGATGCGCACCGGCCAGTTGGCGAAACGATCGACGAAGGTCTGGTGGTGCTGCTCGGCAAGCAGGGTGGTCGGTGCGAGCACCGCGACCTGCTTGCCGTCGGCCACCGCCACGAAGGCCGCGCGCAGCGCGACCTCGGTCTTGCCGAAGCCGACGTCGCCGCACACCAGTCTGTCCATGGGGCGGCCCGAGACCATGTCCTGGACCACCGCGTGGATGGCGGCGAGCTGATCGGGCGTTTCCTCGAAGCCGAAATCCTCGGCGAAGGCCTCGTAGTCGTGCGCCTTGAAGCGGAAAGCGTGGCCTTCGCGCACCGCGCGGCGCGCGTACAGGTTGAGCAGCTCGGCGGCCGCGTCGCGGGCCTGTCGGGCGGCCTTGTTGCGGGCCTTCTCCCACTGCCCCGAGCCGAGCTGGTGCAGCGGCGCGTCCTCGGGCGCTGCGCCGCTGTAGCGGCCGATCACGTGCAGCTGCGACACCGGCACGTAGAGCGCGCTGTCGGCGGCATAGACGAGGTGCAGGAACTCGGTCGGGCCGTCGCCCATGTCGAGGCTGATCAGCCCCTGGTAGCGACCGATGCCATGCTGGGCATGCACGACCGGATCGCCGATCTTGAGCTCGGAGAGGTCGCGGATGATCGCATCGACGTCGGTCTGGGCCTCGCGTCGGCCGCGGCCGGCGCGGCGGGCAACCCCGGCGAACAGCTCCGACTCGGTGATCAGGTCGATGCCGGCCGCCGCCAGGCAGAAGCCGTCGTGGAGCGGGCCGACACCGAGGGCAAGCTCGTGTGCGCCGGTAACGAACGAGGTCCAGTCGTCGCAGAGCGGCAGGTTGTCGCCGAGGTCGCCGAGCAGCCGGTGCTCGGCGAAGAGCTGCGCCAGCGTCTCGCGGCGGCCAGGCGATTCGGCGACGATCAGCTTGCGCCGGGGCGACTCGACCAGGAAGGCCTCGAGGGCCGCCAGAGGGCTCTCGGTACGCCGGTTCACGGTGATGCTGGGCAGGGGCTCGGCCCAGCCGCTGCCGCCCGGCGGCATCGCGAAGCGCCCCAGGCCGGTTGCCCGAGTGAAGAGCTCGTCGGTGGCGAGGAACAGCTCTTCGGGGCGCAGCAGCGGCCGCTCGACATCGTGAGCGAGGAACTTGTAGCGCTGCAGCGTCTCCTGGGCGTAGCCCTGCAGTGCCGCCGGCACGTCGCCATGCGTGAGGACCGAGGCGCCGGCGGGCAGGTAGTCGAACAGGCTGGCGGTGGCGTCGAAGAACAGCGGCAGCCAGTACTCGATGCCGGGCGCGGCTATGCCATTGCCGATATCCCGGTAAAGGGGCGATTTCGAAGGGTCGCCTTCGAAGCGCTCGCGCCATCGGCCGCGGAACGCGGCGCGGGCCGCCTCGTCCATCGGGAACTCGCGGCCGGGAAGCAGCCGAACGTGGTCGATCGGATAGAGGCTGCGCTGCGTGTCGGGGTCGAAGGTGCGGATCGAATCGAGTTCGTCGCCGAACAGGTCGAGCCGGAAGGGCAGGCTCGCGCCCATCGGGAAGAGGTCGATCAGGCCGCCACGCACGCAGTACTCGCCGGGGCGCACCACCTGCGACACGTGCTCGTAGCCGGCGAGCACCAGTTGCGCGCGCAGCTTGTCTTCGGCGAGCTTCTGACCCTTGCGGAAGAAGAAGGTGTGCGAGGCGAGGAAGGCCGGCGGAGCAAGCCTCTGGAGCGCGGTGGTGGCGGCCATCACGACCACGTCGCACGCGCCTTGCTGCAGCGCGTACAGGGTGTCGAGGCGCTCCGAGCTGAGATCCTGGTGCGGCGACAGGCTGTCGTAGGGCAGCGTCTCCCAGTCGGGCAGCAGCCGCACGCGCAGGGTGGGTTCGAACCAGGCGATCTCGGCGGCCAGTCGCTGCGCATCGGCGGCCGCAGCGGTGAGGACGGCCAGGGCGCGGGCCTCATCGGCCCGCTCGCGGCGGCCGGCAAGACGCGCGGCGATGCGGCCGATCAGCAGCGCGTCGCCGCAGCCCGCGCGGGCGTCGAGGACGTAGTGGGTGCCGGGACGAGGCTGGACAGGGATCGCCGACAGGACGTCGGCGAGAGCCGATTCGACCACCGGCGGCGTGGCGACGGAGTGCAATGCGCGTGGGGGCTGGGCTGCGGCGCAGCGAAGCTAGAATTCTAGCCGATGGACCGCCAACCATTTCCCGCCAACGCCGTGTCCGATCGCTTCCTTGCCGTGGTGCCTGCCGCCGGCGTGGGCGCGCGGATGGCGGCCGACCGTCCCAAGCAGTATCTCGAGATCGCCGGCAGGTCGGTGCTCGAATGGTCGGTCGACGCCTTGCTGTCGGCCGGGTTCGTCGAGGCGGTGCTGGTGGTCGTTGCGCCGGGCGACGAGCGGGCGCAGCAGCTGGTCGGCGCCTGGCCGCGCGTGCGCGTGGCGGCCGTGGGCGGAGCCACCCGGCGCGATTCGGTCCTTGCCGGGCTCGAGCATGCCGGGCAGGCATGGCGCGACCACGACTGGGTGCTGGTGCACGATGCCGCCCGGCCAGGACTCACCGCCGCTGCGCTCGAGCGTCTGCGCACCGAGCTGCGCGGCGATGCCGTCGGGGGCCTGCTCGTCGAGGCGGTCAGCGACACCGTGAAGCGAGGCGACGCGCAGGGCCGGGTGGCAGCTACCCTCAGCCGCGACGGCCTGTGGCTGGCCCAGACGCCGCAGATGTTTCGCCTGGGCCTGCTGCGCGCCGCGCTGCGCCGGCATCCGGCGGTCACCGACGAGGCGGCCGCCATCGAGGCCGAGGGCCTGCGGCCGCGCCTCGTGGCGGGCGAGCGCTGCAACTTCAAGGTCACGACGGCGCAGGATCTGCGCCTGATGGCTGCATGGCTGGGAGCGGCCGAAGGGTCCGCCCATCGTGTCGCGGTCCGCTGAAAAGGAGTTCCCGATGTTCCGGATCGGTCAGGGGTACGACGTGCATGCGCTGGTGCCCGGGCGGGCACTGGTACTCGGTGGCGTGACGATCGACCATCCGCGCGGGCTGCTCGGGCATTCGGACGCCGACGCGCTGCTGCACGCCGTCACCGATGCCCTGCTGGGTGCGGTGGCGCTGGGCGACATCGGGCGGCACTTTCCGGACACCGACCCGCGGTGGCGCGGCGCCGACAGCCGTCGCCTGCTGCGCGGGGCGCTGGCCCTGGTGCACGAGGCGGGCTGGGAGGTCGGCAATCTCGATTGCACGATCGTCGCGCAGGCGCCGCGCATGGCGCCGCACATCCCGGCCATGCGCGCCCATCTCGCCGATGACCTCGACGT
>JBILUW010000186.1:0-7709 GCA_044370795.1 Burkholderiaceae bacterium
ATCGCCGGATAGCCGTTGTAACGAATGGCCTGCATCGCGCCGCTCGCCCACTGCGCCGATGCGAAGGCCGACAGCGGCACCGGCTGACCCTGCGCGTTGGGCACCGGGATCTTGAGCAGCGCATCGGGCTGCATGCGCGCCGGCGCATCGGCCTGCACCACCACCCGCTGCACGCGGCCCGGGTTGGGGAAGTCGTTGACGTAGGAAGAACCGAGGGCGCTCGACAACGTGGCGTTGATCGCCGCGAAGCTCACCCCCAGCGCCGCCGCCCGGTCGCGATCGATGCGCAGCGCGAGCTGTGCCGCGTCCTCCAGACCGTCGGGGCGCACGGCCGCGAGCAGCGGGCTCTTGCCGGCCTCGGCGAGGATCTGGTTGCGCGCCGCGAGCAGCGCCTCGCGGCCCACGCCGCCGCGGTCCTGCAGCCGGAACGCGAAGCCGTTGGCGCGCCCGAGGTCGCGGATCGGCGGCGGGCTCAGCGGAAAGATGAAGGCGTCGCGGATGCGCGAGAGCGCCCCGAAGGCGCGCTTGACCACCGCCTGCGCCGAGCGCTCCTCGCCGGGTCGCTCGGCCCAGTCCTTGAGCGTCACGAAAGCGAGCGCCGCGTTCTGGCCGGTGCCCGAGAAGTTGAAGCCGAGCACGCTGACCACGCTCTGCACGTCGGGCTGCTTGAGCATGTAGCCCTCGACCTGCTGCATCACCTCGAGCGTGCGCTGCTGGGTCGCGCCCGGCGGCAGCAGCACGTTGACCAGCAGGTTGCCCTGATCCTCGTTGGGCACGAAGGAGGTGGGCAGACGCTGGAACATCACGACCGCCGCGGCGATGATGGCCGCATAGATGATCAGGTAGCGCCACGCGCGGCGCAGGATGCGGGCGACCAGCCCCTGGTAGACCGCCGCCGTGCGGGTGTAGCCGCGATTGAACCAGCCGAAGAAGCCCCGGCGGGCGTGGTGATGGCCAGCGGCCACCGGCTTGAGCAGCGTCGCGCACAGCGCCGGCGAAAAGGACAGCGCGAGGAAGGCCGAGAACAGGATGGCCACGACCATCACCGCGGCGAACTGCCGGTAGATGTTGCCGATCGAGCCGCTGAAGAACGCGAGCGGCACGAACACCGACACCAGCACCACCGTGACGCCGACGATCGCGCCGGAAATCTGGCCGAGCGCCTTGCGCGTGGCCTCGCGCGGCGGCAATCCCTCCTCGCTCATGATGCGCTCGACATTCTCGACCACCACGATCGCGTCATCGACCACGATGCCGATTACCAGCACCATGCCGAACATCGTGAGCACGTTGATCGAGAAGCCCAGGGCCAGCAGGACCGCGAAGGTGCCCAGCAGCGCCACCGGCACCACCAGCGTGGGGATGAGGGTGTAGCGAATGTTCTGCAGGAACAGGTACATCACGACGAAGACCAGCAGCACGGCCTCCACCAGGGTCTGCGCCACCTGCAGGATCGAGATGCGAATGAACTTAGAGCTGTCGTAGGGGATGCTCGCCGTCACGCCTGGCGGAAAGAAACGCGAGAGCTCGTCGAGCCTCGCCTTGATGAGATCGGCGGTCTCGAGCGCGTTGGCGTTGGGCGCGAGCTGCACGCCGATGCCGGTGGACGGCTTGCCGTCGAGCCGGGTGCGCAACCCGTAGCCCTGCGCCCCGAGCTCGATGCGCGCGACGTCGCGCAGCCGCACCGTGGAGCCGTCGGGGTTGGCGCGCAGGATGATGCCGCCGAATTCGGCCGGATCGGCGAGCTGGCCCCTGACCACCACCGCCGCGAAGACCCGCTGGTCGCTGGTGGCGGGCTGCTCGCCGATGAACCCCGAGGACACCTGCGCGTTCTGGGCGGCGATCGCGGCGTTGACGTCGCTCATCGACAGCCGCAATCCCTGCAGCTTCGCGGGATCGACCCAGATGCGCATCGCCCGCTCGGTGCCGAAGATCTGCGCCTGACCCACCCCCGGCACCCGCTGGATCTCGGGCAGCACGCTGCGCGCGGCATAGTCGCCCAACGCGACCGGATCCCAGGCCGGGTCGCTGGACGAGAGGATGGCGAAGAGCAGGAAGTTGGGATTGGCCCGGTCGATGCGCACCCCGAGCTGCAGCACAGCCTGCGGCAGCCGCGGCGCGGCGCGGCTCAGCCGGTTCTGCACGTCGACCGCCGCGAGCGCGGGGTCGGTGCCCGGCGCGAAGCTGAGCGTGATGGTGCCGGTGCCGTCAGCCTGGGCGACCGACTCCATGTAGATCAGCCCCGGCGAGCCGTTCATCTCGCGCTCGATCAGCGAGATGACGCTGTCCTCGAGCACCCGGGCGGTAGCGCCCGGGTAGGTGACCGAGAGCTGCACCGCGGGCGGCGCAACCGGGGGGTACTGGGCGATCGGCAGCTGCGTGACCGCCACGGCGCCACCGACCATGATGAAGAGCGCGATCACCCAGGCGAAAACCGGGCGATCGATGAAGAAGCGGGCCACGAGCGCTCTCCGTCAGCGGGCGGCCGGAGCCGCGGGCGCCTTCGGGGCGCCAGCCGCTGTCGGCCCCCCTGCCGCCGGGCCGCCCGCAGGCGTCGGCGCACCTCCGGGTGCGCCCGGTCCACCGGGCTGCCAGGGCACGGGCTTCACCGGTCCCTTGCCGCCGCGCAGCTTCTGGAAGCCGTCGACCATCACCTGCTCGCCTGGCTCGAGCCCGCCGAGGATGACCCACTGGCCATCGCGCGCCGAGCCCACCTTCACGGGGCGCACGCTGACGGCGCCGTCACTGCCAACCACGCGCACGCTGTCGCCCTGCGCGCCCCGGCTGACCGCCTGCTGGGGCAGCAGCACCGCCGAGGGCGCCTGTGCCTGCTCGAGGCGCACGCGCACGTACAGCCCCGGCAGCAACTGCCCGCGGGGGTTGGGCACCTCGGCGCGCAGCGTGATCTGCCCGGTGGACGGATCGACACTCAGATCGGAAAACAGCAGTCGACCGGGCAGCGGGTACGCGCTGCCGTCCTCGAGCGTGAGGCGCACCTGCGCGGCGTCCTTGCCGCCGGCGCTGCGCAACGCGCCCGACTGGATTGCGGCCCGCAACCGCAGCACATCGGCCGCCGGCTGCGTGAAGTTGACGTAGATGGGGTCGATCTGCTGCACCAGCGCCATCGGTGTGGCTTCCCCCTGTCCGACCAGCGCGCCTTCGGTGACCAGGGTCCGACCGATGCGCCCGGCAATCGGGGCGATGACCGAGGCGTAGCCGAGGTTGATGCGAGCGCTCTGAAGCGCGGCCTGGGCGGCGGCCACCTCGGCGCGGGTCTGCTGGGCGGCGGCCTGGGCGCTGATCATTTCCTGCTCGCTGATCGCCTTTGCCTCGAAGAGCGGCCCGGCCCGTTCGGCCTGAGCCCTGGCCTGGAATGCGCTGGCTTCGGCGCGCGCGAGAGCCGCCTGCGCGCTGGCAAGCGCTGCCTGCAGCGGGGCATCATCGAGCCGGAACAGCGGCTGCTCGGCGCGCACGTCGCTGCCCTCGGCGAACAGCCGCTGCTGCACGATGCCCGCGACCCGCGCACGCACCTGCGCTACCCGATAGGGCTCGGTGCGGCCCGGCAGCTCGGTGACGAGGTTGATCGCCGACGGCGCGACCGCCACCACCCCGACCTCGGGCGGCGGCGGCGCGGCAGGCGGCGGGGCGGCCGGCGGCGCCGAACCCTGGCCGCATGCGGCCAGCAACAGTGCGGTCGAGAGCAGGGCGAGCGCGCTGCGTGGCGCCACGCCGAGCCGCCGGACGGACGCGGTGCGACCCGCGGAGGAGATGTCGAGGCTCATGGCGTTCCAGAGCAGGCGCGAGGACCGAGGGGCGGATTATCACGGCCCGGGGGTGGCGGCGTCGAGCACTGCCTGCGCCGGGTGGCACCAACGATCCCGGGCAGGGCCCGACGCCGGCGCCGCAGCGATACGCGCGCACTGAGCGCGCTGGCGCGATCGGCTGGCCTGCGTGCTAGCCTGCATGCCATTGCGGAGATCCTCGTGCCCCGAATGTCCCTGCCTGCCGCCGCCCGCTCGCGCTGGTTCTGGCTCGCTCTCGTCCTCGTGCTCGCCGCGGCCACCGCCGGCGGTTACGCGTGGTATCGGCAGTCGCGGGAGGATGCCGCTCCCCAGTGGCGCACCGCGAAGATCTCGCGCGGGCCGATCACCGCCACGGTCTCGGCGACCGGCACGCTCAACGCTCGCGTCACCGTACCGGTTGGCTCACAGGTCTCGGGCCAGATCCGGGAAGTGCTCGCCGACTTCAACGCCGAGGTCCGCAAGGGCCAGCTGATCGCCCGCATCGACCCCGAGACCTTCGAGTACCGCGTGCGTCAGGCGCAGGCCGACCTGGAGGCCGCCCGCGCCCAGGTGCTCACCGCGCAGGCCAACGTCAACGCCGCCGCCGCGGCCGTGTCGCGCATCTCGGTGACGCTCGCCGAGGCCGCCCGCGACGTCGAGCGCAAGCGCCAGCTGGTCGAGCGGGGCTTCATCACCAGCGCCGAACTCGACAAGGCGCGCGCGGTGATGGACGCCGCCACCGAAGAGCAGCGCGGCGCGCGCGCCCAGGTCGAGGTCACGCAGGCCCAGACCCGCAGCGCGCAGGCGGTGGTGGCGCAGCGCGAGGCCCAGCTCGCCTCGTCGAAGGTCGACCTCGAGCGCACCGCGATCCGCGCCCCGGTCGATGGGGTCGTGATCAAGCGCTCGATCGACGCCGGTCAGACCGTGGCCGCCAGCCTGCAGGCCCCCGAGCTCTTCGTGATCGCGCGCGATCTTCACGACATGCAGGTCGACACGTCGATCGACGAAGCCGAGATCGGCCGCATCCGGCTGGGCCAGCGGGCGAACTTCACGGTCGACTCCTACCCGGGCCGCAGCTTCTCGGCCACCGTCGCGCAGGTGCGCAAGGCGGCCCAGACGGTGCAGAACGTGGTCACCTACACCGTGGTCGTCTCCACCACCAATCCCGATCTCGCGCTGATCCCCGGCATGACTGCCAACGTGCGCATCGTCGTCGACAATCGCGACGACGTGCTGAAGGTGCCCAATGCGGCCCTGCGCTTCCGGCCTCCCGACTGGAAGGACCCGGCAGCCAGCGGCGCCTTGCTGCCACGCTGGCTCGACTGGCTGCCGGCGGCGCACGCGCAGGCGCCCGGCGGGGGCGGCGGGCCGCTCGCGCAGTTTCGCGAGCGGCTCGAACGCGAGCTGGCCCTCTCCGACGAGCAGAAGACCAAGCTCGATGCGATCTTCGCGGCGATGCGCGAGCGCTTCGCGGCGGTGCGCGACGCGCCTGACGACCAGCGGCCCGCATTGGCCGAGAAGGCGCGCGCCGAACTGCGCGAACGCATCGGCAAGATCCTGACCGCCGAACAGCGCAAGACCTACCAGACCATCCTCGCCGACATCGACGCCCGGCGCGCGGCAGCCGGCGGCGGCGCACCCGCATCTTCGGCCGCCGCTTCGTCTGCCCCGGCAAACGATGCCGCGACCAAGGGTGGCGCATCGAAGGCCGCCCCGGCCGCAGCGGGGGCCGCAGCGGGGGCGGCAGGAGCGGCCACGGGCGCCGCGCCGGCGGCCGCCGGTGGCAGCCCGCTGCAGCAGTTCCGCGCCCGGCTCGAGCGCGAACTCGCCTTCACCGACGATCAGCGCGTGCAGGTCGATGCCATCTTTGCGGCCATGCGCGAGAAGTTCGCCACGATCCGCGATGCCCCAGAGGCCGAGCGCGGCCGTCTGGTCGAGCGCTACCGCGGCGAACTGCGCGAGCGCATCGGCGATATCCTGAACGCCGCGCAAAAGCCGAAGTACGCAGCCATCATCGCCGAGATCGCCGGCAGGCAGTCGGGCCGCGGCCGCCTCTTCGTGCTCGGCGACGATGGCAAGCCGCGCGCCGTGGCCGTGCGTACCGGGCTCACCGACGGCGCCTTCACCGAAGTGAGCGCCGAAGGCCTGAAGGAGGGCGACACCGTGCTCATCGGCATGCAGGGCGCGGCCGGCACCGCTGGCCAGCCGCGGCCGCCCGCCACCGGCGGTCCGCCGCGCCTGCCCTTCTGAGCGGCACGACGATGGCCGAGCCGCTGGTCGTGGTTCGCGATCTGGTGAAGGCCTACCGGATGGGCGACACCGTGGTGCGGGCGCTGGCCGGCGTCAGCCTGACCATCGACGCCGGCGAGATGATCGCCGTGATGGGGCCGTCGGGCTCGGGCAAGTCCACCTTCATGAACGTGCTCGGCTGCCTCGACCGCCCCGACTCGGGCACCTACACGCTGGCCGGCGAGCCGGTGGCCGGCATGGACGGCGACGCGCTGGCCTCGGTGCGCAACCGGCGCATCGGCTTCGTGTTCCAGCAGTTCAATCTGCTGCCACGCACCAGCGCGCTCGAAAACGCCGAGCTGCCGCTGCTCTACACCGCCACGCCACGCGCCGAGCGCCGGGCTCGGGCAACGCTGCGGCTGCAGCAGGTGGGTCTGGGCGATCGTCTCGACCATCATCCGCGCCAGCTCTCCGGTGGCCAGCAGCAGCGCGTGGCGATCGCGCGGGCGCTGGTCAACGACCCGGTGCTCATCCTCGCCGACGAGCCCACCGGCGCGCTCGACTCGCGCACGAGTCTTGAAGTGATGGCGCTGCTGCAGCAGCTCAACCGCGACAGCGGCATCACGGTGGTGCTGGTCACGCACGAGAACGACATCGCCGAGTACGCCGGTCGCATCGTCGCCTTTCGCGATGGCCTGATCGTCGACGATCGTCTGCACACGCCTCGCGACGCGGCAGCCGCCCTGACGGCCCTGCCCGCGCCGCAGGCGGCCTGAGCAGCGCATGGGCGACGCGCGCCGCACCGTGCCCGCACGCGCGAGCCGATCGTGAGCTGGCTCTCCACGCTGCGGGTGGCGATGAACGCGCTGCGGGTCAACAAGCTGCGCTCGATGCTCACCATGCTGGGCATCGTGATCGGCGTGGCGGCCGTGATCACCATGATCGCGGTGGGCGGCGGCGCGCAGGCCCGCGTCGAGGAGCAGATCCGCAGCCTGGGCTCGAACGTGATGATCATCCTGCCCGGTTCGTCGAACGCGGCCGGGCTGCGCCTGGGGGCGGGCGCGGCGCAGACGCTCACCGAGGACGATGCCCGCGCCATCGCCCTCGAGGTGGAGCAGGTGGCCGTGGCCGCGCCGCGGCTCAACAGCTCCGGCCAGCTGGTGGCGGGCGGTGCCAACTGGTCGACCCAGATCCAGGGCGTGACTCCCGACTTCTTCGAGGCGCGCGAGTGGAAGCTCGCGGTGGGCCGGCATTTCGAGGCGCCCGAGCTCGCCGGCTCGGCCAAGGTGGCGATCATCGGTCAGTCGGCCGCCCGCCAGCTGTTCGGCGAGAATACCCCGCTGGAGGCCATCGTCGACCAGCAGATCCGGGTGCGCAAGGTGCCGATGACCGTGATCGGCGTGCTCGAGCGCAAGGGCCAGAGCGCGCTCGGCCAGGACCAGGACGACGTGCTGTTCGTGCCGCTGAGCACCGCGCGCAACCGGCTGATCGGCCAGACCCAGGGGCGTCTGCGCCGGGTAGGCACCATCACGATCAAGGTCCACGAGGGCGCCGACATGAAGGCGGCCGAAGACCGCATCCGCGAGCTGCTGCGCCAGCGGCACCGGCTGCAGGCCGGCCAGGAGGACGACTTCACGCTGCGCAACCTCACCGAGATGCTGCAGGCTCAGGAGGCCTCCAGCCGCATCCTGTCCCTGC
>JBILUW010000177.1:0-8015 GCA_044370795.1 Burkholderiaceae bacterium
GCGCGCGGCCGCGTCACGCCCCTGGCGCAGACCGAGGGGCCGCAATCGCCAGTCGATGCGACCGTGCAGCGCCTCGGCGGCCAGGATGGCCACGAACAGCAGCCCCTGCAGGACCAGAGTGGTTGCATCGGGCAGATCGAGTCGGCGCTGCAGCAGGCTGCCGGCCGCCGCGATGCCGCCCAGCAGCACCGAGACCGGCACCACCGCCAGCGGCTGCTGGCGCGCGATGAAGGCCACCAGGATGCCGGTATAGCCGAAACCGGCGATCAGCGAAGCGTTGGCCGAGCCGTGGACAGCGAGCACCTCGATCGCACCGGCGAGCCCGGCGCAGGCGCCGCCAAGCGCGCAGGCGGCGACCAGCAGCAACGGCACCGGCAGACCCACCAGACGCGCGGCGCGGGCGTTGCCCCCGGCCACGCGCATCGCGAAACCCAGCGTCGTGCGCGACACCAGCAACTGCGCGAGCACCGCGGCGATCACGCCCAGCGCGAGCCCCCAGTGCACATCGGTGCCCGGCATCGGTCCGATCATGGCCGCATCGGGCAGCGGCGCCGTCGACGGCTTGTTGAGACTGGCCGGATCGCGCAGCGGTCCGTCGACGACGTGATTGAAGAGCGCGATCGCGATGTACGAGATGAGCAGGCTGGCGATGGTCTCGTTCATGCCGCGCCAGGCTCGGAGCGCGCCGGCGAGCGCCAGGGTGAGCGCGCCGAACGCCATGCCGGCGATCGCGGCCACCACGATCACGACGTAAGCCGTCGCGCCCGCCTGAGCCGCGGCGAGCCCGAAGGCGGCGGCCGCCAGGCCGCCGAGCGCAAGCGCGCCCTCGCCGCCGATCACCACCAGACCGACCTGCGCGGGGATGGCCACGGCCAGCCCGGCCAGGATCAGCGGCGCGGCGCGCAGCAGCGTGTTCTGCCAGGCGAAGGCGCTGGAGAAAGCGCCCTCGGCGATCGTCGCGAGCACCAGCAGCGGCTGCTGGCCGATCGCGAACACGAAGACCGCAAACAGCAGCAGTCCTCCCGCTATCCCCGTGAGGCCGACGATCGCCGAACGCACGCTGCGCGCTCCCCGTCTGGAACCGGATCAGCCCGGGATCGAGCCGATCACGCCTTCGACCAGATAGTTCATCTTCTCGAGCTCGACGTTGGTCATCTCGAGCGAGGTGCCGGCCGCGATCACCGTGTTGCCCTTGTTGTCCTTCAGCGGGCCCTTGAAGATCGCGAAATCACCCTTGACCAGCGCGGCGCGTGCCTTGTCGCCGGCTTCCTTGGCCTTGGCCGACACCGAGGCACCGTAGGGCGACATCTTGACGAAGCCTTCCTTCATCCCGCCGCGCACGAAGTTGGGCATGGGCTTGCCTTCGGCGGCCGCGGCGATGAGCAGCTTGTACGGCGTGGACCAGTCCCACTCGGCGCCGGTCAGGTAGCCCTTGGGCGCGAGCTTGGCCTGGCTGGCGTGGTAGCCGCTGCTCATGATGCCGCGCTTCTCGGCGGTCTCGATGACCACCTTGGGACCGTCGACGTGGCAGGTGACGACGTCGACACCCTGGTCGACGAGGCTGTTGGTGGCTTCGGCCTCCTTGACCGGCAGCGACCAGTCGCCGGTGAAGATCACCTGCGTCGTGATCGACGGGTCGACCGAGCGGGCGCCCAGCGTGAAGGCGTTGATGTTGCGCAGTACCTGGGGGATGGGCTTGGCGGCGATGAAGCCGAGTTTCTTGCGCTTGCTCATGTGGCCCGCAACCACGCCGGCAACGTACTGCGCGCCGTCGATGTAGCCGAAGTACGAGCCGGTGTTCTTCGGATGCTTGCCCTCGGTCCAGAGCCCGCCGCAGTGGGCGAAGCGCACGTTCGGATACTTCTCCGCAATGCGCAGCATGTGCGGGTCGAAGTAGCCGAAGGAGGTCGCGAAGATCAGCGAGGCCTTGTCCTGATTGATCATGGCCTCCATCGACTTCTGCACGGCGACGGTCTCGGGAACCTTCTCCTCCTCGACCACCTTCACGTTGGGCATCTTCTTGATCATGGCCGCGGCTTCGGCCTGGGCCTGGTTGTAGCCGAAGTCGTCGCGCGGACCGACATAGATCACGCCGACGACCAGCTGGCGCGACTGCGCGAAAGCGGTCAGCGGAAGACCGGCGGCGGACACGAGACCGGCGGCGCCGGCGGAGGTGACTACGAGACGGCGGGATGCATCCATGAGGCGGCTCCTTGGGGGCTGGAAGAAGTTCCGGATCGGGCTCTTGCGTGCCCGCTTGTGTACAAGCTGTGCACGAATCCAACAGCAAGTTTCTTGCCAGCTTCGCGGCTGATCCATCGACGATCCACGCCGGCCCCATCAGGCTGACAACGCACCGCAACGGTGCCTGTTTCGAGCCGACGCCCCGGATCGGTGCGGCACGCCCGGCCGCGGGCGCATCACGCGCCACTTTTCCGCTGGCCGGCCATGAACCCGGTGGCACGGCATTTGCATACCCTCTTGTATTCAAGATTGCGCCTTCGGATTGCCATGGACCCGGTCTGGATCACTCGTATCGACGCCGACGCCGCCCGACCGATCGGCGGCCCGCTGGGCGCGCGCCGCTTCGCCGTCAAGGACAACATCGACGTCGCCGGCGTGCCCACCACAGCCGGCTGCCCCGACTTCGCCTACGTGCCGCAGCGCTCGGCCACGGTGGTCGAGAGGCTGCGCGACGCCGGGGCGCTGCTCGTGGGCAAGACCAACCTCGACCAGTTCGCCTGTGGTCTGAACGGCACGCGCACGCCCTACGGTGTGCCGGCCAACGCGATCGACGCGCGCATCGTGCCGGGCGGCTCGAGCTCCGGCTCGGCCGTGGCGGTCGCGCGCGGCGAGGTCGACTTCGCGATCGGCTCCGACACCGCGGGCTCCGGCCGGGTGCCGGCCGCGCTGAACAACATCGTCGGTCTCAAGCCCACCCGCGGCCTGATCAGCGCGCGCGGTGCGGTGCCGGCGTGCCGGTCGATCGACTGCCTGTCGATCTTCGCCACCACCGTAGCCGACGCGGTCGACGTCCTGCAGGTGGCCGCCGGCCACGACCCCGAAGACCCTTACTCGCGCGCGCTCGCGCTGCAGCCGGCGTTCTTCCCCGAACGCTTTCGCTTCGGTGTGCCGCAGGCGGGCCAGCGCGAGTTCTTCGGCGACGCGCGGGCGCAGGCCGCCTTCGAGCAGGCCTGCGCGCGCCTCGAGCGTCTGGGCGGCACGCCGGTGGCGATCGACTACGCACCGTACGCGCAGGCCGCGGCCATGCTGTACGACGACGCCTTCGTCGCCGAACGCTACGCAGCGATCCGCGAGTTCTTCGACGCGAGGGGCGACAGCGATCCGGACGCCTTCGACCCCTCCGTGCGCACGATCATCGCCGGCGGCCGGCGCTTCTCGGCGGCCGACTGGTGCGCGGCGGCCGATCGGCTGGCCGCGCTGCGCCAGGGCTGCGACGCGCAGCTCGCCAGCGTCGACGTGCTGGTGCTGCCAACCGCGCCGACCGCACCGACGGTTGCCGCCATGCAGGCCGACCCCATCGCGCTGAATCGCCAGCTCGGCCACTACACCAACTTCGTCAATCTGCTCGACTACGCGGCGCTTGCCGTGCCGGCGGCGATGCGCGACGACGGCCTGCCCTTCGGCATCACCTTCGTGGGGCCCGCAGGCAGCGATCTGCGTCTGGCCGACATCGGCCAGCGCTTCCACCACGACACCGGGCTTTCCGCGGGCGCCACCGGCCGGCCGCTGCCCGCGCCGCGCCCGATACCGCGGCCGGCGGGCAGCACGGTACGGGTCGCGGTGGTCGGCGCGCACCTCACCGGCATGCCGCTCAATGGCCAGCTGATCGAGCGCGGCGCGCGTCTGCTCGAGGCCACCCGCACCGCCCCCGACTATCGACTGTTCGCGCTGCGCGGCACGGTGCCGCCCAAACCCGGCCTGCTGCGCGTGGGCCCCGGCGAGGGCGGCGCGATCGCGCTCGAGATATGGGAGATGCCGGTGAGCGCCTACGGCTCGTTTGTCGCGCTGATCGGCGCGCCGCTGGGCATCGGCACCCTGCGTCTGGCCGACGGCGGCAGCGTGCAGGGCTTCCTGTGCGAGGCCTGCGACACCGCCGGCCAGCCCGACATCACCGCCCACGGCGGCTGGCGCGCCTGGCTGGCCGCGCAGGCCGCCGCAGCGCCCGCTTCCTGACCGTTCCCTTCCCGCCTACTCACGAGAGGATCCCATGAGAAAGCTCCACCTGGCCGCCGCGGCGCTCGCCACCGGGCTGATGCTCGCCGGCGGCGCGTCCGCGCAGGACGCGCGCAAGGAAACCCTGATCGTCGCCAACGAATTCGGGCCCAACATGCTCGACATCCACGGCGTGGGTGCCAACCGCCCCGCGTACGGGGTGGCCTGGATCGCCTACGACCGGCTGATGACCTACGGCCGCAAGACCCTGCCCAACGGCACGGTCACCTACGACTTCGCCAAGCTCGAGCCCGAGCTGGCCGAACGCTGGGAGCTCGCCAAGGACGGCTCGGGCGTCACCTTCTACCTGCGCAAGGGCGCCAAGTTCCACGACGGCACGCCGGTGACCGCGGCCGACGTCAAGTGGAGCTACGAGCGCGCGCTCGCGATGGGCGGCTTCCCGCAGTTCCAGATGCGCGCCGGCTCGCTCGAGAAACCCGAGCAGTTCGAGGTCGTCAACGACACCACCTTCCGGGTCAAGTTCCTGCGCCCGGACAAGATGACCATGCCCAACATGGCCGTTCCGGTGGCGTCGATCTACAACTCGACGCTGGCCAAGAAGAACGCCACCCCCGCCGACCCGTGGGCCGCCACCTGGCTGCGCACCAACACCGCCGGCGGCGGCGCCTACAAGGTCGAGAGCTACAAGCCGGGCCAGGAAATCGTCTACGTGCGCAACGACGACTGGAAGAACGGCCCGCTGCCCAAGATCAAGCGGATCATCCAGCGCGACGTGCCCTCGGCCGGCAACCGGCGCGCGCTGCTGCTGCGCGGTGACATCGACATCACCTACGACATGCCGCCCAAGGACTTCGGCGAACTCGCTGCCGACACCGCCAAGGTCAAGGTGGCCTCGGTGCCGATCGAGAACGCGATCTTCTACCTGGGCATGAACGTCACGAAGCCGCCGTTCAACAACCCGAAGGTGCGTCAGGCGATCGCCTGGGCGCTGCCGTACGACAAGATGTGGGACACCGCCGTCTATGGCCGCGGCGTGAAGCTCTACGGCGGCAGCAACGAGCCCAAGACCACTGCCTGGCCGCAGCAGCACGGCTACTCGACCGACATCGCCAAGGCCAAGGCACTGCTCGCCGAGGCCGGCTATCCGAACGGCTTCGAGAGCACGCTGTCGTTCGACCTGGGCGGCGCCACCGTCGGTGAGCCGATGTCGATCCTCGTGCAGGAGGCGCTCGCGCAGATCGGCATCAAGGTCCAGATCAACAAGGTGCCCGGCGCCAACTGGCGCGCCGCGATGCTCAAGAAGGACATGCCGATGATGATCAACCGCTTCGGCGGCTGGCTCAACTATCCGGAGTACTTCTTCTACTGGTGCTACCACGGCCAGAACGCGGTCTTCAACACGATGTCCTACCAGGACGACTCGATGGACCGCTTCATCACGAACGCGCGCTTCCCCGAGAGCAAGGCGATCTACGACGACCAGGTGAAGGCGATGATCCGCAAGGCCAACGCCGACGTGCCGCGCATCCCGCTGTTCCAGCCGACCCAGGACGTGGCCATGCAGAAGAACATCACCGGCTTCACCTACTGGTTCCACCTGCAGCCCGACTACCGTCAGATCGTCAAGAACTGACCGCAGTCACCGCCTCACGCCAACCGCAAGGTCCGAGCCGATGTTCGTCGTCATCCTGAAGCGGCTGCTGCTGTCGCTTCCCACGCTCGCGGGCATCGTGCTCGTGACCTTCGCCCTCACCCGGCTGCTGCCGGGTGATCCGGCCGCCTACTTCGCCGGCAACGCCGCCAGCGTCGAGGCGGTCGAGCAGATCCGCGCCAAGCTCGGGCTCGATCAGCCGGTCGCCACGCAGTTCTTCCGCTACGTGCGCGACCTGGCCGCCGGCGACTGGGGGCAGTCGCTCAACACCGGCCAGCCGGTGGCCTACGAGATCGCGACCCGGCTGCCGGCCTCGGTCGAGCTCACGCTGTTCGCGCTGGTGCTGTCGCTGTCGGCATCGATACCGCTGGGCGTGCTCGCGGCCACCCGGCCCGGCTCCTGGGTCGATCAGATGTGCCGGGTCGTGGTCACGGCCGGCGTTTCGCTGCCGGTGTTCTTCACCGGCCTGCTGCTGTCCTTCGTCTTCTACTTCGTGCTCGGCTGGGCGCCCTCGCCGCTGGGCCGCATCGACCCCTACGTCAGCGCGCCGGCGCACGTCACCGGCTTCTACCTGATCGACAGCGTGCTTGCGCGCAACGGCGAGGCCTTCTGGTCGAGCCTGAAGCAGATGCTGCTGCCGGCGATCACGCTCGCGCTGTTCGTGATGGCGCCGGTGGCGCGCATGACCCGCGCCTCGATGCTGGGCGTGCTGTCGGCCGACTTCGTGCGCACCGCGCGCGCGATGGGCCTGTCGCGGGCCCGGGTGCTCTACGGCTACGCCTTCCGCAACGCCTTCCTGCCGGTGCTCACCACGATCGGCATGGTGTTCTCCTTCATGCTCGGCGCCAACGTGCTCGTCGAGAAGGTGTTCGCCTGGCCGGGCATCGGCTCGTTCGCGGTCGAATCGCTGGTGGCCAGCGATTACGCGCCGGTGCAGGGCTTCGTGCTCACGATGGCCATCCTCTATGTCGCGCTCAACCTGCTGATCGACCTGCTGTATCTGGCGATCGATCCGCGCGTCTCGGTGGAGGGCTGACCGATGGCCGGCAACGGAAATCCCGGCATGGGCGCGCACATCCGCTACGTGCTCAGCGAGAACCCGCTGACCGCGGGCGCCTTCCTGCTGTTCGCCGTGTTCGTGCTGCTCGCGATCGCCGGCCCCTGGATCGCGCCGTACGATCCGCTGAAGACCAATGCCGCGGTGGCGATGCAGCCGCCGTCGGCGGCGCACTGGTTCGGCACCGACGCGCTGGGCCGCGACGTGCTCTCGCGCGTGATGGTTGCGGCGCGCATCGACTTCGGCATCGCGCTGGCCGCGGTCGCGCTGTCGTCGGTGATCGGCATCGGCCTGGGCATGCTCGCCGGCTACCACGGTGGCTGGTTCGACCGCGCGATCGGCCGCGTCGTCGACACCATCATGGCCTTCCCGCTGTTCGTGCTCGCAATGGGCATCGTCGCGGCCCTGGGCAACACGGTGGCCAACATCGTGATCGCCACCGCGATCATCAACCTGCCCTTCTACCTGCGGGTGGCGCGCGCCGAGACCAACGTGCGTCGCGACGCCGGCTTCATCGAGGCGGCGCGCGTGACCGGCAACAGCACCACCCGCGTGCTGCTCGTGCACATGCTGCCCAACATCCTGCCGCCCGCGATGGTGCAGATCTCGCTGAACATGGGACTGGCCATCCTGAACTGCGCGGGGCTGTCGTTCATCGGCCTGGGCGTGCGCCCGCCCGAGCCCGAGTGGGGGATCATGGTCGCCGAAGGCGCGCAGTACATCGTGAGCGGCGAGTGGTGGGTGGCGCTGTTTCCGGGCGCCGTCCTGATGCTGGCGGTGTTCTGCTTCAACCTGCTCGGCGACGGGCTGCGCGACATCATCGACCCGCGGAGGCGCACATGAGCGAATTGCTGCGCGTCGAGAAGCTCTCGCTCGAATTCCGCACCCGCTCGGGCACCGTCTCGGCGCTGCAGGACGTCTCGCTGTCGCTGGCCCGCGGCGAGACCCTGGGCCTGGTCGGCGAGAGCGGCTCGGGCAAGTCGGTGCTGTCGTACGCCATCCTGGGCATCCAGGACCCGGCCGCCCGCATCACCACGGGCAGCGTGCACTTCGCCGGCATGAACCTGCTCGAACTCGCCGAGAGCCAGCTCGCCGACGTGCGCGGGCGCG
>JBILUW010000178.1:0-7981 GCA_044370795.1 Burkholderiaceae bacterium
CATGGCCGAGCACTCGATATGCCAGCCCGGCCGCCCGGTGCCGTAGGCCGAGGGCCACTTGACGTCGGCGGGCTCTTCCTCGCGCGCAGCCTTCCAGAGGACGAAGTCGAGGGGGTCGTGCTTGGCATCGTCGACCGCTACGCGCTCGCCGGCGCGCAGGTCGTCGAGCGACTTGCCCGAGAGCTTGCCGTAGCCGGCAAAGCGCCGTACCGCGAAGTTCACGTCGCCGTCGTCGGCGCGATAGGCGTAGCCGTTGCGCTCGAGCAGGTCGATGATGCCCAGCATCTGGGGTACGTAGCCGGTGGCGCGCGGCTCGTGGTCGGGCCGCTGCACGCCGAGCGCGTCGGTGTCTTCGTGCATGGCCGCGATGTAGCGGGCCGTGAGCGCCGAGATGGTCTCGTTGTTCTCGACCGCGCGCCGGATGATCTTGTCGTCGATGTCGGTGATGTTGCGGACGTAGGTGACGCGATAGCCGCTCGCGCGCAGCCAGCGCTGCACGACGTCGAAGGCGACCAGCATGCGGGCATGGCCCACGTGGCAGTAGTCGTAGACCGTCATGCCGCAGACGTACATGCGCACGACGCCCGGCTCGAGGGGAACGAAGTCTTCCTTGCGACGCGTGAGGGAGTTGTGGATGCGCAGCATGCGGTGAGGCCGGAAAGGCGCTGATCGCAAGGCGGCCGCGGCGTGCACCGGTGGGGGGCAGCGGCCCGGCGGGGGGCCGCGCGGCGCGCGATTGCTAGAATGAGCGGATGCGATCGAGTATAGCACCGGGGCCTCGCCGCCCTGGCCGGCGCCTGCCCTGGCTGATCGTGCGCGCCGTGCTGCTCGCCGCCTGCGCGCACGCGCTGCCGGGCACGGCCCTCGCCCAGGGTGCCGGCCTGCGCGAGCCGCCGGCCGACGCCCCCGCCTTCAGCGATCCGCGCACCGCCACCACCGCCTACGAACAGGCCTCGCGACTGGTCGCCGAGGGCCGCCGCGATGCGGCGATGACGGCCCTGGAAGAGGCGCTGCGCGCGCATCCGCGCAATCCGCAGCTGCGCTTTCTCTACGGCGTGCTGCTCGCCGAGGCGCGCCGCCCCGACGACGCGATCGCGGTGTTCGAGCAGATCACCCAGGACTATCCCGAGCTGCCCGAGCCCTACAACAACCTCGCCGTGATGCATGCCGCACGGGGCGAGCTCGATCGCGCCCGCGGCGCGCTCGAAGCCGCGGTGCGGGCGCTGCCCGGCTACGCGCTGGCCCACGAGAACCTGGGCGATGTGCACCTGCGCCTTGCGGTGCGGGCCTGGGAGCGGGCGGCCTCGCTCGATCCCACCAGCGCCACCAGTCGCGTGCGCCTGGCGCTGGCGCGCGAGGTGATCGCACGCATCACCCCAACGGCCGCAGCACCCGCGGGCACCGAGGCGGCTGGCGCAGCGCCGGGTATTCCGGCCACAGGCGCTGCGCCTGCCGGCGCGCCGGCACCGACGCCTGCCGCGCCCACACCGCCCGCGCGATGAGCCGCCGGCGCCTGCTCACCGAACGCCCGCGCCCCGCGGCCCTCCCCCCTTTCCCACTGCTCCGGAGACCCCGATGCTCAAGAAACTGCCCCTGATCGGCGCCCTGATGGTCGCCCTCTCGATGACCGAGGAAGCCGCGGCCGCCAACCCGCAGGTGGCCCTGAAGACCACCATGGGCGAGATCGTGGTCGAGCTCTACCCCGACAAGGCGCCGCGCTCGGTCGAGAACTTCCTGCAGTACGTGCGCGACGGCCACTACAGCGGCACCATCTTCCACCGGGTGATCGGCAACTTCATGATCCAGGGCGGCGGCTTCACGCCCGAGTTCTACAAGAACGCGCCCGGCTTCGGCCAGAAGAAGACCCGCGCGCCGATTCCCATCGAGTCGCAGAACGGCCTGAAGAACGATCGCGGGATGCTCGCGATGGCGCGCACCTCCGACCCCAACTCCGCGACCGCGCAGTTCTTCATCAACACGGTGGACAACGCCGGCCTCAACCATCCCCAGCCCGACGGCCACGGCTACGCGGTCTTCGGCAAGGTGATCAAGGGCATGGACGTGGTCGACAAGATCCGCGCGGTGCGCACCGGCCGCAACGGCCCCTTCGGCGACGTGCCCGCCGAGCCGATCACCATCGAGTCGGCAAGCGTGGTGGCGGGCCGCTGATCACCGCTCGCGCGCGATGATCCGGGTGCGCGCCGACGAGGCGGCGATCTTCGTCTCCGACATGCACCTGAGCGAGGCGCACCCGGAAACCGGCGCGGCATTGCTCGCGGCACTCGATCGTCACGCGCGCGACGCAGCCCACCTGTTCATCCTCGGCGATGCCTTCGATGCCTGGGTGGGCGACGATCTGCTCGACGATGCGGGCTGCGACCCGCTCGTGCTCGCCTTCGTCGCGCGCCTGGCCGCGCTGAGCGCGGCCGGCACGGCGGTGCATTACCTGCACGGCAACCGCGACTTCCTGCTCGGCGAGGGCGCACGATCGGGCCGGCCCGGCTTCGAGGCGCAAAGCGGCGCGCGCCGCCTGCCCGATCCGTGCGTCATCGATCTGCAGGGCCGTGTCGCGGTGCTGACGCACGGCGACACGCTGTGCACCGACGACGTCGACTACCTGGCCTTTCGCCAGCAGGCTCGCTCGCCGGCCTGGCAGACGGCGTTCCTGGCCCGGCCCCTGGGCGATCGCCTGGCTGCCGCCCGGGCCATGCGCGAGGAAAGCGAGCGCAGCAAGGGCGGCAAGGCCATGGCGATCATGGATGCCAGCCCGCAGGCGGCGCAGGCGCTGCTGCGAGAACACGGCGCGCGGCTGCTGATCCACGGCCACACCCACCGGCCGGCCTGTCACCGCTCGGTCATCGACGGCGAGACCACGCTGCGCTGGGTACTGCCCGACTGGGATGCGCAACAGCCGCGAGGCGGCATGCTGCTCGCACGAGACGGCGTGCTGGAGCGCCTGGGCCGCTGGCCCGAGGCATCGGATCCGACGGGCCCGCTGGCCTGAAGGCCGCGACCGCCCTGGAGCCGCGCGGGCGCGGCCCGCTCAGTGACCGACGCGCTGCAGGCGGGCCTTGGGCGGTTCGGCCTCGGGCTGCGCCGCGAGGCGGCGAAGATCTTCCTGCAGCGACTCGATGCGCCGCTCCTGCTCGGCAACGTGGTCGATCAGGCGGTTGAGGGCCATCGAGACCGGATCATCGGCCGTGCTGCGGGTGATTGCGTAGGCCGAGAAGCCCATCTTTGCGGCCTGCTCCTCGCGACGCTTGTCGGCGTCCTCGATGATGATGCGCGCCGGGATGCCCACGGCGGTGGCGCCGGGCGGCACCTCCTTGAGCACGACCGAGTTGGAGCCGACGTTGGCGCCATCGCCCACCGTGAACGGGCCCAGTACCTTGGCGCCGGCGCCCACGACCACGCCCCGGCCCAGCGTGGGATGGCGCTTGGCGCGATTGAGCGCGGTGCCGCCGAGTGTGACGCCCTGGTAGATGGTGCAGTCATCGCCGATCTCGGCCGTCTCGCCGATGACCACGCCCATGCCGTGATCGATGAACACCCTGCGGCCGATGGTGGCGCCCGGGTGGATCTCGATGCCCGTGAGAAAGCGGGCGAGGTGGCTCAGCCAGCGGCCGAGCACCACGAAGCCGGCGCGCCAGCTCCGGTTGGCGATGCGATGGATGACGAGCGCGTGCACGCCCGGGTAGCACAGCAGAACCTCGAGCGAGGAACGCGCGGCCGGGTCCTTGTCCATCACGGTCGCGACGTCTTCGCGCAGCCGTTCGAAGAGCACGTCGATCTCCTGGGTCGGTCGGCGCGGCCGGGAACGGACGCGACGAGGGGAGTTCCGATTCTATGTCGGGTGCCGGATCCGCGCTGAAGCCTGCCGAACAGGCCGCGCGGGCGCGCAGACGAACGGCACGCGCCGCCGCCTGGCTCAGGCCACGGGCGGATAGACCCGGCCGGTCATGAGCCGGCGCGCGCCGTGCGAGAGGCTGACCGACTCGACCGTCCAGCCCGGGGAGCGCTGCGCGAGATCGGCGCCGACCGCAAGCGGCCCGTCGGGCAGGCCGATGCGCGTGGGCAGCCCCGGCAGCGTGCGCGCCACCGCGTGAACCAGGCTGCCCGGCACGGCGGCGGCCACCGCGACGGCGATCGCCGCCGACAAGGGCGTGGCCGCGAGCGCGCTGCCCCCGCGCCAGCCGCGGGCGAGCAGATCGACCTCGGCGGCCGACACCTCGGCGCCGGCCGCGCTGCGGTAGGTGGCGGGCGCCGCCACCCACACGAGCAGCGGATCGGCGTCGGCATCGTCGTTGCCGAACAGCGCGCGCTGCGCACCGGCGGCGGGGCGCGGCAGCATGCCGGCCGCGGCCGAGAGCAGCGCCTGGCATCGGGTGCGCAAGCGGCGATCGCGCGCGAGCGCCGACAGGTTCTCGCGCCCGTCGAGGCCCAGCGCCGCGGCGCGCACGAAGAGCGCCGGCCAGGCCCCGCCGAGCACGGTGGCCTCGACGACGCCCAGCCCGGGCACCGACAGGCGGCGTACGGCCAGGCCCTCGGCAAGCAGCGCGCCGCCGCTTGCGCCGTCGGTGGGGTCGAGCAGCTCGAGCCGGACCTCGGTGCCGCCAGCCACGCCCGCGGCCTCGCCGCGGCCGGTCGATGCGACGATGCGCCCGTCGCGCACCGGCACCAGCGCGTCGACCCGCAGCCGCGCCCCGGCATGCCACAGACGCACCCGCGTGACGCCCTCCTCGATGGGCAGCAAAGCCGAGTGCAGCGCGAACATGGCCGCCGCGGCCACCAGGTCGCTCTCGCCGCCCGACCAGTCGATGCGCCCTTCACGCGGGCAGACCGCGCCGAAGAAGGCATCGACATCGCAGTCGTCGCGCAGCGACGCCGACACCACCACCACCCGGCTGGTCTCGGGCAGCGCGCCGCCCAGCCCGTCGATCTGGCGCCCGCTGGGATCGGGGCTGCCCAGCAACCGCGCAAGCAACACCTCGCGCTCGGCGCCGCGGCCGGGCAGATCGCGGGCCAGCAGGCACAGCGCGCGACACGAGCCGCCGCGCATCAGCGTGGCCGGCACGCCCTCGCCGGCTGATGCGCTCATGGGTCGGGGGGGCGGCGGCCAGGCAGCTCGCCGCGCGCAGCCAGCAGCATCTGCTTGCATACGCCGCGCAGCAGGTCGACCTCCTCGGCCCGCAGATCGGCGCGCGCAAACAACCGTCGCATCCGCGGCATGAGCTTGCGCGGGGTAGCCGGATCGAGGAAGCCGACCGCGACCAGGGCCTGCTCGAGATGCTCGAGGAAGGCCTCGCGCTGGGCATGGGTGGCGGGCACGCCGGCGTCGGGCTCGGCCGCAACCATCGGCGCGATCGACGCGCCAGCCGTGACGGCGCGACGCATCTCCCAGGCCATCACCTGCACCGCCTGGGCGAGATTGAGCGAGTGGTAGTCGGGCTCGCCGGGGATGCTCACGACCATCGCGCAGCGCTGCAGCTGCTCGATGGTAAGCCCGGTGCGTTCGTTGCCGAACACCAGCGCCACGCGCAGGCGATCGTCGTTGGCGAGCGCCCGGATCACCCGCTCGCAGCCCTCGCCGGGCGGCAGCGGCGCCGAGCCGAATTCGCGGCTGGCAGCACTGATCGCCACGGCCAGATGGCTGTCGGCCAGCGCCTCGTCGAGGCTGGCGCAGGTGCGCGCAGCCTGCAGGACATCGGTGGCACCACTGGCGAAGGCGATCGCATCGGGGTGCGCTGCCGCCTGCGGGGTGCGCGGCGCCACGAGCACCAGCGAGCGCAGCCCCATCACGCGCATCGCGCGGGCGGCCGCCCCGACGTTGCCGGCATGGCTGGGGTGGACCAGCACGACGCTCAGCCTGGCGAGCAAGGGCTGTGCCGTCGCGTGCAGGGACGAGTGCAGAGCGATCCTTTAGAATGGACTGTTTTACGGGATCCGACATGCACCCGATGCTCAACGTCGCGGTCCGGGCGGCGCGCCGCGCCGGCCGGATCATCAACCGGGCCAGCCTGGATCTGGATCAGGTGAAGGTGGCGCGCAAACAGCGCAACGACTTCGTCACCGAGGTGGACCACGCCTGCGAGCAGGCGATCATCGACACCCTGCTTACCGCGTTTCCGACCCATTCGATCTTAGCAGAGGAGTCGGGCCACACGCCCGGCAAGGGCGCCAGCGACGCCGTGCGCGAGGCCGACTTCGTCTGGGTCATCGACCCGCTCGATGGCACCACCAACTTCATCCACGGCATGCCGCAGTACTGCGTGTCGATCGCGCTGATGGAGCGCGGCACCATCACGCAGGGCCTGGTCTACGACCCCAACCGCGACGAACTCTTCACCGCCACCCGCGGCCGCGGCGCCTTCCTCAACGACCGGCGCATCCGCGTGGCCTCGCGCGCCCGACTCGAAGAGTCACTCATCGGCACCGGCTTTCCCTTTCGCCGCATCGACGATCTCGACCGCTACATGGTGATGCTCAAGGCGGTCATGCAGAAGGCGGCGGGCCTGCGCCGCCCCGGCGCCGCAGCCCTCGATCTCGCGTACGTGGCGGCGGGCCGCTATGACGGTTTCTTCGAGCTCGGCCTGTCGCCCTGGGACGTCGCCGCCGGCAGCCTGATGGTCACCGAAGCCGGCGGGCTGATCGGCGATTTCGCCGGCGAACCCAACCACGTGTTCGGCGAGGAGGTGGTCGCCGGCACGCCCAAGGTGTTCGCGCAACTGCTCTCGCTGCTGCGCCAGCCCGCCGCATGAGCGCCGCACCCGACAGCACCGCGCTCGCGGACGCGCCCGCCGTGCTCGAGACGCTCTCGGCGGCCCTGACGGTAGCGCGCACGCAGGGCGATCCGCGCGACCTGATCGCGGCGCTGCCGCGGGCCCGCGGCCTGCTCGGCTCGCTGCCGCCAGCCTTCGGGCCGGTGCTCGACGGCATCGAGCAGCGCCTGCAGTCGGCCGCCCTGTTCGGCGAGGAGAGCTGCTCGTTCAGCCTGGGCGATCTGCACGACGCGATGGCCACCTGGATAGACCGCGCCCGTGTGCGGCTGGGGCTGGCGCGCCCGTGAAGCGCGCCCTCCGCTGGCCGCGCACCTTCGGAGACCGACCATGAAGATCGACCGCATCCACCACGTCGCCTACCGCTGCAAGGACGCCCGCGAGACCGTCGAGTGGTACGTGAAGCACCTCGACATGAACTTCGTGCTCGCGATCGCCGAGGATCAGGTGCCCAGCACCAAAGCGCCCGATCCCTACATGCACGTGTTCCTCGACGCCGGCCAGGGCAACGTGCTCGCGTTCTTCGAACTGCCCAACTCGCCCACGATGGGCCGCGACCCCAACACCCCGGAGTGGGTGCAGCACATCGCCTTCAAGGTCGACAGCGTCGAGACGCTGGAAAAGACCAAGGCCCGGCTGGAGGCCGCCGGCATCCCGGTGGTGGGCCCAACCGACCACACCATCTTTCGCAGCATCTACTTCTTCGACCCCAACGGGCACCGGCTGGAGCTGGCCTGCGACGTGGGCACGTCCGACATGTACCGCAAGCTCGACGAGGTGAAGTGGGCGATGCTCGAGGAGTGGAGCCGCACCCGGCGCGCGCCGCGGCACGCCGCCTGGATGCACGATCGCGAACTCGCCGCCGACGCCTGAGGGCGCCGCGCTCAGGGCCCACGCCGCGATGATCACCCTCGACGAAACCCACGATCCGGCCCTGCGCAGCTGGGTGGGCTCGGCGCAGCGCGCCGGCACCGACTTCCCGATCCAGAACCTGCCGTTCGCGGTGTTTCGCGAAGCGGGCAGGGCCCGAGCCGCGCGCGGCGGCGTGGCGATCGGCGACGAGATCGTCGATCTGGCCGCGGTCGCCGCCCGGGCGCCCTTCGACGGACTGGCCAACGACGCCCTGCGCGCAGCCGCGCAGCCGCGGCTCAACGCCCTGATGGCGATGGGCCCGCCCGCCTGGCAGGCGCTGCGCCTGGCGCTGT
>JBILUW010000022.1:0-25561 GCA_044370795.1 Burkholderiaceae bacterium
GGCGACGTGGCCGATGCGGACTCGCTGCGCGATGCCATTGCCGCGCTCGAGGCCGCGCTCGGCCCCATCGACTGCCTGGTCAACAACGCGGGACTCACCGGGCACATCGCGCCGGTGGTCAGGATGAATCCCGAGGGCTGGACCCGCGAGCTGGCCGTCAACCTCACCGGCCCCTTTCTCACGACCCAGGCGGTGCTGCCCGGCATGGTGGCGCGAGGCTGGGGCCGGATCGTCAACATCTCGTCGGGGGCAGCGCTCGGCGGCCTGTACAACCAGGCCGGCTACTCGGCAAGCAAGTCGGGGCTGCTGGGGCTCACCCGCAACGTGGCGCTAGAGCACGCACGCCATGGCATCACCTGCAACGCGGTGCTGCCCGGCCTGATCGGCACGCCGGCGGTGCTCGGCATGCCGGCCGAGGTGCTCGCCGACGCGGTCGCGCTCACGCCCGCCCGGCGCACCGGCCGGCCCGAGGAGATCGCCGCGATGGTCGCCTTCCTGTGCTCCGAGGACGCCGCCTTCGTCAATGGCGCCGAGATCCCGGTCGACGGGGGCGGGCGCCTCAGCCCGGCGGTGCTGGGCAGCCTGCGCGAGATCCGGGCCCGGCAGGCGGCGCAGCGCGGCGGGAGCGGCTGAGCCGCGGCGCGTCTCAGGCCTGCGCGCGCTCGTAGAGCGTCACCACGCAGGCGCCGCCCAGCCCGAGGTTGTGCTGCAGCGCGAGCCGCGCGCCCTCGACCTGACGCGGGCCCGCCGTGCCGCGCAGCTGCATCACCAGCTCGGTGCACTGCGCCAGGCCGGTGGCGCCCAGCGGGTGGCCCTTGCTGAGCAGGCCGCCGGAGGGGTTGGTGACGATCCTGCCGCCGTAGGTGTTGTCGCCGTCGTCGACGAACCGCTGCGCGCCGCCCTCGGGGCACAGGGCCAGCGCCTCGTAGGTGAGGAGCTCGTTCTGCGCGAAACAGTCGTGCAGCTCGACCACGTCGAGATCCTCCGGACCGACGCCCGCGGCCTCGTAGACGCGCCGCGCGGCGGCCTTGGCCATGCTGTAGCCCACCACCTCGCGCATGTCGTGCGCCTCGAAGGTGGCCGGCGAATCGGTGGTCATCGCCTGCGCGCGGATGCGCACGCCGCGATCGAGCCCGTGCCGCTGCGCGAAGGCCTCGGAGCACACGATGGCCGCCGCCGCGCCGCAGGTGGGCGGGCAGGCCATCAGCCGGGTCATGACGCCCGGCCAGAGCATCGGCGCGGCCATCACCTCCTCGGTCGTGACCACGTTGCGGAACACCGACAGCGGGTTGTTCGCGGCGTGGCGGCTCGCCTTGGCCCGGATCTTCGCGAAGGTCTCCAGGGGCGTGCCGTACTGCTTCATGTGCGCGAGCCCGGCGCCGCCGAAGTAGCGCAGCGCCAGCGGGATCTCGGCGTGACCGACCAGCGCCTCGGTTTCCTCGTCGAAGCGCGCGAAGGGACTCGCGCGGTCATCGAAGCAGGTGCCCAGCGCCCCGGGCCGCATCTGCTCGAAGCCCAGCGCGAGCGCGCACTCGACCGCGCCGCTCTGCACCGCCTGGCGGGCGAGGAACAGCGCGCTCGAGCCGGTCGAGCAGTTGTTGTTGACGTTGAAGACCGGGATGGCCGTCATGCCGACTTCGTAGAGCGCGCGCTGGCCGCAGGTGGAGTCGCCGTAGACGTAACCGACGTAGGCCTGCTCGACGTCGGCATAGCCCAGGCCCGCGTCGGCGAGCGCGAGCCGCGTGGCCTGCGCGCCCATCTCGGGGTAGGGCGCGTTCGCGCCCGGCTTGGTGAAGGGAATCATGCCGACGCCGACGACGTGGACGCTGCGACTCATGGAAAGACCTCTGGAGGGTGAAGGACGCGAAGGCGGGGACAGACCGATCCCGGTCGAGTTGACGCTCAGCCGGCGATCCAGCCCACGTGACTGGCCGGCGGCAGCGAAGCGGGCAGTGCCAGACGCGCGAGCGGCCCGGCGGCCGGATCGGCCGCATCGAGCACCACGAGTTCGCCGCGGTCGCCGGCAGCATCATGGGTCCAGGCGAGCAGCCAGCCGTCGTCCTCGGCCGCCCCGCGGGCGACGAACTGCGGCGCGGTCACGTAGACCCGGGGACCGGCATCCCACAGGCTGGCGGTGGTGCCGGTCTCGGCATCCAGCTTGGCCACGCCGTGGTACCAGTAGTAGGCGTTGCGAACCGGCTCGTCGCCAGGCGTGCCGGGCGCCGACACCCAGGCGTAGCGGGTGCGCCGACCGGTGAGATCCTCGCGCACGCAGGGCGCCTCGCCCGCGGCCTGCCGGTGCATCGTGACCTGATGCGCGCCGCTGCTCAGGTCGAGCACATGGCGGCACAGCCAGGGCCCGCCCGGGTCCTTCGTCGCGCCGGGCATCGGGCCGCCGCGCCCCAGCCCCGGCGGGTTCAGCGGATCGAAGTCGAGCTGCCCCTGGTAGACGGTGGTGTCGGCTACCAGGCGGCCGTCCTCCTCCCACGCATTGGCGAGGTGGAAGCCCTGGAATCCGTCGGGCAGCGGCATCGCGAGGATCGGGCCGTCGCCGCGACGCGGCACGACGAGCACCCGCGCCGAGCCCGGCGGCAGGCCGACCGCATCGAGCACCACCATGCCGCCGGCGGCCGCGCGCGGCACCGACAGCAGGCCGAACTGCACCACCAGGTAGTGATGCTCGGTGGCCACCAGATCGTGCAGCAGGGCGCCCTTGACCCCGAGGGACCGTTGCACGCGGGCGCGTTCGCGCCACTGGTCATCGAACTCGACGAAGGTGACGGTATCGCTGCCGAGCACGCCCGGCTTCATCACGTAGGCGACCAGGTTGCCGGAGTGGGGGTCGAGGCGCGGCATCGGCGAGAGCTGCGCGAGGCCGCCGCCGAGCGCGTTGATGGGCGCCGGCCCGCGTGTCTCGAGGGTCCGGGCATCGAGCAGGTAGTGGCCGTCGACATCGGCGGCCACCACCGCGCCGCCCCAGGCGTAGACCTCGTGGGCGGCGCCGGTGGACAGCTGCATGCGCCCGAGGTTGGCCAGGCGCCCGCCGGGGCGGTTGGTGAAGGGGCGACGCCCGAGCAGCCGGCCGGCGGCCTGTTCGCGGCGAGCCAGCGGCAGGTCGACATGGCGCACGTTCAGCGTCACGCCGTCGTCCTCGAATCGCGCCGAGGCCACCGTGGCGTAGCCGTCGAGAAAGTGCACCGGCGTGCGACCGGCGTGCTGCACGCCGGGACCGTTGCGCAGGAGGGTGCCGCGCAGCCCGGGGGGCAGCGCGCCCGCCACGAGAGGCAGTCGGATGCCACGTGCTTCGGCGGGCGCGCGAAACAGGAAGGCGTGATCGGGCACGGGAGAGGCTCCTCGAGAAGACATGGGGAAACGGACAGAGGATGCGGCTGCGGCACGAAAGCGCGCAGAGGCACCGGCGGGCCAGTGTCGAGGATGAGGCAGCCGACCACAAGCGCGGTTGCGCCGGACCCGAAATGCGCCGCCCGAGCCCCGCGCGGCCCCTCCCCTGACCGCGCGATGAGCAGGGCGCAGGCGCGGTCGAGCCGGGCGGGAGACCATGGCCCCATCCCCGGACACCGGGCATGCGGGAGTGGGACATGGACAGGCTCAGGAACAAGGTGGTGGTCGTCACCGGTGCGGTGCTGGGCATCGGCCGCGCGTGCGCGCAGCGCGCCAGCGACGAGGGCGCGACGGTGGCGCTGCTCGACCTTCTCGACGACGAGGGGGAGGCTTACGCGCAGGCGCTGCGCGCCCAGGGCCGCCGCGCGGCCTACTGGCACTGCGATGTGGCGCGCGAGGACGATGTGCGCACCGCGATCGAGGGCGTGGCCGCGCACTTCGGCGCGCTGCACGGCCTGGTCAACAACGCCGGCATCGCCGGCCCGAGCCGACCCACGCACCAGATCAGCGAAGCGGAATGGGATCGCGTGCAGGCGGTCAACGTGAAGGGGGTGTTCTTCGCCACGCGGCACGCGCTGCCCCACCTGCTGCGCGCCGGCGGCGCCAGCGTGGTCAACCTGTCGTCGATCGCCGGGCTGGTCGGGCTGGGCTCGGTGCCGCCCTACCACGCCTCCAAGGGCGCCGTGCGGCTGATGACGAAGAACGACGCCATCCAGTACGCCTCGCAGGGCGTGCGCTTCAACTCGATCCACCCCGGCTACATCTGGACGCCGATGGTCGAGCGCCACCTGCGGGCGACGAGCTCCGACCTCGAGGCGGCGAAGGCGGCCGCGGCCGCGCTGCACCCGGTCGGACGCATGGGCGAACCCGACGACATCGCCTGGGCGGCGGTCTACCTGCTGAGCGACGAGTCGGCCTTCGTGACCGGGGCGGAGTTCGTCATCGACGGGGGATACACGGCGCGCTGAGCCGGGCTGCCCGCCGCGGAACTCGATCGGGCCCGCGCGCCGCGAACCCGGCCCCCTCAGGGCGCGCCGATCTCGATCTCGATCGCGTACCGCGTGAGGTCGGTGCCGGTCTGGTTGACCCACAGCACGAGGAAGCCGGGGCCGAGCGAGGCGGCATCCACCGCGTCGAGCAGATTGATCGCGCGGTCGCCGGGGCCGAGGTGCTTCCAGGCGATCATGCGCTGCACGTCGGTGCCGGCATCGAAGACCGGGCCGCGCTGCAGCGCGTAGAAGGCGATCGGATCGGCAGACGCGTAGTGCACGAGGCGCAGCGCCCGCAGGCGCTGGCCGGCCGGCACCTCGAAGCGCACGAAGTCGGTGTCCGGCCTCGAGACCTCGCCATGCAGCACCAGCGTGCCGCTCCAGCGTGGCAGCGCGGTGGGCATCATCGCCATGCCCGAGACCTCGACCCAGCCGGAGGAGGCGAGATGGTCGAGCATCGTGGCCACCGCCGGCGACGGGTTGCCGGCGGCGTCGCGCTGGCGCGTCCAGACGCGGCGCACCGCGTTGCCCGCGAAGGCGAGCGTCGTGCCCCGTCCGGGGTTCCACGTCGCCTGTTCGTCGACCGAGTACTCCCAGCTCGCCATCGCCTCGAGGCCGGCGACCGCGACGGTCGGCAGGCTGGCGCCCTCGGCCACCGCGACCTGGGGCGCGGCCGGCGCGGTCGTGTCGAGCGTGCAGGACGTCATCACGATCTCGGAGGTATTGCCCTGCTGATCGAAGGAGCGGACCCAGATCGTCTTGCGGCCGTCGCCGGCGACCTCGAAGCCCTCGCCCTCGCCCCGGATCCAGGTGCGGCCCATGTCGAGCGAATACTCCCAGCCCAGGCCATCGAGCAGGGCCGCGACCGACCACTTGCCATTGAAGGTGATGCCGTCGGAGACGCTCACGCCGGTGTCGTTGAAGCTGAGCACCGGCGGCGGCAGCACCACCGCGGGGCGGGTCGCGCCGGCGGACGTGGTGCCGGTGGTGCCCGCGTTCGAGCCCGAGCCACCGGCCGGGGCGGTCGCGGCCGCATCGCCCCCGGCAGCCGGCCCCGACGCATCCTGCGACCCTCCGCCGCCGCCCCCGCCGCACGCCGCCACCAGCACCACGCCCAGCAGGGCCGCGAGGCGACGCGAGCCACGGAGGATCGGCGAGGACGAAAGGTTGGGCAGCGTGCTGGACATCGGGCGACCTGCGGTTGCGGCTTGCACCCGATCCGGGCGCTCATGTCGATGTTTGGACACGACGATGACGATTCGATGAAAGCCCCGCGAGACCGAGGCTGCCCAGCCGACACGGCCTGCGCTACCCTGACCGCCATCCTCCGTGCCGCTCAGGCCAGCCCATGCGCGTCTTCGCAGCCTCCCTCGCCACCGAGACCAACACCTTCGCGCCGCTGCCCACCGGCCTGAAGGCCTTCGAAGAGACCTGCCTCTACCCCGCCGGGACCCACCCCGACCGGCCGACGCTGTTCAGCGCGCCGCTGTGGGTTGCCCGCGAGCAGGCTGCCGAACGCGGCTGGACCCTGGCCGAAGGGCTGGTCGCCTTCGCGATGCCGGGCGGCATCACCACCCGCGCGGCCTGGGACACGCTGCGCGACCAGTTGCTCGACGATCTGCGTGCGGCGATGCCGGTGGACATCGTGCTGCTGGGCCTGCACGGCGCGATGGTGGCCGACGGCTGCGACGACTGCGAGGGCGAGCTGCTGCGACAGGTGCGCGCGATCGTGGGCTCCGACGCGGTGGTCGGCGCCGAGCTTGACCCGCACCACCACCTCACGCAGGCGATGCTCGAGCACGCCGACCTGCTGGTCAGCTTCAAGCACTATCCGCACACCGATTCCGTCGAGCGCGCGCGCGAACTCGTCGCGCTGTGCGACGCCGCCGCGCGGCGCCGCATGCACCCGACGGTCGGCGTGGCCGATTGCGGCATGATCACCGTGCTGCATACGACCCGATCGCCGGCGCGCGAGTTCGTCGCGCGCATCCAGGCGATGGAGGGGCGCGACGGGGTGCTCTCGATCAGCGTGACCCACGGTTTCCCCTGGGGCGACGTGCCCGACATGGGCACGAAGGTCTTCGTCTACACCGACGGCAACCCGGCGCAGGCGGCCGAGCTCGCGCGCCAGCTCGCCGGCGAGCTGGTGGCGATGCGCGATGCGCTGCAGCCCGGCGAACTGGCCCCCGATGCGGCGATCGACGCGGCGCTCGCGCTGCAGGCCACGACACCGGCCGAGGGCGAGCGCGCCGGGCCGGTCGTGATCGCCGACGGCGCCGACAACCCCGGCGGCGGCGCGCCCGGCGACAGCACCTGGATCCTGCGCCGGCTCGTCGAACGGCGCGTGGCCGGCGCGGCGGTGGGCCCGCTGTGGGATCCCATGGCGGTGCGCACGGCCTTCGCCGCCGGCGTCGGTGCGCGGCTGCCGATGCGCCTCGGCGGCAAGGTCTGCGCGCTCTCGGGCCAGCCGCTCGACGCCGACTGCCGCGTGCTCGCGCTGGTGAACGACCTGCGGATGAGCGTCTTCGGCAATGCTCAGGCCTCGCTCGGCCAGGCGGCGCTGGTCGAGGCCGACGGCGTGCTGGTCAGCCTGACCTCGGTGCGCAACCAGGCGATGGGGGTGGAGGTCTTCACCGGCTTCGGTCTCGATCTCGCGGGGCTGCAGCTGGTGGTGGTCAAGTCCTCCCAGCACTTCCACGCCGCCTATGCGCCGATCGCGCGCAAGGTGCTCTACAGCGCCGCGCCCGGCGTGGTCAGCGCCGACCTGCGCGCACTGCCTTACCGCAAGGCCTCGCGCGCGCTCTGGCCGCTGGCCGCGGGCTGAGGCCCGTCAGCGGGCGGCCGGGCCGGGGCTGCTCAGCGAGCGGGCGGGCCCAGCGCCTTCAGCGCCACCCGCAGGCGTTCACGCAGCACGCCGCGCCACGCCGCGTCGAGCACGTCGGCAGCGGGCTCGAAGGCCCGGGCGATGCGCGCCAGCAGCTCGTCGAGGTGCTGTTTGGCCGCCGCCCGGTGCTCGAAGCCGAAGCGCAGCGCATCGCCGAGCACCGCGTCGCGCTCGATGGCCTGGGTGCCGAGGGCCGTCTGCATCGCCAGCCGCGCGGGTGACTCGACGGGATTGGGCACCACGTCGAAGGCCGGCGACAGGCGCCATCGCCGTTCGTCGTGCCGGTAGAGCACCGCATGGTTGCGGGGATGATCGTCGTCGTTGCCGCACACCGCGTTGAAGACCATCCGATCGAAGAGCTCCACCCGGTCCTGCCCAGGGGCGCCGATGCGCTGCAGCTCCTCGGCAAGCCGGGGATAGCTCCAGCGGGCGCGCTCGGCGGGCGCGCCACCCGGATATTCGGCCTGCAGCAGGCTCGCGCCGCTCACGCACATCAGACGCCGGTCACCCTCGCGATCGAAGCGCAGCACCCGCAGCGCGCTGGCTTCATCGCCCGCGTGGAGCACCGTCGGCGCGAAGCGCAGGCCGCTGCCCTGCCCCCACTGGTGGGCCATGTGCTCGAGCCGGGGGATGTCGGCCACATCCGTCGCGAGGCGTGGCTTGACGAGCCAGACGGCGCCCTGCTCGTCGCGCACCGCGGCCTTCGGCCGCGCGCCTCCGACGCTGGCGGTCTGCACCAGACGTCTGCGCAGGCGCGGCGCGAATGCGGGCCGGCCGTCGGCCATGGCGCGCAACTCACGCACCAGGTCGGCCAGATCGTCGAGACGGGGCGCGCGAAGCGTGCTCGTCGAGGGCTGCCGGCCGGCGCCGACGGCGAGGGCACCCCATCGCTCATCGTTGCCGGCGAGCAGCAGATAGCGCAGCGGCGCGGCGCCGTCGGGAAGGTCGTGTTCGCGACGCAGCACGGCCTGTCCCCAGGCATCCGGGCAGGCGTCGCGCAGCACGTCGTGGAGTCCGTCGTAGCGCAACGCCGGGGCTTCGCGATCGGCAACGCAGGGCAGGTTGACCGGGTCGATGGCCCAGGTCAGACCCGCCTCCAGGTAACTCGGTGCGTACCGGAACAGGCCCACGCCCGTGCCTGGATCGCGCCGGTAGCGGCCGACGGTCACCCACTGGCCGGCATCGGGACGTTGCAGATAGACGAAGAAGGACTCAGAACCACGCATCGTCGTCGCTCGAGACCGAGGGGGTCGACCGTGCCGCGCGCGTGTCGCCCGCCGACGGGGATGCCCAGCGCTGCAGCGGCACCGCGGGCGCCGCCTCGTCGATCAGGTCCAGCACCATCAGCACGCGCAGGTAGGCGGCCGCCGAGGCGCCCGGATCGCCGTGCTCCAGGCGCTGCAGGGTAGCCCGGGAGAGATCGGTGCGCGCCGACAGTTCCCGCATGCTCATGCGCCGAGCGATCCGCCGCGCGCGGATGGCGCGCCCCCAGAGGCTCAGGCGCTCGCCGACAAGCGTGGGAACCGCGGCGGCGGACGTGAGCTTGGCAGGCACGAACGATCCATAGATGATTCAATGTCGTCAGTTTTGCATCATCTATGATCCAATGCAAGCAGGCCGCAGGCCGAGGCCCGCCAGCGGGCGGCCGGGGCCACGTGGCCGCGGTGGTGCTCAGGTCTGGAACCACGGCGGGCGGCCCGCCGTCCAGAGCTCGCCCCACAGGCGCCCGCCGCCGTCGACCGTGCACACCTCGCCGGTGACGAAGTTGCCCGCCGGTCCGGCGATCCAGGCGCAGGCCTGCGCGATGTCCCAGGGCGAGCCCCAGCGCTTCATCGGGTTGGACTTCGGCCACTCCTGCGCGGCCTCGGGCGGATAGACCGCCAGGCCCTCGGTGCCGATCAGGCCGGGCGACACGCAGTTCACGCGGATGCCCAGCGGCGCCCACTCGACCGCGACGGTGCGCGATACGCCGATGACGCCGGCGCGCGCCGCCACGGTGTGGGCGATGCCCGGTATCCCGCGCTCGGTGGGCGCGACGATGTTGACGATGCTGCCCGGCCGGCCGGCGTCGCGCCAGCGCTGCGCGGCGGCCTGCATCATGTACCAGGTGCCGTTGAGGTTGCCGGCGATCACGGCATTCCAGCCGTTGATGGAGAAGTCGATCGCGGGCTTGGGGAACTGTCCGCCGGCATTGTTGACGAGGATGTCGGGCAGGCCGAACTCGGCCTCGCAGCGCTCGAAGAGGGCGCGCACCTGGTCGGGCTCGCGGATGTTGGCCGGCACGCCGAGCATCGTGGCACCGCGCTCGCGCGCATAGGCGACCACGGTCTCGAGCCGCTCCGGCGTGCGACCGCAGATCACCACCCGCGCGCCCAGCCGCGCAAAGAGCAGCGCGATCGCGCGGCCGATGCCCGAGCCGCCGCCCGAGACCACCACGGTGGCGCCGGCGTAGAGGTCGGCGCGATAGACCGTGGGCGCGGCCCAGAAGTCGTCGAGGGTGACGGCGGCGCCCGAGGGCGGCAGGGTGGGGTCGATCACGGTCTCAGCTCCGCAGCATCTCGCCGCTGATGATGATCTTGCGAACCTCGGTGGTCCCGGCGCCGATCTCGAGCAGCTTGTTGGCGCGGTACAGCCGGTTGATCTCGGCATCCCACATGTAGCCCGCGCCGCCGTGGATCTGCACCGCCTCGTCGAGCACGCGGTTGAGCATGTTGCCGGCAAACATGACCGAGGCCGCGGTGATCTTGTGGATCTCGCCGCGCCCGCCGGCGCCCTCCTCGAGATGGTTGCAGGCGCGCAGCGCCTGGTAGGTGAACAGGCGCATCGCCTCCACCCACACGTACATGTCGGCGAGCTTGGACTGGATCATCTGGAAGCTGGCGATCGGCTGGCCGAACTGCTGGCGGGTGCGCGCGTACTCGAGCGAGAGCTGCAGCGCGCGCTCGGCGATGCCCAGGCACACGGGTGAGACCATCGCCCGCTCCAGATCGAGCCCGCTCATGAGCACGCGCACGCCGCGGTCCTCCTCGCCCACGCGGTTGGCGATCGGCACCCGGCAATCCTCGAAGACCAGCTCGCCGGTCTGACTGCCCCGGAAACCCATCTTGACCAGCTTCTGCGCCACCCGGAAGCCGGGGAAGCCCTTCTCGACGATGAAGGCCGAGATGCCCTGCGCGCCCTTCTCGGGCGTGGTCTTGGCGTAGACCAGCAGCACATCGGCCACCGGGCCGTTGGTGATGTAGATCTTGGTGCCGTTGAGCACGTAGTGGTCGCCTTCGCGGCGCGCGGTGGTGCGCATCGAGCCCAGCGCGTCGGAGCCCGCGCCGGGTTCGGTGAGGCCCAGCGCCCCGGTGAGCTCGCCGCGGGCAAGCCCCGGCACGTAGCGGGCGCGCTGCTCGTCGTTGGCATTGCGCAGGATGTTGTTCAGGCACAGGTTCTCGTGCGCCATCCAGCTCAGACCGAAGGCGTGGTTCCAGCGGCTGAACGCCTGGGCGACCAGCGCGCTCGAGAACAGGTCCATGCCGGCGCCACCGAGCTCCGGGGGCGTGGTCACACCGCAAAACCCGTTGCGCCCGCAAGCGGCCATCGCATGCTCGGGCCACCATTCCTCATCGTCCATGCGGCGCGCCAGCGGGTGGAGCTCCTGCCGCGCGTAGCGGTCGGCAGCGTCGAGCACGCCCCGCTCCTCGGGGCTCAGCCCGCTGAAGATCGCCGCCGGATCGCCGCCGACGGCGAGCGTGGAAGGGTGTTCTGACATGGATGCTCCCGAGCTTGACAGGGCCGCGCGACTGCCATTCAATGAACGGCACTCACCGATGGTAGCGATGGGCCAAACATCCGGCAACAGAGCATCTTCCGCTTGCTGCGGTCGCTGGCGCGGCATGCCGAATGCGCCACTAATGAGTCTCGCTCACTCACCCTGGTTCGCACTTTCGGCGCGAGGTCGCGCATGAGCCGCGCCACCGCGGGCGCATCGGCCGGCCACGCCGCCCCGGCGATCGCCGCACGGCGCGCCCCGGTCCGGCTGCCGCGCGAGCGCCGCGAGCACGACATCCTCGCCGCCGCGCGCGCGGTCTTCTGCGAACGCGGTTACGCCGAGGCCGGCGTGGCCGAGATCGCCGCCCGGGCGCAGGTGGTCGAAGGCACCATCTACAAGTACTTCGAGAGCAAGCGGGTGCTGCTCGAGCGCGTGCTCGAGGGCTGGTACGAGGGTCTGCTCGCCGACTACGCGCGCCACCTGCCTGGCATCCGTGGCACCCGCGCCCGGCTGCGCTACGTCATCTGGCGCCATCTGCGCACCGTGCGCGACGACACCCCGCTCGCCCGGCTGGTGTTCCTCGAGGTGCGCGCGCACGACGACTACCCCGCCTCGGCCCTCTACGCCCTGAACCGCCGCTACACCGGCCTGCTCGGCAGCGTGCTCGCCGAGGGCGTGGCCGCTGGCGAGCTGCGCACCGATGTGCCGGCGCGCGTGGTGCGCGACATGGTCTACGGCGGGCTCGAGCACCTGTCGTGGCGCCATCTCACCGGCCGCGGCCGGCTCGACATCGATCGCGAGGCCGACGACATGCTGCGCCTGCTCTGGGACGGCGTCGCGGCGCCCTCCAGCGATGGCATCGAGGCGGCAGCCAGCGGCGTGCAGGCGCAGCTGCGGCGGCTCGAGCGGGTAGCCGACCGGCTCGAAGCGGTGGCTCGTCCGGCGCAATGAACCCGCCCCTGCCGGCCAGCTGGCCCTTTCACACGGTGCTCGTCGCCAACCGCGGCGAGATCGCGGTGCGCGTGCTGCGCACGGTGCGCGCGCTGGGCCTGCGCGGTGTGGTCATCCACCATGCCGCCGATCGCGACAGCCCCGCGGTGCGCATGGCCGACCAGGCGATCGAGATCGCCGCCGCCACGCCGGTGGCCGCCTACCTCGACGCCGACGCCATCGTGGCCGCCGCGCTCGCCGCCGGCGCCGGCGCCATCCACCCCGGCTACGGATTCCTCTCCGAGAATGCCGTCTTCGCCCGCAAGGTGCGCGAGGCCGGCCTGGTCTTCGTAGGCCCCGACGAGAAGGCCATCGACCTCATGGGCGACAAGGTGCGGGCCCGCGCCTTCGTCGCGCAGGCCGGATTTCCGGTGGCACCCTCGGCCATCGAAGACGACGATCCGGCCAGTTTCGCCGCGCGCGCCGCGGCCGTCGGATTTCCGCTGCTGATCAAGCCGGCGGCCGGCGGCGGCGGCAAGGGCATGCGCATCGTGCGCCACCCCGACCAGCTCGCTTCCGAGATCGAACGCGCCCGCAGCGAGGGCGCACGCTACTTCGGCGATGGCCGGCTCTACGTCGAGCGCTATGTCGAGAGCCCGCGCCACATCGAAGTCCAGGTGCTCGGCGACCACCACGGCAACCTCGTGCACCTCTTCGAGCGCGAGTGCTCGGTGCAGCGCCGCTTCCAGAAGATCGTCGAGGAGAGCCCCTCACCGGCGCTCGACGAGAGCGCCCGCGCGCGCATCTGCGAAACCGCCGCCGGCATCGCGCGTCGCGCCGGCTACCGCAACGCCGGCACCGTCGAGTTCATCATGGGCGCCGACGGCGCGTTCTACTTCCTCGAGATGAACACGCGGCTGCAGGTCGAGCATCCGGTCACCGAGCAGATCACGGGGCTCGACCTCGTGCGCGAGCAGCTGCGCATCGCCGCCGGCGAGCCGCTGGGCTACCAGCAGGCGCAGGTGAGCGCGCGCGGCCACGCCATCGAGTACCGGGTCTACGCCGAAGACCCCGCCGCCGGCTTCATCCCCACCACCGGGCCGCTGCTCGCGCACCGGCCGCCCACCGGGCAGGGGGTGCGGGTCGATGCCGGGGTCCTCGAGGGTCAGCAGGTGAGCGCCGCCTTCGACCCCATGCTCGCCAAGCTGGTGATCACAGGCGCCACCCGCGAGGAGGCGCGCGCCCGGGCCGACCAGGCCCTGGCCCGCTACGTGCTGCTCGGCTGCCGCAGCAACCTGGCCTTTCTGCGCCGCCTCAACGCGCACCCGGCGTTTGCCGCGGGGCAGGTGCACACGGGTTTTCTCGATGCGCACCCCGAGATCGCCGCCGATCCGCAACCCGATCCCGATACCCTGCTGCGACTGCTGGCCACCGCGGCGCTGGCCAGCAGGCCACTGCGCGACGCCGCCGAGGCGGTGCCGTCCATGCACGCGGCCATGGGCCCATGGCGCAACTGATGCGAGCCCGCATCCGCCCCCGCTCGCACACCTGGCTGCGCGCCCGCCTCCCGAAAGCCCGCCGATGCGCCACGCCTTCGCACTGAACGACGTCGAACACGAAGTCTGGCTCGCGCGCGCATCGCGCTCGGGCCACGCCCTGCACGCGCTCGGGCGCGAGGAGCCGGCCGCGCTCGACCTTTCCGACGACGGCAGCGGCACGCTGCGCATCGGCGGGCAGGTCTTTGCGGTGGTGGTGGTGCAGCGCGGCGACGAATGCTTCGTCCACCTCGATGGCGCCAACCACACGCTGCGGCTGCGGCATCCGCTCGAGCGCGCTGCCGGCAGCGCCCAGGCCGGCGCCGACGACCGCGTGCGCGCCCCCATGCCCGGCACCGCGCTGAGCGTGATGGTGCGGCCCGGCGACCGGGTCGCGCGCGGCGCGCCGCTGCTGGTCATGGAGAGCATGAAGCTCGAGACCACGCTGGCCGCGCCGCGCGACGCGGTGGTCGAGGCCGTGCACGTGGCTCCCGGGCAGGCCTTCGAGCGCGACGCGGTGCTGGTCGTGCTGGCCGCATCGCCGGCGGCCTGAACCGATGATCGTTGCGCCCGCAAGCCGTCGCACCGCGCGCCAGGAGGCCGCATGAAGCGCATCGAGTCGCGCCTCGACACCCGCTCGGCCGAGTTCCTCGCCAACACCGCGCACAACCGGGCGCTGGCCGCCGACCTGCGCGAGCGCCAGCGGCGCGCCCGTCACGAACGGCCGGCGCGCGACATGGAGCGGCTGGCCCGCCAGGGCAAGCTGTTCGTGCGCGCCCGGCTCGACCGGCTGCTCGACCCGGGCACGCCCTTTCTCGAGCTCTCCACCCTGGCCGCCAACATGGCCTGGGGCGGCGAGGTGCCGGGCGCGGCCTGCGTGACCGGCATCGGCATCGTCGCGGGTCGCGAGGTGGCGATCCACGCCGACGACGCCAGCGTGAAGGGTGGCGCCTGGTATCCGCACACCGTCAAGAAGATCGTCCGGCTGATGGACATCGCGATCGAGAATCGCCTGCCGGTCGTGCATCTGTGCGACAGCGCGGGCGGCTTTCTGCCGGCGCAGTCGCAGCTCTTCGCCGACCGCTACTTCGCCGGGCGCATCTTTCGCAACCAGTCGGTGCTCTCCAAGATGGGCGTGCCGCAGGTGGCGATCGTGCTGGGCCACTGCACGGCAGGCGGCGCCTACGTGCCCGCGCTGTCGGACTACAGCGTGATCGTGCGCGGCACCGGCGCCATCTTCCTGGGCGGGCCGCCGCTCGTGAAGGCGGCCACCGGCGAGGAGGTCAGCGTCGACGAACTCGGCGGTGCCGACATGCACACCCGCGTTTCGGGGGTGGCCGACTATCCCGCCGCAACCGAGCCCGAGGCGATCGCGATCGCCCGCGACATCGTCGCCCAATGGACGGCCTCCCCCAGGACGCACCACGATCTCGCCGAACCCGAGGCGCCGCTCTACGACCCGGCCGAGCTCTACGGCATCATCCCGCGCGACATCCGGGTGCAGTTCGACATGCGCGAGGTCATCGCCCGCATGGTCGACGGCAGCCGCTTCCACGAGTATCAGCCGGCCTACGGCGGCACGCTGGTCTGCGGCTACGCCCGCATCTGGGGCCATCGCGTGGGCATCCTGGCCAACAACGGCGTGCTCTTCAACGACAGCACCCTGAAGGGCGCGCACTTCATCGAGCTGTGCAACCAGAACCGCACGCCGCTGGTCTTCCTGCAGAACATCACGGGCTACATGGTGGGGCGCGACTACGAGCGCGCCGGCATCACCAAGGACGGCGCCAAGATGATCATGATGGTCGCCGGCTCGGAGGTGCCCAAGTTCACCGTCATCGTCAACGGCTCCTACGGCGCGGGCAACTACGGCATGTCGGGGCGGGCCTTCGACCCGAGGCTGCTCTTCATGTGGCCGCAGGCACAGATCTCGGTGATGGGCGCCGAGCAGGCCGCGGGCGTGCTCACCGACGTCAAGATCCGGCAGCTGCAGCGCGAGGGCCGCACGCTGAGCCAGGCCGAGATCGACGCCATCCGTGCGCCGGTCATCGACGACTACCGGCGCGAATCGAGCGCCTGGTACTCCACCTCCGAGCTGTGGGACGATGGCGTGCTCGATCCGCTCGACACCCGCAACGCGCTGGGCATCGGCCTGTCGGCCGCCATGAATGCGCCGATCGGCACGCCGGGCTATGGCGTGCTCAGGCTGTAACCTTTCCTCGGAGCCTGCCGTGACCATCTCCGGCCTCACCCCCCTGCGCCTCGTTGCGTACACCGACTACAAGAGCCCCTATGCCTACGCGGCCAGCCGCCCGACGCTGGCGCTCGCGGTCAAGTACCCGCTCGAGATCGTGTGGCTGCCCTACACGCTGCGCATCGCCGAGTACCTCGGATCGGTCGAAAACCGCGACGAGCACCAGTGGCGCAAGGTGCGCTACGCCTACATGGACGCGCGCCGGTACGCTGCGAAGCAGGGCCTGACGATCAAAGGCCCCAAGCGCATCTTCGACGGCTACCTGGCCAGCGTCGGCATGCTCTACGCGCAGCGCGAAGACTTTTTCGCGAGCTACCACGAGCAGACCTTCGATCGCTTCTGGCGGCGCGAACTCGACATCGACCGCATGGACGAGATGCGCGAGCACATCGCCCAACTCGGCGGTTCGCCCGATGGCTTCGAGCAGTACGCGCAAGACCCGGCCACCCGGCGCGAGCACGATCTCATCGTCACGCAGGCCGAGGCGCGCGGCGTGTTCGGCGTTCCGAGCTTCGTCTTCGAGGGCGAGCTCTTCTGGGGCGGCGATCGCATCGGCCTGCTGCGCGAGCGCATCGAGCAGCGCCTGCAGGACATGGTCCGCACCCCGGAGACCCCACGATGACCGATCTCTCCAGCCCCCGCTCTCCCGAGGCGGGCCAGGCGCCGCACTGGCAACCGCTGTTCGAGCGCCTGCTCGCGGTGATCGATGCCGCGTCGACGCCGGCCCAGACCCCGAAGCAGGCCTGGCTCGATCCGGCCATCTACGCCTCGCCCGAGCGCTACGCCGCCGAGCGCGCGCGCATCTTCCGGCGCCAGCCCATCTGCCTGGGGCACGCCGCGCAGCTCGCCGCGCCCGGCAGCGTGCTGGCGCGCGAGGTCCTGGGCGTGCCGCTGCTGATCGCGCGCGCGGCCGACGGCGTGGTGCGGGTGTTCCTGAACGTGTGCCGCCACCGGGGCGCGGCGCTGCTCGAGGCCACCGGCGAGGTGTGCGCGCGGCGCTCGCTGGTGTGCCCCTACCACGCCTGGACCTACCGGCTCGACGGCAGCCTGGCCAACCTGCCGCAGCGCGACAGCTTCGGCTCGCTCGACCCGGCCGCGCACGGCCTGCGCGAGCTGCCCTCCACGGTGCGGCATGGCCTGCTCTTCGCGATGCTCGATCCGGCTGCGCCGCCACCCGATGTCGCCGCCTGGCTGGGCGCCATCGACGACGACCTGGGCGCGCTGCGCCTGGGGCACCACCACTTCTTCCGTCAGAACGCGGTGCGTCGCGCCACCAACTGGAAGCTGGTGATGGATGCCTTCATCGAGGTCTATCACGTCAAGCGCCTGCACTCGGGCACCATCGGCCCCTATTTCGCCGACGGCGTGGGCGTGGCCGACACACCCGGCCAGCACATCCGCTACCTGGTTGCGCGCGACACCACCGAGGTCATCCGCGGTCTGCCGCCGCCGGACTGGAGCCCACAGGTGCACGCCACCCTCGTGCACCTGATCTTCCCGAACACCATCATGGTCTATCACCCCGATTACATCAGCCACATCGGCGTGTACCCGGAGGCGGCCGACCAGTCGCTTTTCGTGCACACCATGCTCGTGCCCGAGCCGCCCGCCGACGACAAGGCCCACGCCCACTGGTCGCGCTCGTTCGACCTGATCGACGGCGGCGTATTCAATGCCGAAGACCTGGTGGTGTGCGAATCGATCCAGCGCGGACTGACCAGCGGTGCCAACGAGCGCCTGGTGCTCGGCGGCCTGGAGCAGAACCTGCGGCACTTCCACGCCACCGTGGAAGCGGCGCTGGCGCAGGGGTCGGGCGACTGAGCGTTTTCCGGTATTCCTGCAAATCGGAGTTTCAATCTTCGATTTGCAAAGACGCTTCCCCGCGCAGCCGGCGCCACGATCGCGGCGCCGCGCCCGGGGCAGGCTACGCTCAGGCCACCGCGGCGAAGCGCGCCAGCCGCTGGGCGATGATCGCCTCGGCCTCGGCCATGATGCGATCGATCAGTTCCTTCACGGTCGGAATGTCGTGGATCAGCCCGGCCACCATGCCGCAGCTCCAGGCCCCGGCGTCCATTGCGCCATCGAGCATGATCTTCGGGTACACGCCGGCCACCTCGTCGATGATGTCCTCGAACTTGAGGTTGGCGCCCAGGGTCTTCTCCTTCTCGAGCAGGCGATCGACCGCCGCGTTGCGCAGCACGCGCTCGGTGTTGCGCAGCGGGCGCATCACGAGCCGCGTATCGAGTTCGCTGGCGGCCACGATGGCGTCCTTCACGTTCTGATGCACCGGCGCCTCCTGGGTGGCGATGAAGCGCGTGCCCATGTTGATGCCCTCGGCGCCCAGCGCCAGCGCCGCCACCAGGCTGCGGCCATCGGCCATGCCGCCGGAGGCCACGAAAGGAACCTTCAGCTCGTCGGCCGCGCGCGGCAGCAAGATGAAGTTGGGAATGTCGTCCTCGCCGGGATGCCCGCCGCACTCGAAGCCATCGACGCTGACCGCGTCGCAGCCGATCGACTGGGCCTTCAGCGAGTGGCGCACGCTGGTGCACTTGTGGATCACCTTCACGCCGGCCTCGTGCAGCATCGGCAGCCACTTCTGCGGGTTGTTGCCGGCGGTCTCCACCGCCTTCACGCCACCGTCGATGATGGCGCGGATGTAGCCCGGGTAGTCGGGGCTGCTCACGGTGGGCAGGAAGGTGAGGTTGACGCCGAAGGGCTTGTCGGTGAGCGCGCGGCATTTCGCAATTTCCTCGGCCAGCAGCGCGGGGGTCTTCTGGGTCAGGCCGGTGATGATGCCCAGCCCGCCCGCATTGCTGACGGCGGCGGCGAGTTCGGCAAAGCCGACATAGTGCATGCCGCCCTGGATGATGGGATGCTCGATGCCGAACAGTTCGGTGATGCGGGTCTTCATGGGGTTTCCGTTCAGGGGCGGTTGATGATGGGTTGAGGAGCGGCGGTTGCGGAACGGCCGCGGGTCCAGGCGCCGAGGCGGATCGCAAGACCGGTGATCAGCCCCTGCACGAGCAGGCCGGCTGCGATCACCGCGAAGAGCATGTCGGCGGTGGTGCCGGGGTTGCGGGCGAGCGCAACGCAGCCCACCGCGATCACGAGCACCCGCAGGAGACTGGCGACGACCGGCCACGACACCCGCCCCGCGCCCTGCGATCCGAAGTAAAGACAGAGCGACAGGCCGTAGAAGGCATAGAACGGCCCGGCGATCTGCAGGTAGCTTCGGCAGGCGGCGCGCACCGCCTGCGCATCCGAGAACAGGTTGGCCCACAGGCCGGGGAACAGCGCGACGACCAACCCCACCAGGCCGCACAGCGCCGCGCTGTAGAGCGCGGCCGTCCAGCCCGCGCGCAGCCCGCGATCGAGCGCGTTGGCGCCGAAGTGAACGCCGACCATCACGGTCGACGCCGCCCCGAAACCGAAGATCATCGGCACGAGCAGCAGTTCGAGGCGCGCGCCGATGCCGTAGCCCGCCAGCACGTCGGTGCCGAGACGCGCGATGAAGGCCGTGATCACCATCACCGAGGCGAGCGTGCAGAAGGGGTTGATCGATGCCAGCGCGCCCTGGCGCAGGATGGCGGCCATGGTGGCCAGCCTGACCGGAACGCCCCACAGCCGCAGGTGCAGCTCGGCGCACCCGGTCATGAGGTAGCGCAGCAGCAGCAGGGCCGAAAGCGTGGTCCCGATGACGATGCCCACCGCCGCGCCGGCAATGCCCATCGCCGGCAAGGGCCCCGGACCGAAGACCAGCACACCGGCGCTCACGACCTGGAGCGCCGAGCCCGCCAGCAGCGCGCGGGCCGCAACCTGCATCTGGCCGGTGGCACGCACGACGGCGGCCAGCGCGTTGGCCAGCCACAGGCCCGCACACCCGAGAAACAGCGCATCCGAGTAGGCCAGCGCCTGATCGAGAACCGCGCCGGCTCCGCCGAGCAGGCTGTAGATGCCGCGTCCTCCGAGCACAAAGACCAGCGAGCAGACCACCGCGAGCAGCGTGACGAGAAGGACCGCATGGAAGGCCAGCGACTCGGCGCCCGCCCGGTCACCCGCGCCCAGGCGCCGCGCCACGGCGCCGGTGATGGTGCCGCCGAAGGATCCGGCCGACAGCATCATCACCAGCATCATCATCGGGAAGGCCAGGGCCAGCCCCGCGAGCGCCTCGGTGCCGAGTTGGCCGACATACCAGGCCTCGGCCATCAGCGTGACCATGCTCACGACCATGGCCGCCATGTTCGGGGCGGCCAGCCGGATGATCGTGGGCCCGATCGGGGCGCTGAGCAGCGGGGACGCGGTGGCGGCGCTCATGCGACCTTGACCATCCGCTTGCCGACGTTCTCGCCTGCCAGCAGGCCCACCAGACCCGCCGGGGCGTTCTCCAGCCCCTGGACGATATCCTCGGGCGCCTTCAGGCGCCCCTGCGCGACCCACTGCTGCAGGTCGGCCAGGGCCAGGTCGGCGCGATGCATGTGGTCGTAGAGGATGAAGCCCTCGAGCCGCAGTCGGCGGGTGACGATCAGGCCGGGCACACCGCGCGGCCCGTGGGGCGGCGGCTTGCCGTCGTACTGGGACACCGCGCCGCAGCAGACGATGCGCCCGTGCTGCGCCATGTTGAACAGGCAGGCCTCGAAGACGTTGCCGCCGACGTTGTCGAAGTAGAGGTCGATGCCCTTGGGTGCGAAGTCGCGCAGCACCTTGAACAACGAGCCCGCCTTGTAGTCGATCGCGGCATCGAAGCCGAACTCGCGGGTGAGCAGATCGCACTTGGCCTGACCGCCGGCAATGCCGATCACGGTCGCCCCCTTCAGCTTCGCGATCTGCCCTACGAGCGACCCCACGGAGCCCGCGGCCGCGGACACCACGACGGTCTCGCCGACTTTCGGACGCCCGACATCGAGGAGCCCGAAGTAGGCGGTCAGCCCCGCAATGCCATAGACCCCCAGCAGGTGGGTCAGCGGCTCGATGCGCGGCAGCTTGCGCAACCCGGTGGCGGGCACGACGGCATACTCCTGCCAGCCGGTTTCGGTCATGACGAGATCACCGGGGGCAAAACCTTCGGCGCGAGCTGTCACGACCTCGGCCAGCACGCCGCCGGGCATGACGTCGCCGGCGCCCACGGCAGCGCGATAGGTTGCGCCCTGCATCCAGGCGCGGTTGGCGGCATCCAGCGACAGATAAAGCGTCTTTACCAGCAGCTGCCCCTCGGCAGGCCGCGGCATGGGCGCCATCTGGAGGCGGAAGTGGTCGGTGCGCAGCGCACCATCGGGCAGGCTGGCAAGCAGGATCTGGCGGTTCAGGGTGTCTGTCATTCGGATCTCGTGGGGTCGGGCGGGGTCATTTCAGCCGAGCGTCGTGAGCCAGGCTGCCACCGCCCGACCGATGGCCGCGCCGGAGTCCTCCTGGATGAAGTGCAGGCCGGGTACCGTCACTTCCCGCTGGTTCGGCCAGCTGCGGCAGAACTCGCGCTGGCGGCCGACGAGAATCGACCCGGGGTCGGCGTTGACGAAGAGCTTGGGTATGAGGCTGGTCTTCAGCCAGTCGGCGTATTGCTGCACGAGCGCGACAATGTGCGGCGGCTCGCCGGCGATGGGGATCTGACGCGGCCAGTTCAGCGTCGGCTGACGATCGGCTTCCGCGGCGAAGGGCGCGCGATAGACAGCCATCTCCTCATCGGTCAGCCTGCGCAGGATCGAGTTGGGCAGCACGCCCTCGATGAACAGGTTGCGCCGCAGGACGAGGTCTTCGCCCTTGGCGGAGCGGAAACCCTGGAAGATGCCCCGCGCCTTCTCCGGCCAGTCGTCCCACGACGGCAGGGGCATGACGATGGCTTCCATGTAGGCGATGCCGCGCACCTTGTCGGGATGCAGCCGGGCCCAGTGAAAGCCGAGCGCGCTGCCCCAGTCGTGCAGCACGAGCGTGACGCGATCATCGACACCCAGCGCGGCAAGCTGGGCGGCGAGCAGATCGTAGGTGGTCTCGAGGGTGTAGCGGCCGGGGCCGGCGCTCTCGGGCAGCTTGTCGGAGTCGCCATGACCGATGAGGTCGGGCACGATCACGCGGCCCAGGCCCGCGAGCGGGCCGATGACGTCGCGCCAAAGGTAGCTGGAGGTGGGGTTGCCGTGCAGCAGCACGATGGGGTCGCCGCTGCCCACTTCGACGTGCGCAAGGCGGTGGCCACGGACCGTGGTGAACCGCCGGGGCGGCAAGGGTGAGGCGGCGCTCATGCGATGACGCTCCTGACGAGGCGGAAGGTGGCGGCGATGGTCTGAAGGTGCTGCGACTGCGGCAGGCGGCGGCGACTCGACACACGGATGCCTTCGTTGAACAGCATCAGCACGGCGGCGAGCTCTTCGGCCTGCGCGGGGCTCGCGCCGGCATCCCGAAGACAGGACTCGAAATAGCACTGCAGGTCCGTCAGGTGGTTGCTTGCGCGCGCAACGAGATCGTCATCGACACCGGCCATCTCGAGCACCGAGTTCACCAGCAGGCAGCCCCAGTCGGCTCGGGTGCCGCGGGCGCCCGCGAAATTGCCCTCGAAGAAATCCTGCAGCACATCGATCGGCGGCTTCTCGGTGCGAGCGCGCTCGAGCAGCGCTCGCACGCGCGCCGAAAACAGGTCGATGCACTCGATGAACAGGGTGCGCTTGTCGGTGAACGCGGCGTAGAAGCTGCTGCGGCCGATGTCCATGGCCGCCAGCAGATCGGCCAGCGAGGTGGCCTGGTAGCCCTTGCGCCAGAACAGCGCCAGCGCCTTGTTCAGGGCCTTGCTGCGATCGAACTCGGGGGGGCGCGCCATGCTTGCATTCTGTACCGCTTGGTTCACAATGACAAGCGTCCGGTTCCCGGCATGCGCAGCAGCCAGGGCCAGCCCCGTTCACGCCCAGGAGGTCTTGATGAGCAAACCCGTCTGTCTCGTCATCGGTGCCGGCGCCGGCATCGGCGGCAACGTCGCCAGGCGCTTCGCGCGCGAGGGATACCACGCCTGCCTCGCGCGCCGCAGCGACAAGGCAGGGCTCGACAGGCTGGTGGCCGACATCCAGGCCGAGGGCGGCTCGGCCAGCGGCTACATGCTCAATGCGGTCGAGGAAGGCAGCATCGAGCAGCTGGTCACCCAAATCGAAGCCGAGGTCGGCCCGATCGCGGTCGCGGTGTTCAACCTCGGCGCACAGATCGGCGACCGCGGCCTGGCCAGCACCACGCTCAAGGCCTTCGAGATGGGCTGGCGCATGGCCACCTTCGGCCTGTTCCGGCTGGCGCAGGTGCTGTTTCCGTACATGGAGCAGCGCGGCAAGGGCGTGCTGCTGGTCACGTCGGCCACCGCTGCCATGCGCGGCAATGCCGGCCAGCACTCGCACGCCGCCGCCATGGGCGGGCGGCGCATGCTGTGCCAGTCACTGAACGCGCAATTCGCAAGCAAGGGCATCCATGTGTCGCACATCGTGATCGACGGTGCGGTCGATGCGCCCGACACCCTGGGCAAGATGCTCGGGCCCGAGCGCTTCCAGGCGCTGCGCGAAAAGAAGGGCCTGGACAACGACGGCCTGCTGGTGCCCGCCGAGGTAGCCAACACCTACTACTACCTGGCGCACCAGCACCGCTCGGCCTGGACCTTCGAGCTCGACCTGCGCGCGCACTCCGATCTGGCCTGGTGGAACCACGCCAGCAATCCGGACCTGAAGTAGCCGCGCAGGCGCAGCCGGGGCCCGGAAGGACATCAAGACCTGACCGAACTGCCGCAGCCTGGGCGTACTGCTCGATCGAGCGACAATGCAGCGTCGCGAGAACCCACAGGAAGACGACCATGACCAAAGCCATCGAGCTGATCTTCGATTTCGTCAGCCCCAATGCCTACCTGGTGTGGCAGCCGCTGCGCGCGCTCGCCGCGCGGCAGGGTGCGCAGCTCATCATCACGCCCGCTTTCCTCGGCGGGATGCACAAGCTCACCGGCAATGCGCCGCCCTTCATCCGCGACGCCGACATCAAGGGCAAGAACGCCTATGCGAAGCTCGAGATGCAGCGCTTCATCGACAAGCACGGCCTGCACCGATTCCGGATGAACCCCGCCTTCCCGTTCAATTCGGTCAACCTGCTGCGGATGCTGGTGTCGCTGGAAGGCGATGACCGGATCCGCCTGATCGAGGCGCTCAACCCCGCGATCTGGGAACAGGGGCTCGATGTCACCGACGCCGCCGCCGTCGCGGCGGTGCTCACCACCGCCGGCTTCGATGCGCAGGCGCTCGTCGCGAGGACGCAGGACGGCGCCATCAAGCAGGCCCTGATCGACAACACCGAAAAAGCCGTGGCGCGCGGCGCCTTCGGCATCCCGAGCTTCTTCATCGGGACCGAGATGTTCTTCGGCAAGGAACGCCTCGGGCAGATCGAAGAGATGCTTGAACGCGGCTGATCGGGTTCGAACAGGCCGGGGGCATGACCGCCCCCGCGCCGAGCGGCTCCCGAACGAGCACCCGGCAATTCCGGTCGGCCCTCGAACCGCCTACCTGACGCGTCGCTGGTCCAGGAACTGATTGAACGCCGCGCGCGCCTCGACGCTCCTGAACAGGGCCTCATGGCCGCCGGCAACCTCGAGGACAACAGGCTGCTGGCAGTTCGTGCAGGTCTGCACGGCCTGCCTGAAGAGCGGCCACGAGCGCATCTGGATCACGCCGTCGTCTTGCCCCTGAACGAACAGCGCATCCGCCTTGAACCCCTGGGTGAACGACAGCAGGGAGATGCTGCGATACGGCGCAGGGTTGGCCGACGCAGGACCGTAGCGCGGGCTCATCAGTCCGCACTCCTCGCTGCGGGGCGCGTCGCCGCGCTCCTCGAGCAGGCAGCGGTACTCGAAGTCCAGGGGCCCGGGTGCATTGGCGATCACCCCATCGGTCCGATGCATCGTGTTCAGCCGGGTCACGAGATAGGCACCCTGGGAATGACCGGCCATGAAGACACGGTTGATGGATACGCCCAGAGCCCTCGAGGCTTCGTTCTTCACCCAGAGGAGGGCGGCCTCCGCCTCCCGCAAGCCCTCGCCGATCTCACGATTCTGCTGGGGGTAGGCGACGCTGACCAGCAGCGTATCGTCGCGCAGCAGCAGGCGCTTGAAGCTGTCGAGGGTGTTCTGAGCGGCCGGCAGGATACGGTCGTCGAACCAGACGGTACCGTGGTACAGCACGAGCGCATCCTTGACCGCTGCGGCTGGCATGTGAATCACCACCTGCACGGAGACGCCTCCGTAAGTGATGGTGCGAGTGCCTTGCACAGCCGCCACCACCACCGGGGCGAACTCGGTGAAGGCGCCAAGATCGACGATCTGGTAGCCCGTGTCCCGCCCGAGGGCAACGACCCGGGTGCCACCCTGCACCGCGAGGTAGAGGTCGGTCGCCGGGTAATAGCGGAACTGGTAGGTCTGAAACGTGCCAGGCTGACCGCCTGGCGGAAAGTACTGCGGAAACGCCAACTCGGCCCACTGGAAGAACTGATCGACGGTGATGGCGGGCGTTGACGACGGCGCAGGAAGGCTGGCGATCGCCCGGGCGCCGTGCATCAAGCCGGGAAGTCCTGACGGCACCGTGCCCTGAGATACGCGACCGGATGTCGCACTGCCCGAGGCCGCCAGCCGCTGGGCGAAATCCGAAGTCGAATCGCCCCCCGCGCCACCACAGCCGGCGAGCAGCGTGAACCAGGCGACGAGAACGATACGGTTCAGCAGCACGACAGGCACTCCTTGGCCGGCAATCCGAGGGCGACTTTACCGTCGCGGCTGACCGCGTACAAACAAGCTGCCGGCGCGGCCCGATCACGCTG
>JBILUW010000023.1:0-25515 GCA_044370795.1 Burkholderiaceae bacterium
CACGGGTACTGGTCCTCGTAGCCCTGCAGGCCCACGGTGGCGAGCAGCTTGCGCGCGCGCTCGGCGTACTCGGCACGGCGGGCCTTGTACTGCGAGCGGTAGGGCTCGACGATCTCGAGCGGCAGCAGCACGTTGTCGATGGTGGTTCGCCAGGGCAGCAGCGTGGGCGCCTGGAAGGCCATGCCGACGATCTTCAGCGGGCCGGTCACGGGCTGGCTGTCGATGTGGATGGTGCCGCGGGTGGGCATCTTCAGCCCCGTGGCCAGCTTCATGAAGGTGGACTTGCCACAGCCCGACGGCCCGACGATCGCGATGAACTCGCCGGGCTCGGTGCTCAGCGTGATGTCCTCGACGGCGAAGTCGCCGGCGGCGAGCAGCTCGTCGTTGTAGGCGAGCCAGACCTGCTGGAAGTCGACGAAGGCTTGCGCCATGAGGTCTCCGCTGGCAGCCGGCGAGCCGGCGGGCGCCGGCTGCCGCGCTGTCGTCACTTGCCCAGGATGTTGCGCTCGGCTGCCGTGGGCAGGAAGCTGCCGTTCCAGATGCGGTCGGGGTTGATGCGGTCCTTGGTGGCGAACGCGTCGGCGACCTGCGAGGCCATCAGGGCGAGTCGCGGCGGGCGAATGTCGCCGAAGCCTTCGGCACGGGCATCGGCCGTGGCGATCGAGCCCTGGATGGCCAGCCGCAGCCGGCGCTTCTCGAGGGCCTCGTCGATGATGGCGTCGCGCTCCTTGACGAAGCGCACCGAGCCGTCGGGATCGGCGAGCACGTCGCGGGCGCCCTTGGTGAAGGCGCGCAGGAAGGCCTTGACCGCCTCCGGGTTGCTCTTCAGGAAGGCCTCGGACACGATGATCGCGTTGCCGTAGAGCTTCACCCCGAACTGCGGATAGGGCATCACGGCGATGTCCTCGTCCTTGATGCCGCGGGCGTTCAGGTTGAGCAGCGAGGTGAAGTAGAAACCCGTGATCGCATCGACGTCGCCGCGGGCGAGCATGGTCTCGCGCAGCGGCGGGTCCATCGACACCCAGTTCACCTTGGCAAGGTCGATGCCGTTGGCCTTGGCGAAGATCGGAAAGGCCTTGCGTCCGGCGTCGAAGACCGGCGCGCCGAGCTTCTTGCCCACCAGATCGGCCGGCGCCTTGATGTTCGACTTCTTCAGCGAGAAGACGGCGGCCGGCGTGTTGTTGTAGACCATCATCACCGCAACGGGCTTGTTCGGAGCGGTGGGATTGTTGCCATGGAATTCCATCAGGGCCGCGAGATCGGCGAAGCCCATCTCGTAGGTGCCCGCGGCAACCCGGTTGACCGCGTTGCCCGAGCCGTTGCCCGAGTCGATCGTGACGTCGAGCTTTTCCTGCTGGAAGTAGCCCTTGGCGCGCGCGGCGAGGAAGAGCGCCGATGGCCCCTCGAAGCGCCAGTCGAGCTGGAACTTGATCCTGGTTTCCTGGGCCTGGGCGACTCCGGTGGCCAGGCAGGCGGCGAGCAGCGCGCCGGCGCAGCGGGCGAGGTGACGGCGGGACGGCATCGAAGACTCCTTGGGCCTTGGCGCAAACGCGCCGATGAGAGGAAAATGCAAGACGCGTGCCGGACTTGGCCGCGATTGGGTCGCATCTTAGCAAAGCGGCCCGGCACCGCCGGCAGGCGTCGGGGCATCGCCGCCGGCACCCGGCCGGGCATTCTGGAGCCTTCATGAACCATCCGAACCCCATCCTCTCCGAACTGCGTCGTCCCCTGCCCGCGGCGCTCGCCGATGCGCTGGCCGCCCGGTTCGCCGAGCGCTTCTCGGTCGCCGCGGCCGTGCGCGAGCACCACGGGCGCGACGAGTCACCGTTTCCCGTGACGCCGCCCGAGGCGGTGGTCTTCGCGCAGAGCACCGAGGAGGTGGCCGAGGTGATGCGGCTGTGCCGCGAGCACCGCTCGCCGCTCATCGCCTACGGCGCGGGTTCCTCGCTCGAGGGGCACCTGCTCGCCGTGCAGGGCGGGGTCTGCATCGACCTGTCGCAGATGAACCGCATCCTCGCGGTCAATGCCGAAGACCTCACCGTCACGGTGCAGGCGGGCGTGCTGCGCAAGCAACTCAACGAAGACCTGAAGTCCACGGGCCTGTTCTTTCCCATCGACCCGGGTGCCGACGCGAGCATCGGCGGCATGTGCGCAACGCGCGCGTCGGGCACCAATGCGGTGCGTTACGGCACCATGCGCGAGAACGTGCTGTCGCTCACGGTGGTCACCGCCGACGGCAAGGTGATCCGCACCGCGGGCCGCGCCAAGAAATCGTCGGCCGGCTACGACCTCACCCGGCTGTTCGTCGGTTCCGAGGGCACGCTGGGCATCATCACCGAGGTCACGCTCAAGCTCTACCCGCTGCCCGAGGCGATGAGTGCGGCGGTGGTCAATTTCCCGACCATGGCGGCGGCGGTGAACACCGTCATCCAGACCATCCAGCTCGGCGTGCCGATCGCGCGCAGCGAGTTCCTGTGCGAGCGCACCATCCGCGCGATCAACGCCCACAGCCACACCACGCTGCGCGAGCAGCCCACGCTGTTCTTCGAGTTCCACGGCACCGAGGCTTCAGCGCTCGAGCAGGCCCAGACCGTGCAGCAGATCGCGCGCGACAACGGCGGCCAGGACTTCGAATGGGCCACCCGGCCCGAGGACCGCACGCGGCTGTGGAACGCGCGCCACAACGCCTACTTCGCCTGCCTGCAGGTGCGTCCGGGCGGCCGCGCCATCTCCACCGACACCTGCGTGCCGATCTCGCGACTGGCCGACTCCATCGCCGGGGCGCGGGCCATCCTCGACAAGGCCGATTTCCCGACCATGCTGCTGGGCCACGTCGGCGACGGCAACTTCCACGCGGTGCTGCTGATCGACCCCAATGACGCCGAGGAGGCCGAGCGCGCCGAGCGCCTGAACGACGAGATCGTCCGGCTGGCGCTGTCGATGGACGGCACCTGCACCGGCGAGCACGGCATCGGCCTGCACAAGATCGGCTTTCTCGTCGAGGAGGTCGGCGAGGATGCGATCGAGCTCATGCGTCGGATCAAGCGGGCCTTCGACCCCGACGGCATCCTCAATCCGGGCAAGATCTTCCGGATGTAATCGCGCCAGGCGCCCCGTCGGCTGGGGCTGGGGCCCCGCGCGCCGGTCCGCCGGCGCCCCGCGCGGCTCAGCGCCGGTAGCGCTTGGGTACGAAGGGCAGGGCGGTCGTCGCAACCGGCACGCGCCGCTCGCGCACCATCGCCGAGAGCGGTGTCGTGCCCATCGCCTCGACGCTCAGCATCGCGAGCATGATCGGCCGGCCCAGGGTCGGCGACACCGTGCCGCTGGTGACCTCGCCCACGGCGTTGCCCGCGCCATCGACGATCGTTGCGTGCGCACGTATCGGCACCGATTCGCTCGAGATGAGCCCCACCAGCCGGCGCTGCGGCGGCTTGGCGAACTGGGCTAGCACGGTGGCCGCGCCCGGAAAGCCGCCCGGACGCGCGCCTGCGGCGCGGCGAGCCGTCGCGATCGCGAAGGGCAGACCGGCCTCGATGGGCGTGACGGCCGGTCCGATGTCGTTGCCGTGCAGCGGCAGTCCGGCTTCCAGCCGCAGCGTGTCGCGCGCGCCCAGCCCGACGGGCGCCACCGCCGGATGCTCGAGCAGTTGTGTCGCGAAGGCCTCGGCGGCGGCCAGCGGCACCGAGATCTCGTAGCCGTCCTCGCCGGTGTAACCCGAGCGCGTGGCCAGGCAGGCCACGCCCGCGAGCGACAGCGTGCGCGCCTCCATGAAGCGCATTGCGGCGGCTGCCGGGTCGAAGCTGGCGAGCACCGCCTCGGCGGCCGGCCCCTGCAGGGCGAGCAGGGCGGCGTCGAGCCAGTCGAAGGCCAGGCCCGGGCAGCGCGCCTGCAGCAGGCTGCGATCGTGCTCGCGGTTGCCGGCGTTGGCGACGATGCGTACCTCGTTGCCGAGGTTGATCAGCATCAGGTCGTCCTCGATGCCGCCGGCGTCATTCAGCAGCACCGAGTAGCGCTGCACCCCGACCGGCCACGCTGCCAGATCGATGGGCAGCGCGGCTTCGAGCTCGCGCCGCAGCGTGTCGGGGTTGCCGTCGCGCGGCCTCACCCGCAGCTGGCCCATGTGCGAGACATCGAACAGGCCCGCCTGCTCGCGCGTGTGCAGGTGCTCGGCCTTCAGGCCCGTCGGGTACTGGATCGGCATGTCCCAGCCGGCGAAGGCGCCCATGCGCGCGCCGAGGCGGCGGTGCAGGGCATCGAGGGGCACGCGTTGGGGGGCGCTGTCGGTCATGGCGCCGGCCTCAGGCCCAGTCCGACACCGGCGGGCAGGTGCACACCAGGTTGCGGTCGCCCGCGGCGTTGTCCACCCGCTTGACCGAGGGCCAGAACTTGGCCTCGCGGATCCAGGGCAGCGGATAGGCGGCGAGCTCGCGCGAGTAGGGGTGCGTCCAGTCGCCGGCGATCTCGGCCGCGGTGTGCGGCGCGCACTTCAGCGGGTTGTCGGCCGCAGGCAGTTCGCCGCGGCCGATCGCCTCGAGCTCGCCGTGGATCGCGATCATCGCGTCGCAGAACCGGTCGAGCTCGGCCTTGGATTCGGACTCGGTCGGCTCGATCATCAGCGTGTCGGCGACCGGGAAGGACAGTGTCGGCGCATGGAAACCGTAGTCCATCAGCCGCTTGGCGATGTCCTCGGCGGTCACACCGTAGGTGGCCTTCAGGTGCCGCATGTCGAGGATGCACTCGTGCGCCACCCGGCCGTTGTCGCCCGCGTAGAGCACCGGGAAGCAGGAGCGCAGCCGATGGGCGATGTAGTTGGCGTTCAGGATCGCCACCTCGGTGGCCTTGCGGATGCCGCTGCCACCCATCATGCGGATGTACATCCACGAGATCGCGGTGATCAGCGCGCTGCCGAAGGGCGCGGCCGAGACCGCGCCGGGTCCGCCGTCCGGGTCGTTGCCCGCGCCTGCCGCCAGCGCGCCGCCATAGGCCAGCGGGTCGGAAGGCAGGTGCGGCGCAAGGTGGGCGGCGACCGCGATCGGGCCCATGCCCGGGCCGCCGCCGCCGTGCGGGATGCAGAAGGTCTTGTGCAGGTTCATGTGGCACACGTCGGCGCCGATCAGGCCCGGCGAGGTGAGCCCGGCCTGCGCGTTGAGGTTCGCGCCGTCCATGTAGACCTGGCCGCCCGCCGCGTGCACGCGCTCGCAGGCCTCGCGGATGCCCGCCTCGAACACGCCGTGGGTCGAGGGGTAGGTGACCATCAGCGCGGCGAGCGCGTCGCGGTGCACATCGATCTTGGCCGCAAGATCGCTCAGGTCGATGTTGCCGCTGGCGTCGCAGGCGACCACGACGATGCGCATGCCCATCATCTGCGCCGAGGCCGGGTTGGTGCCGTGCGCGGACGCGGGGATCAGGCAGACGTCGCGATGGCCCTGGCCGCGCGCGGCCTGCCAGCCGCGGATCGCGAGCAGGCCGGCGTACTCGCCCTGCGCGCCCGAATTCGGCTGGAACGATACCGCGGCCATGCCGGTGATGGCCGCCAGCCAGCGGCCGAGCTGCCCGAGCATCTCGGCGTAGCCGCGCGCCTGCTCGGCCGGCGCGTAGGGGTGCAGCGCCGCGAGCTGCGGCCAGCTCACCGGCGCCATCTCGGCGGCGGCATTCAGCTTCATCGTGCACGAGCCCAGCGGGATCATCGAGTGCACCAGCGAGATGTCGCGGTTCTCGAGGCGCTTCAGGTAGCGCATGAACTCGGTCTCGCTGTGGTAACGGCTGAAGACCGGATGGGTGAGCGCGGGACCTTCGCGGCGCAGCGCGGGGGCGATCGAGTCGGGCTCGGCGCCCAGATGCGCCAGTGCCGCCTCGAGCGCCGCGCCATCGACCGGCTGCCCGCCGAGCACCCAGGCGAGGTCGGCGATGTCGGCGGGGGTGGTGGTTTCGTCGAGCGCGATGCCGAAGCGTGTCGGGCCGATGGCGCGCAGGTTGATGCGCCGCTCCTCGGCGCGCGCACGCACGGCGTCGGCCTGGGCGCCGACATCGATCAGCAGGGTGTCGAAGAAGGCATCGTGCACCGGACGCAGCGCGGGCGCCACCAGCGCGGCGAGCAACCGCGCCAGCGCGTTGACCCGCAGCGCGATGCGCAGCAGGCCCTGCGGGCCGTGCCAGATGGCGTAGAACGCGGCCATGTTGGCGAGCAGCGCCTGCGCCGTGCAGATGTTGCTCGTGGCCTTGTCGCGGCGGATGTGCTGCTCGCGGGTCTGCAGCGCCATGCGCAGCGCCGGTCGGCCGGACGCGTCGCGCGACACGCCGATCAGGCGGCCCGGCATCATCCGCACGAGTTCCTCGCGCACCGCCATGAAGGCGGCATGCGGGCCGCCGTAGCCCAGCGGCACGCCGAAGCGCTGCGCCGAGCCGATCGCGACGTCGGCGGCCATGGCTCCGGGCGACTTCATCAGCATCAGCGCGAGCGGGTCGGTGCCCACGCTCACCCGGCCGCCCGCGGCGCGCACGCGCCCGATCAGGGCCGAGTGGTCGCGCACGCGGCCTTCGGTGTCGGGACTCTGCAGGTGGGCGCCGAAGACGCGGGTCGGATCGAGGTCGCGGTCGGGGTTGCCGACGACGGTCTCGAAACCCAGCCAGCGGGCGCGCGTGACCATCACGGCGATGACCTGCGGATGGGTGCCCGCGTCGATGAAGAAGGCCTGAGCGGCGTGCTTCGAGGCGCGGCGGCACAGTGCCATCGCCTCGGCCGCCGCGGTGGCCTCGTCGAGCAGGGAGGCGTTGGCCACCGGCAGCCCGGTGAGCTCGACCACCATCTGCTGGAAGTTGAGCAGCGACTCGAGCCGGCCCTGCGCGACCTCGGCCTGGTAGGGCGTGTAGGCGGTGTACCAGCCGGGGTTCTCGAGCACGTTGCGCCGGATCGGCTCCGGGGTGAGTGTGCCGTGGTAGCCGGCGCCGATGTAGGAGCGCCAGACCTGGTTGCGCTCGGCGATCGCGGCCAGTTCGGCGAGCGCGGCCGATTCGGTGGCCGGCACGGGCAGCTCGGGCTCGGCGGTCAGGCGGATCGCCGCCGGCACCGTCTGGGCGATGAGGTCGTGCCGTGAGGCCAGGCCGAGCGCGGCGAGCATGGCCGCCTGCTCGGCTTCGGAGGGGCCGATGTGGCGGCCGTGGAACTCGTCGTTGGCGAACAGCGTGTGCACGCTGCCGATCGCGTCGGCGGTACGCATGGTGCGGCTCCCTCAGGCGGCGCCGGGGCCGGCCTCGTAGGCCGCGGCGTCGAGCAGCGTGGCGCACTGGGCCGGGTTGGCCAGGCGGATGCGAAACAGCCAGCCGCCCTCGTAGGGGGCGTCGTTGACCGTCTGCGGCGCGTCGGTCAGCGCCGGGTTGACGGCGATGATCTCGCCATCGACCGGCGCGTAGACGTCGGAGGCGGCCTTGGTCGACTCGACCACGACGCAGGCTTCGCCCGCACTGACGCTGCGGCCGGCCTCGGGCAGTTCGACGTAGACGAGTTCGCCGAGCGCGTCCTGGGCGTGGGCGGTGATGCCGACGGTGGCTGTGCCATCGCCTTCGTCGCGCAGCCACTCGTGGCTGGCGGTGTAGCGCAGATTCGGGGGATTGCTCATGGGGGCTCCTGGGCCATGCCGGCCGCGTGGTGACGGCCTTGCGGGCCGTCGGTCCGTGGAACCCCCTCTGTCCGTTTGCCTGAGACATTCAGTGCCCGCAGGCACCTGTTTCCTTCGGCGAGGCCGCCGCGAACCCGGGGGTGCGCGCGCCTTCTCTCCAGAGAGTCGAAACTGCGGCAGTCCTTTTGCCTGAGAGTTTTCGGGGCGATACACCTTCGGCGCCGCCCGCCGATGCGCGGGTGGTCTCTCCCGCCGCAGTCGATCGACTGGCGCGCAGGGTGCCGCTTCGGCCTGGCGATGTCAACTCGCGGCACGCTCCCGGCCGCGCGCCGCCGAGGCGATCAGCGCGAGGCCCGCGCAGGCCAGCGTCAGCGCGACGCCGTGCGCCCAGCCCACCCGTTCGCCGAGCAACCCTACGCCCACCGCGGTTGCCGCCAGCGGCATCGCGATGGTGAACACGCCACTGTGGCTGGCCGGCACCCGCTGCAGCCCCGACAGCCACAGCCAGGTCGAGAGCACGCTGGCCGACACCGCGTAGAAGGCGAGCAGCAGCCAGTGGCCCGCGCCCACGGCGGCGAAGTCGAAGCCGATGGCCTGCCAGAGCCCCAGGGGAGTCATCAGGACCAGGCCGACGGCATTGATCAGCGCCGAGATGCGCAGCGCCGACAGACTGGCCGTCAGGCGCTTGCCGATGATCACGTACACCGCCTCGCAGACCACGCAGCCGAACACCAGCAGGTTGCCCATTACCGATGCGCCGCCCACGCCTGTGGGCGACGGGCCACGCGCGACCGACAGCAGGGCCACGCCAGCGGTGGCCAGCGCGACCGCGCCCCACACCCTGGCGCCAAGCCGCTCGCGCAGCAGCAGCCAGCCGAGCAGCGCCACCACTGCCGGCAGGCTCGCGAGGATGACGCCGGCGGCGCTCGCCGAGGTCAGCGACAGCCCCCAGAGCATGCAGATCGAAAAGAGGAAGTTGCCGAAGAAGGACTGCAGGAAGAGCGCGCGCGCATGCGGCCGCGCGGCGCGCGCGTTGCGCAGCCAGGGCAGCATCACGAGCGCAGCCAGCCCGAATCGCAGCCAGGCGAGCAGAAACACCGGGAACACCGCGGTCAGTGGCTTGCTCAGCGCCACGTAGGTGCCCACCAGCGCCATGCCCGAGAACAGCAGCAGGTAGCCGGCGATGGGCGCGCCCTGGCGCGCGCTCGATTCGGGCATCGGATCGGTTCTCCACGCGCACCCGTCGCGGGTCCGCCGGCACCGATTGTCGTCGATGCGTGCCGCGCGGGCCGGCCGGATTCACGGCGCAGTCATGGATGTTTCGCGTTTTCCCGCATTTCCGGTCGATCGCGCCTTGGGTAGTCTGCGGTCGATGGACCTTGCAACCACGCCGTCACACGAACTGCGCCACGCCGATGTCGGCGAGGCGCCTGCCCCCGGCCGGCAGGCCGAGGTGGCCCGCCGCCTGCGCCTCATCCTGCCCGAGCACTGCGTGCTCTACCGCGAGGAGGACACCCGTCCTTACGAGTGCGATGCGCTGTCGGCGTTCAGGCAGCTGCCCATGATCGTCGCGCTGCCCGAGAACGAGGCGCAGGTTCGTGAAGTCCTGCTCGCCTGCCGCGAACTGCAGGTGCCGGTGGTGGCTCGCGGCGCCGGAACCAGCCTTTCGGGCGGCGCGATGCCGCATGCCAGCGGGGTGGTGCTCGGCCTGGCCAAGCTCAACCGCATCCTGGCGCTCGATGCGCGCGCGCGCGTCGCCCGCGTGCAGCCGGGCGTGCGCAACCTCGCCATCTCGGAGGCGGCCGCGCCGTACGGCCTGTACTACGCACCCGATCCCTCGTCGCAGATCGCCTGCACGATAGGCGGCAACGTCGCCGAGAACTCCGGCGGCGTGCACTGCCTCAAGTACGGTCTCACCGTGCACAACGTGCTGCGGGTGCGCGGCTACACCATCGATGGCGAGGAGGTCGAGTTCGGCTCGGAGGCGCTCGATGCCCCCGGTCTCGACCTGCTCGCGCTGCTGATCGGCTCCGAGGGCATGCTTGCCGTCGTCACCGAGGTCACGGTGAAACTCGTGCCTCGGCCGCAGCTTGCTCGCGTGGTGATGGCCTCGTTCGACGACGTCGTGCGGGCCGGCGACGCGGTTGCCAGCATCATCGCGGCGGGCATCATCCCAGCCGGCCTCGAGATGATGGATCGCAAGACCTCGCAGGCCGTCGAGCCGTTCGTGCGGGCCGGCTACGACCTCGAGGCCGAGGCCATCCTGCTGGCCGAGTCCGACGGCACGCCCGAGGAGGTGGCTGAGGAGATCGCCCGCATCGAGCAGGTGCTGCGCGGCTCGGGCGCCACCGCGATTCGCGTGTCGGAGTCGGAGGCCGAGCGGCTGCGTTTCTGGTCCGGGCGCAAGAACGCGTTTCCGGCGGCCGGACGCATCTCGCCCGACTACTACTGCATGGACGGCACCATCCCGCGCAAGAACCTCGGGCGCATGCTCGCGGCGATCGCCGACATGGAGCAGCGATACGGCCTTCGCTGCATGAATGTGTTCCATGCGGGCGACGGCAATCTGCATCCCCTCATCCTCTTCGACGCCAACGACCGATCGCAGTGGGAGCGCGCCGAGCTCTTCGGCGCCGAGATCCTCGAGCTGTGCGTCGAGCTCGGCGGCACGGTCACCGGCGAGCACGGCGTGGGCATCGAGAAGATCAACTCGATGTGCGTGCAGTTCTCGCCCGACGAGCGCGCGGCCTTCTTCGCGGTCAAGCGGGCCTTCGACGAACCGGGCCTGCTCAATCCCGGCAAGGCGATACCCACCACCGCGCGCTGCGCCGAGTACGGCAAGATGCACGTGCACGCCGGTCGGCTGCCGTTCGCCGACCTGCCGCGTTTCTGATGGACGCCAGCAACGCCGTGCTCGCGCAGTGGCGCGACCGCATCCGCGAGGCCGACGGCAGCGGGCGAGCGCTTGAACTGCGCGGCGGCGCCACCAAGGCGTTCTATGGCGAGGCGCCGCGCGGCGAGCCCTTCGACACCCGCGCCTACACGGGCATCGTTGCCTACGAGCCCACCGAGCTGGTCGTGACCGCGCGCTGCGGCACGCCGCTGGCCGAGCTCGAACAGGCGGTGCGTGCCGCAGGCCAGATGCTGGCCTTCGAGCCACCGGCCTTCGGCGGGCAGGCCACCGTGGGTGGCATGGTCGCGGCCGGACTCTCGGGGCCCCGGCGCGCCAGCGCGGGCGCGGTGCGCGATTTCGTCCTGGGCGCCTGCATGCTCGATGCGCGCGGGCGCTGGCTGCGTTTCGGCGGGCAGGTGATGAAGAACGTCGCCGGCTACGACGTGTCGCGGCTGCTGTGCGGCTCGATGGGCGTGCTCGGCCTGATCACCGAGGTTTCGCTGAAGGTGTTGCCGCAGCCCGCGCGCGAGCTCACCCTCGCCGGTGCCATCGACCAGTCTGGCGCGATCGGCTGGTTCAATGCCTGGGGCGGGCAGCCCCTGCCGGTCTCGGCCACCGCCTGGGCCGACGGGGTCGCCTCGGTGCGCCTGTCGGGCGCGGCGGCGGCCGTTGACGCCGCAACCATCCGCCTGAGCCGCGAACACGGTCTGCGGCCGATCGATCCCGATCAGGCCGATCGGTTCTGGGCCGACGTGCGCGAGCACCGGCACCCGCGGCTCGCCGACGGCGCCGCGCTGTGGCGCCTGTCGGTGCCATCGAGCGCGCCCGTACTCGACGTGCCTGGCGAGCCCATGCTCGAGTGGGGCGCCGCGCTGCGCTGGTACGCCAGCGATGCTCCGGCTGTGGCCATGCGCGCTGCCGCAGCGGCGGCCGGCGGATCGGCAACGCTGTTTCGCGGCGGCGAGCGCGCCGCGGGCGTGTTCGCCCCGCTCGCGCCACCGCTGGCTGCGCTGCATGCCCGCCTGAAGCGCGAATTCGATCCCAACCGTACCTTCAACCCCGGCCGTCTGTACCCGGCCCTCTGAGAGGCCGCGCGAACCCGCGATGGAAACCCATCTCGCCGACTGGCTCAAGGCCACCCCCGAGGGCATCGAAGCCGAAGCCATCCTGCGCAGCTGCGTGCACTGCGGCTTCTGCACCGCCACCTGTCCCACCTACCAGCTCCTCGGCGACGAGCTCGACGGGCCGCGCGGACGCATCTACCTGATCAAGCAGGTGGTCGAGGGCCATCCCGCAAGCGCCTCGACCCAGACCCACCTCGACCGCTGCCTCACCTGCCGCAACTGCGAGAGCACCTGCCCCTCGGGCGTGCGCTACGGGCATCTGGTCGACATCGGCCGGCGCCTCGTCGACCGGCAGGTGCGCCGGCCGGCCGGCCAGCGGTTGCTGCGCGCCGCACTGCGCGAGACGCTGACCCGCCGCTGGATCTTCGACCCCGCGATGCGCGTGGGGCGTGTGCTGCGGCCCTTGCTGCCGCAAGCGCTGCGCGACAAGCTGCCCGACGCGCCGGCGGCCGGTCCGCGGCCGCGCCGCGAACACGCCCGCAAGGTGCTGCTGCTCGACGGCTGCGTGCAGCCGGCGATGATGCCGCGGGTCGATGCCGCTACCGCCCGGGTGCTCGATGCCCTGGGGGTGCAGGCGATCACCGCGCCCGGCTCCGGTTGCTGCGGGGCCATTCGCCATCACCTCGACGACCACGACGGCGCGCTGGCGGCGGCCCATCGCAACATCGCGGCGTGGTGGCCGATGCTCGAGTCGGGCGCTGCCGAGGCGCTGCTGATGAACGCCTCGGGTTGCGGCGCAATGGTGCGCGACTACGCGCACCTGCTGCGCGACGATCCGGTGTGGGCGCCGCGGGCGCGGCGCGTCGTCGAGGCCACCTTCGACCTCGCCCAGTGGCTGCCGCGCGAATTCGCCGCTGCCCGCGAGCGCGGCGCACTCGGGCCGGTGCGCCCGCCAGCCGAGCGCGTGGTGTTCCATCCACCGTGCACGCTGCAGCACGGCCAGCAGGTGCGCGGCACGGTCGAGGCCTTTCTTGCTTCCCTGGGGGTCGAGGTTGCGCCGGTGGCCGATGTGCACCTGTGCTGCGGTTCGGCCGGCACCTACTCGGTGCTGCAGCCCGAGCTCTCCGCGCAGCTGCGCGAGCGCAAGCTCGAGGCGCTGCAGGCTGGCGCGCCGCAGATGATCCTGTCGGCCAACGTGGGCTGCCTGTCGCACCTGCAGGCCGGGACCGCCACTCCGGTACGCCACTGGATCGAGTGGCTCGACGACGCCATCGCTGGCTGAGCCGGGGTCTGCCTCGGGTCAGCCCCGGGGCTGCGGCCGGTGCTCGATCAGCCGCCAGCGTACGAAGTCCTCGCGCATCACGAAGCGCTCGCCGGGCCAGTAGAACCATCCGGTCCATTCGCGCTGCGCCCAGCGCTCGATGGCCGGCGCATACCAGAGCGTCTCGCGCCGCCAGGGTCGCAGGCGCTTGAAGTCGGGGTGCGAAAGGGCAATCTCACGGGTCACTCGCAGCGTGACGAACTCGCCGGCCGGCACCCGCAGCCGCTCCCAGCCGTCGGCCAGGTTGCGCACGTCCCACCGATAGCGCAGGTCGTATCCCGGCTCGCGCCAGCTCGCGTAGTGCCAGCGCGCATCGCCGGTGCGGCCCGATGGCGGCAGCAGCGGTACTGGCTCGGTGAAGATCTGCACCGCGTCGTAGAACGGCTCCTGGATCACCGTCCAGGGCTGCTCGTAGAGTTCGTCGCCGACCCGGCGGCCGTCGCTGTCGCGCAGCGCCACTCGCAGCCGCGGAGCCGTCTCCTCGATCTGCGCGACGATCTCGCCCAGGCGCCGCCCGTTGTAGCCGTCGATGCGCTCGTAACGCCACAGGTCGCCGATGCGAACCTGCGCCGGCGGCAACGGCTGATCCGGCAGGCGTTCGATCGGCGGGCCCGCGCAGCCGCTGGCCAGCACGCCCGCCGCGCCGGTCAGGCCGCCGCGCAGCAGCAGCCGGCGCAGCTGGTCGGGGTTGCGGCCGCCGGGCGCGAGGGGTGTGCTCATGGCCGGGCCGCAGATGCCGGCCCGAGCGTCACGGTGAACAGCGGATCGTGGGCCGCCGCCTCCTCGCGCTCGACGTGGCCGCGGGCGTTGGACACCACCCGCGTGCCGGCGATCGTGTAGTCGTGCCGGCAGTGCAGATGGCCGTGCAGCCAGAGGGTTGCGCGGCCCATCAGATCTTCGCAGTTGCTGCAGAAGCTCGCGCTCGCCGGTTGCAGTCCGTAGCGGGGGTCGGCGCTGCGCGCCGACGGCGCGAAATGGGTGATGACGACGGTCTCGTCCCACCCCGCGCCGCGTCGGCCCAGCATCAGCTCGCCCGCGAGCCAGTCGCGGCAGCGCAGGAACTCGGCGCGCACCTCGGCCGCGCCAAAGACGGCGCCGTGTCGGGTCGATCGCTGGATGCGCTCGAGGAAGTAGTGGCCGGCGCGCATGCAGCGCTCGCGCGAGGCCGCACCGAGCAGGTCGAAGTCGCACCACAGCGTGGTGCCGAGCAGGCGGCAGCGTTGTCCGGCGGTCTCGACGATCAGGGAGTCGCGCTCGAGCATCGCGAAGCCCAGGCGGTCGCAGCGGGCCCGCAGCGCAGCCTGGGCCTCGTCGAAGTCGCGCTGGTCGAACTCGTGGTTGCCGGCGACGTAGACCACCGGCACCGGCCAGCCGGCAAAGCGGTCGAGGCCCTCGTGGCCCGCATCGATGTCGCCGGCGAGCACCAGCAGGTCGGCGCCGGGCGCGGGCTGCGGCTCGTAGGCCTCGCTCTCCAGGTGCAGGTCGGAAAGCAGCTGGATGCGCATCGTGCCCCGGCGTACTGGTCCTACTCGACCGCCTTGACCATGTCCTCGACGACCTTCTTGGCGTCGCCGAAGACCATCATCGTGCGGTCCATGTAGAAGAGCTCGTTGTCGAGGCCGGCGTACCCGGAAGCCATGCTGCGCTTGTTGACGATCACCTGCCGGGCCTTGTGCGCTTCGAGGATGGGCATGCCGGCGATCGGCGACTTCGGATCCTTGGCCGCCGGATTGACGACGTCGTTCGCGCCGAGCACCAGCACGACATCGGTGTCGCCGAACTCGCCGTTGATATCTTCCATCTCGAAGACCTGGTCGTAGGGCACCTCGGCTTCGGCGAGCAGGACGTTCATGTGGCCGGGCATGCGGCCCGCCACCGGGTGGATGGCGTACTTGACGCTGATGCCCTTGTCGGTGAGCTTCTGCGCGAGCTCCTTGAGCGGATGCTGAGCCCGGGCCACCGCGAGGCCGTAGCCCGGCACGATGATCACGGTCTCGGCGTTGGCGAGCAGGAATGCGGCGTCGTCGGGCGAGCCCGCCTTCACCGGGCGCTGCTGCTGCGCGCCGCCGGCGCTCGCCGCCGTGGCCTCGCCGCCGAAGCCGCCGAGTATCACGTTGAAGAACGAGCGGTTCATCGCCTTGCACATGATGTAGCTCAGGATGGCGCCCGAGGAACCCACCAGGCTGCCGGCGATGATCAGCATGCTGTTGTTGAGCGAGAAACCGATGCCGGCCGCCGCCCAGCCCGAGTAGCTGTTGAGCATCGACACCACGACCGGCATGTCGGCGCCGCCGATCGGGATGATGATCAGCACGCCCAGCACGAAGGCGATGGCCAGCATCACCCAGAAGGGCAGCCAGTCGCCGGTGACCGTGAAGGCCATGCCGAAGCCGACCATCGCGATCGCGAGCCCGAGGTTGACCATGTGCTGGCCGGCGAAGACCACCGGCGCGCCCTGGAACAGACGGAACTTGTATTTCCCCGACAGCTTGCCGAAGGCGATGACCGAACCGGAGAAGGTGATCGCGCCCACGAAGGTGCCGATGAACAGTTCGATCTTGTTGCCGACCGGGATGGGCTCGCCCTTGGCGACGATGTTGAAGGCGTGCGGCTCGGCGACGCAGGCGATCGCGATGAACACGGCCGCCAGGCCGATCATGCTGTGCATGAAGGCGACCAGCTCGGGCATCTTGGTCATCTCGACGCGCTTGGCCATCACGGCGCCGGCGCCGCCGCCGACCACCAGCCCCGCCAGCACCCAGCCCAGGCCCGCGGCGAGCGTGGGGCCTTCGGGGCTGCGCTCGGCCATCATCGCGATCAGACCGACCGTGGTCAGGACCGCGATGGTCATGCCGGTCATGCCGAAGACGTTGCCCCGGATCGAGGTGGTCGGGTGCGAGAGGCCCTTGAGCGCCTGGATGAAACACACCGAGGCGATCAGGTACAGCAGGACGACGACGTTCAGGTTCAGGCTCATCGGGGTTCTCCGCTCGACGCGCGGGTGACGGACGACGCCGTGGCGTCGTCCCGGGAGTTCGTGGTGGGCGCCTCGACAGCCGTGCCCGCGCGGGCGCCGGGCTGCGACGCGCCGCCGCGGGCGGCCGGGCCCGCGTGCCAGAAACCGTGGATCCAGCCACGCTTCTCGGCGTAGCGGCCGGCCGGAAAGAGGATGGCGGTGAGTCCGACGCCGAACCAGAAGGTGCGCTCCCAGCCCGGCGACGTGAAGCGCTCGACGACGAGGCCGAGCACGACCGACACCGCGACCGCGAACACCAGCATGAGCGCGAAGCCGCGCGCGTTGCCGCCCGTGTTCACTTGGCGCCTCCGGCGCCGCGCGGTTCTTTCTTCTTGAACATGTCGAGCATGCGCCGGGTGACGAGGAAGCCGCCGAACACGTTCACGGCCGCCAGCGCGACCGCGAGCACGCCCATGGTCTTGCCGAGCCCGGTCTCGGTGAGCGCCGCCGCGAGCATCGCGCCGACGATGATGATCGCCGACACCGCGTTGGTCACCGCCATCAGCGGCGTGTGCAGTGCCGGGGTCACGTTCCAGACGACGTGGTAGCCGACGTAGATCGCCAGCACGAAGATGATCAGGTTGACGATGGTGGGGCTGATCGCTTCCATGGCTAGTCCTGGCTGCGGGAAATGAGGAGCCGCGGCGCCTTCAGGCGCGCGCGGCGACGTGCGCGAACGCTGGGTTCTATCCGTTGCGCCGGACGATCTCGCCGCCGCTGCACAGCAGGCACGCGGCGACGATGTCGTCTTCGCGATTGACCGTGAGGCCGCCTTCCTTCGTGAGCACGAGCTTGAGGAAGTCGAGCACGTTGCGGGAGTAGAGGGCCGATGCGTCAGCGGGCACGGTGGCCGGCAGGTTGGGCTGGCCGATGATGGTAACCCCGTGACGGACGACCGTCTGGCCGGGCTCGGAGACCGCGCAGTTGCCGCCCTGCTCGACGGCCATGTCGAGAACCACCGAGCCGGGCTTCATGGAGCGGACCATGTCCTCGGTCACCAGCACCGGAGCCTTGCGGCCCGGAATCAGCGCGGTGGTGATGACGATGTCGGCCTGCTTCATGCGTTCGGCGACCGCTGCCGCCTGACGCTGCATCCAGGCCGCGGGCATGGGTCGTGCGTAGCCACCCACACCCTGCGCGATCTCGCGCTCCTCGTCGGTCTCGAAGGGGACGTCGACGAACTTGGCCCCGAGCGACTCGATCTGCTCCTTCACCGCCGGGCGGACGTCGGAGGCCTCGATGACGGCGCCGAGCCGCTTGGCGGTGGCGATCGCCTGCAGGCCCGCCACGCCGGCGCCCAGAATGAGCACGCGCGCGGCCTTCACGGTGCCGGCGGCGGTCATGAGCATGGGCATCATGCGGCCGTAGGCGGCCGCGGCCAGCAGCACGGCCTTGTAGCCTGCGATGTTCGCCTGCGACGAGAGCACGTCCATGCTCTGCGCCCGGGTGGTGCGCGGCGCGGCCTCGAGCGCGAACGCCGTCAGGCCGGCCGCGTTCATCGCGGCGATGCCATCGGCATTGAAGGGCTCGAGCATGCCGACCACCGCGGTGCCCGGCTTCATCAGGGCGATCTCGGCGGCCGAGGGGGCGCGCACCTTGAGCACCAGCTCGGCGGCCAGCGCCGCGGCGGCATCGCCGATCTCGGCGCCGGCGGCGAGCAGGGCGTCGTCGGTCTGGGCGGCACGCACGCCGGCACCGGTCTGCACGAGCACGCGGTGCCCGGCTGCGACCAGTTTCTTGACGGTTTCGGCCGTGGCGGCGACCCGGGTCTCGCCATCGCGGGTCTCGGCCGGCACTCCTATCAGCATGAAATCTTCCTCCCGCGGGCAGGGCCGCGTTCGAATCCGGGCGTCGTTATATCACGCCCCTCCGTTAAACTCGGGAAATGGACCTTTGGAAGCCCAGCGTCACCGTGGCCGCCGTCGTCGAACGCGAGGGCCGCTACCTGATGGTCGAGGAGCACACCCGCGACGGCCTGCGGCTGAACCAGCCGGCCGGCCACCTCGATCCGGGCGAGAGCCTCGCGCAGGCGGTGGCCCGCGAGGCGTTCGAGGAAACCGCGCATCGGGTGCGGCCGTGCGCCTGCGTGGGCGTGTACCTGGCGCGCTACCGCCATCCGGCCGACGGCACCGATGTCAGCTACCTGCGCTTCGCGTTCGACTGCGAGGTGCTCGACGTTGCGCCCGGGCAGGCGCTCGACGACGGCATCGTGCGCGCGCTGTGGCTGAGCGCCGACGAGATCCGCGCTCGCGCAGCCGAGCATCGCAGCCCGCTCGTGATGCAGACCGTCGACGACCACGCGGCCGGCCGCCGCTTCGATCTCGATTTCCTTTTCACCCACCCCGACTGTCTCGATCGCGATGACTGAGCCGGGCGCCGGTCGGCGCATCGTCGTGGGCATGTCGGGTGGCGTCGATTCTTCGGTGGCGGCATGGCTGCTGCGCAGCCAGGGCTGGGATGTCGTCGGTCTGTTCATGAAGAACTGGGAGGACGACGACGACGATCGCTACTGCTCGACCCGCCAGGACTGGATCGACGCGGCGAGCGCCGCCGACGTGCTCGGCATCGACATCGAGGCGGTCAACTTCGCCGCCGAGTACCGCGAGCGCGTGTTTGCCGAGTTCCTGCGCGAGTACTCGGCCGGACGCACGCCCAACCCCGACGTGCTGTGCAACGCCGAGATCAAGTTCAAGGCCTTCCTCGACCATGCGATGCGCATGGGCGCCGAGCTGATCGCCACCGGTCACTACGCCCGCGTGCGCGAGGTCGCGGCCGATGGGTCCGCCATCGGCCGGCCACCCGCCGGCCGGCCGGCCGAGGGCGCGCGCTTCGAGCTGCTGCGCGGCGTCGACCCGGCCAAGGACCAGAGCTACTTCCTGCACCGGCTGTCGCAGGCGCAGCTCGCCCGCACCCGTTTTCCGCTCGGCGATCTGCGCAAGACCCAGGTGCGCGAGATCGCCGTGCGCATCGGGCTACCCAATGCCGCCAAGAAGGACTCGACCGGCATCTGCTTCATCGGCGAGCGCCCGTTCCGCGAGTTCCTGTCGCGCTACCTGCCCGATCGGCCCGGGCCGGTGCTCACCGACGACGGCCGCCACATCGGCGAGCACGTGGGTCTGGCCTTCTACACGCTGGGCCAGCGCAAGGGCATCGGCATCGGCGGGCAGCGTGGCGGCAGCGGGCAGCCGTGGTTCGTCGCGCGCAAGGATCTCGAGCGCAACGCGCTGCTGGTGGTGCAGGGCCACGACCACCCCTGGCTGCTCGCCTCGCGCCTGCGCGCCGACTCCGCCCACTGGACAGGCGGCGCGCCGCCACCGCAGGGGGCCGTGTTCGGCGCCAAGACCCGCTACCGTCAGACCGACGCCCGCTGCCGGCTGGCCGCGGTCGCGGGCGAGGCCTTCGAGCTGGCTTTCGACGAACCGCAGTGGGCCGTCACGCCCGGGCAGTCGGCGGTGCTCTACGATGGCGACGTCTGCCTCGGCGGCGGGCTGATCGCGCAAGCCGCGGCGGCATGACGCACGTCCGTTATCTCGGCCTGCTTCTGGTTGCGCTAGCAACCATCGCGCTGCTCGCCGGTCAGCAGTCGGGGCGCCTCGGATGGGGCTGGCCGCTTGCCGGTCTGCTGCTCGTTGCGCTCGGCATCCGCGACCTCCTCCAGACCCGCCACGCCATCCTTCGCAACTACCCGCTGATCGGCCACCTGCGCTTCCTGTTCGAGACCATCCGCCCCGAGATCCGGCAGTACTTCATCGAGTCGGACACCGAAAGCGTTCCGTTCTCGCGCGAGCAGCGCGCGGTGGTCTACCAGCGCGCCAAGCGCGAACTCGACAAGCGCCCCTTCGGCACGCAGCACGACGTCTACGCCGCGGGTTTCGAGTGGATCAACCACGCGATCGTTCCCGGCGCGCCGGCATCGCACGACTTTCGCGTGCGCATTGGCGGGCCCGATTGCGCGCAGCCCCACGATGCCTCGGTCTTCAACATCTCGGCGATGAGTTTCGGCGCACTCTCGGCCAATGCGATCCGCGCGCTGAACCGCGGGGCAAAGCTCGGCGGCTTCGCCCACGACACCGGCGAGGGCTCGATCAGCGCCTACCACCGCGAGCACGGCGGCGACCTGATCTGGGAGATCGGCAGCGGCTACTTCGGTTGCCGCGACGCGCAGGGCCGCTTCGATCCCGAGGCCTTCCGGAGCAACGCCCTCGATCCGCAGGTCCGGATGGTCGAGGTCAAGCTGTCGCAGGGGGCCAAGCCGGGTCACGGCGGCGTGCTGCCCGGGCCCAAGGTCACGCCCGAGATCGCGCAGGCGCGCGGCGTGCCAGCCTGGACCGACTGCGTGTCGCCGGCGTCGCACAGCGCCTTCGACACCCCGGTCGGTCTGCTCGAATTCGTTGCGCGGCTGCGCGAACTGTCCGGGGGCAAGCCCACTGGGTTCAAGCTCGCGATCGGTCATCCCTGGGAGTGGTTCGCGATCGCCAAGGCGATGCGCGAGACCGGCATCACGCCCGACTTCATCGTGGTCGATGGCAAGGAAGGTGGCACCGGGGCGGCGCCGGTCGAGTTCCTCGACCGCATGGGCATGCCGATGCGCGACGGGCTGCTGCTGGTGCACGACACGCTCGTGGGCCTGGAGCTGCGCGATCGGGTGCGGCTGGGCGCGGCCGGCAAGATCGTCAGCGCCTTCGACATCGCGCGCACCATGGCGCTGGGCGCCGACTGGTGCAACAGCGCGCGCGGCTTCATGTTCGCGCTGGGCTGCATCCAGGCGCAGAGCTGCCATACCGGCACCTGCCCGACCGGCGTGACCACCCAGGACCCGGTGCGCCAGCGCGCGCTGGTGGTGCCCGACAAGGCGCAGCGCGTGGCCAATTTCCACCGCAACACGCTGCAGGCGCTGGCCGAGCTGGTGGCCGCCGCAGGTCTCGAGCATCCGTCGCAGATCGAGCCCAGGCATATCCTGCGCCGGGTATCGCCCGACGACGTGCGCTCGCTTGCCGAACTGCACGAGTTCGTCGCACCGGGGCAGCTGCTCGATCCGGCGGCGCGCGCGACGCTGCGATCGACGGCTTTCCAGCGCTACTGGGAGCTGTCGCGGCCCGACCGTTTCGCGCTGGCGGGCAGCGCCTGAGAGAGCTGCCACGTGGCAGACGAGCCGACCCCTCAGGTCGGGGCGCCCGGCGCGGTATCGAGGAACGAAGCGCGGGTTGCGAGCTTGTCGGCGAGCCGGGCCAGATTGGGGTGACGATCGCGCCAGTCGATTTCGGAAAAGCGCAGATCGAGGTAGCCGAGCGCGCAGCCCGCGGCGACATCGGCCAGCGAATAGCGGTTGTCGCAGCACCAGGGCTCGTCGGCCAGCGTGCCCGACATCCAGCCCAGCGCCGCGTCGATCTTGCCGCGCTGCCGCGTCAGCCAGCCGGCGCTGCGCTCGTGCGGCTCGCGGCGCGTGTGCTCGAGACGGATGAGCACGGCGGCATCGAGCAGCCCGTCGGTCAGCGCCTCCCAGCAGCGCACGTCGATGCGCTGCCGGCCTGCCGGAGGGATGAGGCGCTGGACCGGCGTGAGGTTGTCGAGGTATTCGACGATCACGCGCGAATCGAAGATCGTGGCGCCGTCGTCGAGCACCAGACAAGGGACCTTGCCCGGCGGATTGGCCTGCGCGATCGAGGACTGCGGCGACCAGACGTCTTCTCGCTGGTAGCGGTACTCGATGCGCTTTTCGGCGAGAACGACCCGAACCTTGCGGACGTACGGACTGGTGTCGGAGCCGATCAGCTTCATGACAACGGGAGAAGGCCGGGCGACGATGCCCAGCGCAGCGGTCGAGTATAGCAAAGGGGCCGGTGCTAGCATCGCCCCATGGACAACGCCACACTCACCGCCCTTTCTCCACTCGATGGCCGCTACGCGGCGCGCGTCGAGCCGCTGCGCGAGCTGCTCTCCGAGGCTGCCTTCATGCGCTTTCGCGTGCAGGTCGAGATCGCCTGGCTGGTCGCGCTCTCCGATGCCGGCATGCCCGAACTGCCGCCGTTCGATGCCCCGGCCCGGGCCTTCCTCGCCCGGCTGCTCGAGGGCTTCGGCCCCGAGCAGGCCGCGCGCATCAAGCGCATCGAGGAGGTCACCAACCATGACGTCAAGGCTGTCGAGTACTTCCTGAAGGAGTCGGTCGCCGGCCAGCCGCAGCTCGAGGCGGCAGCCGAGTTCATCCACTTCGCCTGCACGTCCGAGGACATCAACAACACGGCGCACGCGCTGATGCTCGGGCGCGCCCGAGCCGAGGTGCTGTTGCCCGCCGGGCAGCGGCTCGTGCTGCGCCTGCGCGAGCTCGCCCATGCGCTTGCCGATGCGCCGATGCTGTCGCGCACCCACGGGCAGCCCGCCTCGCCGACCACCATGGGCAAGGAGCTCGCTAACGTCGTCGCGCGCCTCGAGCGCGCGCTGCAGCGTCTGGCCGATGTGCCGGTGCTGGCCAAGATGAACGGCGCGGTCGGCAACTACAACGCGCATCTCGCGGCCTGCCCCGAGATCGACTGGCCGGTTTTCTCGCGCCGTGTGGTCGAATCGCTGGGCCTGCAGTTCAACCCCTACACGATCCAGATCGAGCCGCACGACTGGATGGCCGAGCTGTTCGACGCCCTGGCGCGCGTGAACACCATCGTGCTCGACCTCGATCGCGACGTCTGGGGCTACATCTCGCTGGGCTACTTCCGGCAGAAGACCCGCGCCGGCGAGATCGGCTCCTCGACCATGCCGCACAAGGTCAACCCGATCGACTTCGAGAACTCCGAGGGCAACCTCGGGCTGGCCAACGCCTTGCTGCGCCACCTCGCCGAGAAGCTGCCGGTTTCGCGCTGGCAGCGTGATCTCAGCGATTCGACGGTGCTGCGCAACGTCGGCGTGGCCCTGGGTTATTCGCTGCTCGCCTGGGATGCATGCCTGCGCGGCCTGGGCAAGCTCGAGATCGACCGCCCCCGCATGGCCGCCGACCTCGAGGCGAACTGGGAGGTGCTCGCCGAGCCCATCCAGACCGTGATGCGCCGCTACGGGGTCGAGAATCCGTACGAGCAGCTCAAGGAGCTCACGCGCGGCCGCACGATCGGGCCCGCCGAACTCGCCGCCTTCGTCGATCGACTGCCCATCCCGCAGGCAGCCCGCCAGCGCCTGCGCGAACTCACGCCCGCAGGCTACGTGGGCGCGGCCGTCGACCTCGCCCGGCGCATCTGAGCCGGCGGCGCGGGCGCCATCCGTGAGCCGGCGGCGTGCGCACCCCCCGTGAGCCGGCGGCGTGCGCGCCGCCGCGGGTTCGGTGGAATAATGGGGATCCCAACGATCCTCAGGAGCGCCCATGAAGACCATCGCCATCGTGCTGTCGGCCGCCGCGGCCGTTGCCGTCCTGCACGCGCCGCACGCCGCCGCGCAGTTCGCCAAGGTCGAGGACGCCATCAAGTACCGCAAGGCGTCGTTCACGGTCGTGGGCAACCACATGGGCCGGCTGTCGGCTATGGCCAAGGGCGAGCGCCCCTTCGATGCGGCGGCCGCGCAGAATTCGGCCAAGATCATCGATGCCGTGGCTCGGCTGCCCTGGGAGGCGTTCGTGCCCAATTCGGCCACCGGCGACACCCGGCTCAAGCCCGAGGCCCTGGCCAACGCTGCCGACTTCAAGGCGGCCGCCGACAAGATGCAGGCCGAGACGGCCAAGCTGGCTGCCGCGGCCGGCAGCCTCGAGACCCTGCGCACGCAACTGGGCGCCGTTGGCGCCTCGTGCAAGGGCTGCCACGACAAGTTCCGCAAGGACTGATCCGCGTCGCCGACCGGTTGCTCGCAGGCCGGGTGCGCGGCGCCTGGCTTCGTTCAGCCCGGTCGGCCCAGCACCAGCAGCGCCGCCACCGCTGCCGCGCACAGCGCTAGCAGCGCGGCCGCGACCAGGCGAATGCGGGCGTCATCGCGCGCCGGCTGCGGCAAGGCCGCGCCCGGCGGGTAGCGGCGGTCGCCATCGATCATGGGCCGCACCAGTCGCTCGCGCAGGCGCAGCGCGTGCCAGGCGATGGCCGCCAGATGCAGACCGATGAGGCCCAGCAGCACGAACCGGTTGAGGCGGTGCAGCGTGGTGATGCGGTCGCTGGTCTCGGACGACACCAGATTCTTCAGCGGCCCGTCCCACATGATGGAGTCGTTGGCGAACAGCCCGCTGGCTGCCTGGAAGGCGAGCGCCGCCAGCAGCGCGTAGACCGAGAACGCGCCCAGCGGATTGTGCCCGGCGCCATCATGGGGCGCCCCGCGCAGGCTGGCGATGGCGGCGGCCGGATCGGGCGGAAAGCTGGCAAAGCGCGCATAGCGCGGGCCCACCCACCCCCAGATCACGCGGAACAGCACCAGCGCCAGGATGGCGTAGCCGAAGCGGAAGTGCCAGGCGATGGCGTTGCCGCCGAGCTGGACCGAGACGAGCGACCCGGCCACGCAGACCGCAAGCAGCCAGTGGAAGAGCCGGGTGGGCAGATCCCAGATGCGGACGCGATGCATGGGCAGGCCCGGCGGCAGCGGAAAGGGAGCTCAGGGCAGTTCGGGCTGCCCGTCGTCCTTCTTCTTGACCGGCTTGACCAGATCTTCGCGACGCACGCCCAGCCACATCGCGATGGCCGCCGCCACGAATACCGATGAGTAGATCCCGAAGAGGATGCCGATGGTGAGCGCCAGCGCGAAGTAGTGCAGGGTGGGGCCGCCGAAGATCAGCATCGAGAGCACCATCAGCTGGGTGGATCCGTGGGTGATGATGGTGCGCGAGATGGTGCTGGTGATGGCGTGGTCGAGCACCTGGGGCGGCGTCATCGCGCGGGCGGCGCGATCGCGGAACTTCTCGCGGACGCGGTCGAAGATGACCACCGACTCGTTGACCGAGTAGCCGAGCACGGCCAGCACCGCCGCCAGCACCGACAGCGAGAACTCCCACTGGAAGGCGGCGAAGAAGCCCAGGATGATGATGACGTCGTGCAGGTTGGCGACGATGGCCGCGACCGCGAACTTCCACTCGAAGCGCATCGCCAGGTAGAGCACGATGCCGATCACGACGAACAGCAGCGCCAGCGCGCCGTCGGTGGCCAGCTCGGAGCCTACCTGCGGGCCGACGAACTCGACGCGGCGCAGCTCGGCCTTCGCGTCGATCGCCTTCAGGGCGCCCATCACCTGCTCGCTCTGTTTGGCCGAGGTTTCGCCCTTGCGCAGCGGCAGCCGGATCATGACGTCGCGCGCCGTGCCGAAGTTCTGGACCTGGGCGTCGGTGTAGCCCAGCGATTCGACGCTCGCGCGAATGCGGGCGAGGTCGGCCGGCTGCTCGTAGCTGACCTCGAGCACCGTGCCACCGGTGAACTCGATGGACAGGTGCAGGCCGCGAAACGCCAGGAAACCCACGGCGGCCACGAAAGTGAGCAGCGAGATCAGGTTGAACACCAGCGCATGCCGCATGAACGGGATGTCGCGGCGGATGCGGAAGAATTCCATGGCGGGTGTCGGGGCGGGTGGGCGGTGAGACGGGCGGGCTGGCTGAGGCCGGTCAGGTCGGTTTCCAGACCTGGCCGATCGAGACCTGCTGCAGCTTCTTGCGACGACCGTAC
>JBILUW010000179.1:0-7909 GCA_044370795.1 Burkholderiaceae bacterium
GTAGAGCACCTCGAGGGTCTCGCGGTTGTAGCGGCTGCCGCCACAGGTCTCGCAGGGCACGTACATGTCGGGCAGGAAGTGCATCTCGACCCGGATCACGCCGTCGCCCTCGCAGGCCTCGCAGCGACCGCCGCGCACGTTGAACGAGAAGCGGCCCGCGCCGTAGCCGCGCTCGCGCGCCACCGGCGTTTCGGCGAACAGTTCGCGAATGGGCGTGAACAGCCCGGTGTAGGTGGCGGGGTTGCTGCGCGGCGTGCGCCCGATCGGGCTCTGGTCGACCGCGATCACCTTGTCGATGAACTCGAGGCCGTCGACGCGGTCGTGCGCGGCCGGCTCGGGGCCGCCGCCGTGCAGCCGGCGCGCCGCCGCAGGCAGCAGCGTGTCGTTGACCAGCGTGGACTTGCCCGAGCCCGACACGCCGGTCACGCACACCATCAGACCCACCGGGATCTCGACATCGAGGCCGCGCAGGTTGTTGCCGCGGGCGCCGCGCACGATCAGCCGCCGTTCGTCCGGCGAGCGGCGCGCGGGCGGCACGGCGATGGCGAGCTCGCCCGACAGGTAGCGGCCGGTGAGCGAGTCGGGGCAGGCGGCAACCTCGCTCGGTGAGCCCTGCGCGATCACCTGGCCGCCGTGCTCGCCGGCGCCCGGGCCCAGGTCGACGACGTGATCGGCGGCGCGGATCGCGTCCTCGTCGTGCTCGACCACCAGCACCGAATTGCCGAGGTCGCGCAGGTGGCGCAGCGTGCCGATCAGCCGGTCGTTGTCGCGCTGGTGCAGGCCGATCGAGGGCTCGTCGAGCACGTACATGACGCCGGTGAGACCCGAGCCGATCTGCGAGGCCAGCCGGATGCGCTGCGATTCGCCGCCCGACAGCGTGTCGGCGGCGCGGTCGAGCGACAGGTAGCCCAGTCCGACGTCGTTCAGAAAGCGCAGCCGGCCCAGGATCTCGCGGCCGATCCGATCGCCGATCGCCGCCCGGTGGCCGGGCAGCGCGAGGTTCTCGAACCAGGCCATGGTCTCGCGCAGCGTCCAGCGCGACACCGCCCAGATGGGCTGGTCGGCGCCGCGCGCGCCCACGCGCACATGGCGCGCGTCGATCCGCAGCCGGGTGCCATCGCAGGCCGGGCAGGGCCGCTGCGAGCGCAGCTTGGCGAGTTCCTCGCGCACGGTGGGCGAGTCGGACTCGCGCCAGCGGCGCTCGAGGCTGGGGATCACGCCCTCGAACGGATGCGAGCGCGCGATGGTCTGGCCGCCGTCGGTGCGCAGGCTGAAGGGCACCGCCTGCGCGCCCGAGCCGTGCAGCACGACGCCGCGCACGCTCTCGGGCAGTTCCTCGAAGGGTGTGTCGACGTCGAAGCCGTAGAAGGCCGCGAGGCTGGTCAGCGTGTCGAACAGCACCGTGTTGCGGCGGTCCCAGCCGCGGATGGCGCCGGCGGCCAGCGACAGCGACGGAAACTCGACGACGCGGCGCGGATCGAAATAGGTGACCTCGCCCAGCCCCTCGCAGGCCGGGCAGGCGCCCAGCGGATTGTTGAACGAGAACAGCCGCGGCTCGAGCGTGGGCAGCGCGTGGCTGCACGTCGGGCAGGCGTAGCGGTTGGAGAACGCCTGTTCGGCGCCGGGCTCGGTCGCGGCGTCGCCCTCGCCCGCGAGCCCGGCGACGATGGCGCGGCCGTGGCCCACGCGCAGCGCCGTCTCGAAGGACCCGGCCAGCCGCTGCGCGATGCCCTGGCCGACGCGGATGCGGTCGACGACCACCTCGATCGTGTGCCGCTGGCCGCGCGCGAGCGCGGGCGCTCCTTCGTCGAGGCCGATGACGCGCGGCGCCGCGTCGCGGCCCTCGGTGCTCACCCGCACCCGCACGAAGCCCTGGGCGCGCAGGTCGTCGAACAGCTCGGCATGCTCGCCACGCCGGCCCGAGACCACCGGGGCGAGGATCATCAGCCGGGTGCCCTCGGGGCGCGCGAGCGTGGCGTCGACCATCTGCGACACGGTCTGCGCCTCGAGAGCCAGGTCGGGGTGCTCGGGGCAGTAGGGGGTGCCGGCGCGCGCGTACAGCAGTCGCAGGTAGTCGTGGATCTCGGTGACCGTGCCGACGGTGGAGCGCGGATTGTGGCCGGCCGCCTTCTGCTCGATCGCGATCGCCGGCGACAGGCCCTCGATCAGGTCGACGTCGGGCTTGTCCATGCGCTGCAGGAACTGCCTGGCGTAGGCCGACAGCGACTCGACGTAGCGGCGCTGTCCCTCGGCGTAGAGGGTATCGAAGGCGAGCGACGACTTGCCCGAACCCGACAGGCCCGTGACCACGACCAGCCGGTTGCGCGGCAGATCGAGCGACACGTTCTTGAGGTTGTGGGTGCGCGCGCCGCGGATGCGTATCAGATCCATCGGGACGGGCGGACGGGCCGCCGAAGGGCAATCGGCAACTATACCGTCCGTGGCCCGGGCGGCGCCCGGTCAGCGGGGGCGATCGATTACCATGCCCGGTCACGCACGCCAGCCCCGCCGACGATGGCCGATTCCCCGGACTCCATGACGCGCCTCGAGCGCCGCGCCAGCATCGCGCTGTCGGCGGTGTTCGGGCTGCGCATGCTCGGGCTGTTCATGCTGCTGCCGGTGTTCGCCGTCGAGGCCCGCCGCATGCCGGGCGGCGACGACCCCATGCTGGTGGGCATCGCGCTGGGCGCCTACGGGCTCGTCCAGGCGCTGCTGCAGCTGCCGCTGGGCATGGCCTCCGACCGGCTCGGCCGCAAGCCCGTGATCGTCGCCGGGCTGCTGGTGTTTGCCGCGGGCAGCGTGGTGGCCGCGATGGCCGACGGCGTGGTGGGCGTGATCGTCGGGCGCGCGCTGCAGGGTGCCGGCGCGGTGTCGGCGGCCGTCACCGCGCTGGTGGCCGACAGCACCCGCGACTCGCAGCGCACCAAGGCGATGGCCTTCATCGGCGTGTCGGTGGCGCTCAGCTTCGCCCTCACGCTGGTGGCCGCGCCCTGGCTGGTCGCGCTCGCCGGGCTGCGCGGCCTGTTCGAGCTCACCGCGGGCCTGGCGCTGGCGGCGGCCGCCGTCACGGTGTGGGTGGTGCCGCCGGCTCCGCGACGCGATGCGCCCGCGCGGGTCACGCCGCTGTCGCGGCTGCTCGGCACGCCCGACCTGCTGCGGCTGAACGTTGGCGTGTTCGCGCTGCACGCCGTCCAGATCGCCTTCTTCATGATCGTGCCGGCCTGGCTGGTCGAGCGCGCCGGCGTGCCGCTTCGCGAGCACGCAACCCTCTACCTGGTGGCGGTGGTCGGCTCGCTGCTGCTGATGATCGCGCCACTGGGCTGGGGCGAGCGGCGCGGCCGCATGCGCCCGGTGTTCGCCGGCGCCATCGTCGTGCTGCTGGCGGTGCTGCTCGCCCTCATGACCGAGCCCTCCGGCCTAGTGCTTCTGGTGGGCTTGATGACCCTGTACCTGAGCGCGTTCAATGTGCTGGAGGCCTCGCTGCCGTCGCTGGTCTCGCGCATGGCTCCGGCCGATGCGCGCGGCGCGGCGCTCGGGGTCTACAACACGGTCCAGTCCATCGGCATGTTCGTCGGCGGAGCCGCCGGCGGCTGGTTGCTGGCCCGCCACGGCCCGGCTTCGGTGCTCGCCGCGGGCGCCTTGCTGGTGGTGGTATGGTTGGCGGCGGCGCTGGGCCAGAAGCGCTGGCCCTCGCGCGGTGGCGCGATGGCTTCGGGCCCCGGCGAGGCAACACAGGGCGCTCCCCTCCCGGGAGCGCAGGAGAGAGGGTGAGATGGCTTCGGTCAACAAGGTGATCCTGGTCGGCAATCTCGGGCGCGACCCCGAGACCCGCTACAGCCCCAACGGCGGCGCGATCTGCAACGTATCCATCGCCACGACCCGCAACTGGAAGGACAAGACCAGCGGCGAGCGGCGCGAGGAAACCGAGTGGCATCGTGTGGTGTTCTACGACCGTCTCGCCGAGATCGCCGGCGAGTACCTGAAGAAGGGTCGCGCGGTCTACGTCGAAGGTCGGCTGAAGACCCGCAAATGGACCGACAAGGACGGCCAGGAGCGCTACACCACCGAAATCATCGCCGAGGAGATGCAACTGCTCGGCTCGCGCGAGGGCGGCGGTGGCGGCGCTTCCATGGATGCCGAGGGTGGCGGCTACAGCCGCGAGCCCGTGGCGGGCGGCGGCGGCGGGCAGGGCGGCGCGCGCCCGGCGCCGCGCGCCAAGCCGGCCGCGCCCACCTTCAGCGATGTCGACGACGACATCCCCTTCTGACCCTCCCCGCCGCGGCTGGCTGCCGTGGCCTCTGCCGGCGATGCTGGTCTGGGCTGGCGCGTGGGCAGCCTTCTTCGGTCTGCGGGCGCTGGGCGTGGCCCCTGCCTGGGCGCTGCCAGCGGCCACGCTGGCCGGCCTGCTCGCGGCCTTGCTTGCCGACACCGCCTGGCGGCGCGCCCTGATCGCCGCCGGCTTCCCGCTGTCGGCGGGGCTGCTGGCCCTCAGCATCGGCGGCGTGCCGGCCTGGGCGTGGCTGGCGCCGCTCGCGCTCCTGCTGCTGCTCTACCCCATCAACACCTGGCGCGATGCGCCGCTCTTTCCCACGCCGCTGGGCGCGCTCGCCGGCCTGGCGGCCGTGGCGCCCCTGGCCGGGGGCGCCCGCGTGCTCGATGCCGGCTGCGGCCTGGGCCAGGGCCTGCAGGCGTTGCGCGCCCAGTATCCGCAGGCCAGCCTCACCGGCATCGAGTGGAGCTGGCCGCTGGCGCTTGCCTGCCGCTGGCGCAACCGTGACGTTCGCGTCCGCCGGGCAAGTCTGTGGGCCGCCGACTGGTCGGAGTTCGACCTCGTCTATCTTTTCCAGCGACCCGAAACCATGGCGCGCGCCGCCGAGAAGGCGGCCGCCGAGATGCGCGCTGGCGCCTGGCTCGTGAGCCTCGAGTTTCCGGTGCGCGCCTGGGCGCCGCAGGCCCGCCTCGAACCGGTGCCGGGCAAGCCCGTCTGGGTATACAGGCTGCCGCCATCAGCCGCCTGATTGCGCGGGATTCGGCTTTTCGCCCGGAATTTCCTATAATTTCGGGTTCCCCGCTTCCGGGCGGCCCGCCCGGCAAGCCGACCCCGGGCCCTTGCGGCCGGTACGAGCGGGCTCCCCTGGGGGCCGAAGCCTCGGCCCGGAGCAGGCCCGCGCCCTCGCAAGACGCCCATCCAACGCGCCCGACCATGCCCATCTTCGCTTACCGTTGCAATGCCTGCGGCTTCGAGAAGGACGTGCTCCAGAAGCGTTCCGATCCGCCGCTCGACACCTGCCCAGCCTGCGGGGCTGCGGCTTTCCAGAAGAGGCTCACCGCCCCGGCTTTCCAGCTCAAGGGATCGGGCTGGTACGTGACCGACTTCCGCGACAACGGCGGCAAGCCCAAGGGCGCCGACGCTGCCGACAAGCCGGCGGGCGAGACCGCCGCGCCCGCCGATGCCGCCGGCGCGCCCGCCGCCGCGCCGGCCCCCGTGGCCACGGCCGCGGCACCTGCGCCGGCCTCGGCGCCCGCACCCGCGCCCGCGCCCGCGGCTGGCGCCTGACCCGTCCGCGGCCCGTCCGCCGCCAGGAGATCCCTCGTGCCCGGCACTCATGCGCACGGCAAGTCGACCCTCCGGTCGTACTTCGTCACCGGTCTCCTCATCTGGGTGCCGCTGGTCATCACCCTGTGGGTGCTGAACCTCATCGTCAGCACCATGGACCAGAGCCTGCAGCTGCTGCCGGCCGAGATGCAGCCCGAGCTGATCTTCGGTCGCCGGGTGCCGGGCGTGGGCGTGGTGCTCACGGTGGTGGTCATCTTCCTCACCGGCCTGCTCACCCGCAACATCCTTGGTCAGGGGCTGCTGCGCGTCTGGGAGGCGCTGCTTGCCCGCATCCCGATCGTGCGCTCCATCTACTCGAGCGTGAAGCAGGTGAGCGACACCGTGCTCTCGCCCAGCGGGCAGGCCTTCCGCAAGGCGCTGCTGGTTCAGTACCCGCGCAGCGGCGTCTGGACCATCGGCTTTCAGACCGGCACGCCGGCCGACGAGGTTCGCGCCGCCGTCTCGGTCGAGATGGTGTCGGTCTACGTGCCGACCACGCCCAACCCCACCTCGGGCTTCTTCCTCATGTTCCCGCGCCACGAGACCATCGAGCTCGACATGAGCGTCGACGAGGCGCTCAAGTACGTGGTGTCGATGGGCGTGGTCGCGCCCGATCCCCGCACCGGCCGTGCCGCCGTCGTCGCGCGCGCCGCCGGGCGCACGCCGCCGGCCTGACACGCCCGCGGATCGTCCTTCCCTGGAGCTGATTGTCATGCGCACCTGCTATGCCGGCCTCGTTGCCGCCGATCGCCTCGACCAGGTGGTTTCGCTGTACGGCTGGGTTCACCGGCGTCGCGACCACGGCGGCGTGATCTTCATCGACCTGCGCGACCGCGAGGGCCTCGCGCAGGTGGTTTGCGATCCCGACCGCGCCGAGATGTTCGCCACCGCCGAGCGCGTGCGCAACGAGTTCTGCGTGAAGGTCGTCGGCAAGGTGCGTCTTCGCCCGTCCGGTACCGGGAACGCCAACCTGAAGAGCGGCGAGATCGAGATCCTCTGCCACGATCTCGAGATCCTCAACAGCTCGGTCACCCCGCCGTTCCAGCTCGACGACGAGAACCTCTCCGAGACCACGCGGCTCACGCACCGGGTGCTCGACCTGCGCCGGCCCGCAATGCAGCGCAACCTGATGCTGCGCTACCGCGTCGCGATGGAAGTGCGCCGCTACCTCGACGCGCTCGGCTTCGTCGACATCGAGACCCCGATGCTCACCAAGAGCACCCCCGAGGGCGCGCGCGACTACCTCGTGCCCTCGCGGGTCAACGCCGGCGAGTTCTTCGCGCTGCCGCAGTCGCCGCAGCTGTTCAAGCAGCTGCTCATGGTCTCGGGCTTCGATCGCTACTACCAGATCACCAAGTGCTTCCGCGACGAGGACCTGCGCGCCGATCGCCAGCCCGAGTTCACCCAGATCGACTGCGAGACCTCCTTCCTCGACGAGACCGAGATCCGCGCCATCTTCGAGGAGATGATCCGCACGGTCTTTCGCAACGCGATCGGCGTCGAGCTGCCGGCGAGCTTTCCCACCATGACCTACGCCGAGGCCATGCGCCTCTACGGTTCCGACAAGCCCGATCTGCGCGTCAAGATGCAGTTCACCGAGCTCACCGACGTCATGGCCGACGTCGACTTCAAGGTGTTCTCGGGCCCCGCCACCACGCCCGGCGGGCGGGTCGTCGGTCTGCGCGTGCCTGGCGGCGCCGAGCTCACGCGCAGCGAGATCGACGCCTACACGCAGTTCGTCGCCATCTACGGCGCGCGCGGGCTGGCCTGGATCAAGGTCAACGACGCCGCGCGCGGCCGCGAGGGCCTGCAGTCGCCCATCGTCAAGAACCTGCACGACCGCGCGATCGAGGCGGTGCTCGCGCGCACCGGCGCGGTCAACGGCGACATCATCTTCTTCGGCGCCGACAAGGCCAAGGTGGTCAACGATGCGATCGGCGCGCTGCGCAACCGCATCGGCCACTCCGAGTTCGCCCGCAAGGCCGGGCTGGTCGAGGGCCAGTGGCGCCCGCTGTGGGTCACCGACTTCCCGATGTTCGAGTACGACGAGGCGGACGCGCGCTGGACCGCCGTCCATCATCCGTTCACCTCGCCCAAGGACGGCCACGAGGATTTCATGGCGACCGATCCCGGCCGCTGCCTGGCCAAGGCCTACGACATGGTGCTCAACGGCTGGGAGCTCGGCGGCGGTTCGGTGCGCATCCACCGCGAGGAAGTGCAGAGCAAGGTCTTCCGGGCCCTGAAGATCGGTCCCGAGGAGGCGCGCGCCAAGTTCGGCTTCCTGCTCGACGCGCTGCAGTACGGCGCGCCGCC
>JBILUW010000180.1:0-7883 GCA_044370795.1 Burkholderiaceae bacterium
TCGGTCAGCCCGGCTGCCGGCCTACCTGACCCCGGCGGCCTTCAGCGCCGCGCGCTCGCGGTCGTCGTAGCCGAGCTCGGCCCAGACCTCGTCGCCGTGTTCGTCGAGCGCGGGGCCGGCGGCGCGCACCGCGCAGGCGGCCTCGGAGAAGCGCGGCACCACCGCCTGCATCCGCACCTCGCCGAGCTCGGTGTCGGGCACGCGCACGATCGCGTCGCGGGCCTGCATCTGCGGATCGGCGAACACGTCGGCGATGTCGTGGATGGGCGAGAACCCCACCTCGTGCGCGACCAGCCGCTCGCCCAGCTCGGCCAGCGTCAGGCGCTCGATCGCCGCCGCCACGATGGCATCGATGTCGTCGCGGTGGGCCACCCGCGCCGGGTTGTCGATGAAGCGCGGATCGGTGGGCAGCGCGTCGAGTTCGAGCGCCTTGCACAGCCGCAGGAAGATGCTCTGGGTGGAGGCTGCGATCGATGCCCAGCGCCCGTCGCGCGTGCGATAGACGTTGCCGGGCGCCGCGTACTGGCTGCGGTTGCCCGAGCGGGTGCGCACCACTCCGAGCTGGTCGTACTCGATCGGCAGGAACTCGAGCACGCGCAGCATGGCCTCGGTGATCGAGCAGTCGATCTCCTGCCCGGCGCGCTGCGGGTGACGGGCCAGATCGAGCAGCGCGGCGAGCACGCCCACCGCGCCGAACAGGCCGCCGATCGCATCGGACACCGGGTAGCCGAGATGCACCGGCGATCGGCCTTCCTCGCCGCAGATGTTGGTGAATCCGCTCATCGCCTCGAACACGCGGGCAAAGCCGGGGCGGTCGCGGTGCGGGCCGGTCTGGCCGAAGCCGGTCATGCGCAGGATGGTCAGGCGCGGATTGCAGTCGCGCAGCCAGGCGGAGGTGATGCCCCAGTCATCGAGGGTGCCCGGCCGGAAGTTCTCGACCAGGACATCGCTTGCGGCAACAAGCCGGGCCAGCGGCTCGCGGGCCTCGGGCCGGCGCAGATCGAGCGTGATGCCGCGCTTGTTGCGGTTGGTGACCTTCCACCAGAGCGGCACGCCGTCCTTGTGCGGGGCAAGCGCGCGCAAGGCGTCGCCGGTGCCCGGCTGCTCGACCTTGATGACCCGCGCGCCGTAGTCGCCGAGCAGGCAGGCGGCGAACGGCCCCGCCACCACGCTCGACAGATCGAGCACCCGCAGGCCCGACAGCGGACCGCTCTCGGGCGGCAGGGTTGCGGGCGCAACCATCGTGGCTCCTTATCGGCCGCCGACCACGCCGAGCCCGCGCAGGGCGGCGATCTCGTCGTCGCCCAGACCGGCCTCGCGCAGGATCGCCGCGCCGTGTTCGCCGAGCCCGGGCGCAAGCCGCGGCGCCACCTTGGCGCTGCCGGCGATCGCGAACGGGCTCGACACGGTGAGGCCAGGGGCGTCGGCAAAAGGCACCAGGGCGCCGCTGGCGCGAGCCTGATGATCGTCGAGCAGGTCATCGAGCGTGCCCACCACGCCGAAGGTGATGCCGGCGGCGTCCAGGGCCTCGCGCCACTGCGCGAGATCTAGCTGCGCGAAGCGCTCGTCGAGGATGGCGATCAGGGCCTCGTGGTTGGCGCGGCGCGCGTCGGGGTCGGTGAAGCGCGCGTCGGTCGCGAGTTCCGGCACGCCGAGCACCCGGACGAGCGGCACGAACTGGCGCGCCTCGTTGAGCATCACGAGGTTGAGCCAGCGGCCGTCGCGGCAGCGGTACAGGTTGGTCATGGGCGTAGGCGAGCGCTCGCGCGGCGGGCGCGGCGCCAGCGGCGCCTCGAACAGCCGGGCCTGCACCAGGCAGGCGTTGGCCCACAGCCCGTTGGCCAGCAGCGAGGTGCTGACCACCCCGCCGCGGCCGGTGCGCTCGCGCTGATAGAGCGCCGTCCCGATGGCGGCGAACAGGGTCATCGCGCTGGGGTGGTCGCCCATGCCGGCCACCGATCGGGCCGGCGGCGCGGTGTGGTCAGGTTTCACCAGGTCCATCAATCCCGAGCGGGCCCAGTAGGCGGTCGAGTCGAAGCCGGTCTTGTCGGCCTCCGGCCCGGTCTCGCCGTAGGCGGTCATCGAGGCATAGATCAGGCGCGGATTGAGCGCGGTGATCGTGTCGGCGTCGATCCGCAGGCGCTTGCGCACCGGCGCCGGCAGATTGGTGATGAACACGTCGGCGCCGGCGGCCAGCCGGTGCAGGATGGCGATGCCCTCGGGATGCTTGAGGTCGAGCGCGAGGCTGCGCTTGTTGCGGCTGTCGAGCTCCCAGCCGTGGTTGCGGCCCTCGGGCCCGAAGCCGAAGGGCACGAAGAGCTGGCGGTAGGGGTCGCCTTCCGGCGGCTCGATCTTGATCACATCGGCGCCGAAGTCGCCCAGCAGGGTGGCGGCAGCCGGCGCGGCGATGAAGCTCGCGCAGTCGAGCACGCGCAGGCCGTCGAAGGGGCGTGCTGCCGATTGCACGGGTCGGACCGACCCCCCGGCGTTCGCCTCGCTCACGACCTGCCGTCGGCAGGCAGATGCGCCGGCCGCTCGCAGGGCACGGTGCCCATGTCGGCAGGCAGGCAGACCTCGAGCAGCTCGAACTCCTCGGAGGTTGCGGTCTCGTTGTGCCGCACGCCGCCCGGGATGAGCAGCGATTCGCCGGCGCTCAGTCGGATGCGCTGGCCGTCCTCGAACTCGAGGTCGACCCAGCCCTTCAGTCCGTAGACGAACTGCGCCTCGCACACGTGGTAGTGCCAGCCGGTGGGCTCCGACATGCCGCGGCTGGCCGACATCACCTGGGCGCGCACACGCCCGCCGGTGGCGCCGGCCACGCCGAGGTCGCGATAGCGGAAGAAGGGCCGCCGGCCGGGAACCTCGGGCGCGGTTGCGGGCGTGGCGTGCACGGGCCCCGCCGCCGGCGAGGTGGGAAGAGTGGGTGCGTTCATGCGTACCTGCCTGATCGTGGCTGCCGCGCACCACGCAAGCCGGCCAGACGGGCGCGGCAGCCGCCCGGCACGGTGCAGGGTTGCACGAACTAGCGGGCCGCGCCCCCGGCCAGCGGGAAAAACGATACCGGCGACATCAGGCGGTTTTCCTGGCTGGCGAGAGCCCCGAGCTTGGCGCTCTCCTCGGTGTAGGCGAGCCACTCCGGATCGGCCCACATCGCCGCGCGGCGCCGCTCGCGATCACCGGCGTTCTCGTAGACCCATATGTGCATGTACTGGTTGACGTTGCCGGTCTCGGTCGTCAGGAAGGCCAGCGGCTGGCCGAGGTGGCGGGTCTGCGGTTGCTTGCCGAGCTGCTCGTAGAGCGCAAGGTGGCGGCGGATCATGCCGGGATGGCAGGTGTAGGTGCGAACGTCGAGGAGCATGGGAGTGGCCCTATCCGGGTTGCGTGAGCCGCCATCATAGGCAAGCGCGGCGGCGGTTCAGAAGACGGCGTGCTCCCCGCGCTCGGGGGCGCTCGCGCCGGCGATCAGCGCCGCATAGCACGCCTGCAGCGTGCGCGTGCCGGTCGAGGGGGTCGCATCGGCGTCGTAGCGACCGGTGGCCGGGTCGAGCACCAGCATCGATTCGGTCGCGTAGTAGCGCCCGATGCGGGCGAGCTCGGCCTTCACCGCCAGCGCGGGCGCCAGCCGGGCGCCCGCGTTGAGCATGGCAACGGCGGCGTCGAGCACACCGATCGGCATGTGCCGGAACCGTGGCGTTCGGCCGAGCAGCGAGAACAGCATCTCGCCCTGCTGGCGCGGCGTGATCGCCGGACCCGGGCCGCCGATGGGCAGGATACGGTTGCGCCGCTCGGGGCGATCGAGACAGTCGGCGAGAAAGTCGGCGAGGTCGGCATCGGCGATCGGCTTGCAGGCGGTGCCGGTACCGTCGCCAAAGACCACGAAGGGCTTGCCGCGGCGCACGCGCTCGATCTGGCCGCACAAGGACTTGAAAAAGGCTGTCGGCCGGACGATCGAGTGGGTGACGCCCGAGTCGATCAGCTCGCGCTCGAAGGCGAGCTTGGCCAGCTGGAAAGCCAGCATCGGCTTTTGCACGCAGATCGCCGACAGCAGCACGACGTGCGAGACGCCGGCGTCGGTTGCCGCCTGCAGTGCCGCCACATGGGCGCGATGATCGATCGCCCAGGCATCGGCGGGCACGCCGGTGCGCGAGGCCAGGCAAGAGATCAGCACATCGAAGCCCTCGCCGCGCATGCCGTCGCGGCGCAGCGACGCGGACTGCGCCGGATCGCCGAAGCGCACCTCGGCGCCAGTGAGCAGGCGGCGCACGTCGTCGGCAGCCCAGGCGCCCCGCGGGCCGGCCCGCGGCCGAGCGAAGCACACCACCTCGTGGCCGCGGGCGAGCAGCGCGTGGGCCGTGGCGCGGCCGATGGTGCCGGTGGCGCCAAGCAGGAAGACGCGCCGGGGTTGCGGCGAAGGCGCGATCGCCTGGGGCCTGTCGGCCACTGGTTCGGACATCGGGCCATCATGCCCGGACCGTGCTGCGCGCGCCAACGGCTACACTGCGCGGCGAGACGCTGCCCTCCGCCGTCCGTTTTGCCGCCATGTACGCGCCAGCATCGCCCCTCGACTATTTCCGCCTTCTGGTCGGCGACGCCGGCGCCGCCGACATTCCCTTGTTCGAGGCGGCCGCTTCGCTGGCGCTCGATGCCTATCCCGGGCTCGACCTGCAGGCCAGTCTCGAATCGGTCGACGGGCTGGCGCGCGACCTCGCCGACGCGTGTCGCGGCGCCACGACCGAGGCGGGCCGGCTGCGGCGCACCCTGCACTTCTTCTTCGTTGCCCGCGGCTTCGTGGGCAACGTGCGCGACTACTACGACCCCGACAACAGCTATCTGCACCGCGTCCTCGAGACACGCCGCGGCATCCCCATCAGCCTCGCGGTGCTGTTCGCCGAGCTTGCGCGCCACGTCGGGCTGGATGTCGAGGGCATCCCGTTTCCCGGGCACTTCCTGGTGCGGGTCAATCTGCACGAGGGGGTGGCCGTCATCGATCCGTTCCTGGGCCGCAGCCTCGATCGCGAGGAGCTCGAGCGCCGGGCCGCGCCTTATGGGCTGCCGGTGGAGCGGCTGCTGCTGCCGGCGTCGGCGCGGCAGATCCTGATTCGCATGCTGAACAACCTGGCCGCCATCCACGCGCAGCAAGGCAGCCGCGAACTGCTCGACCTCGTCGAGCAGAGGCTGCACATCCTGGGCGTGTCGCCGACCGCCTGACCCACCGCCTCCCGAACCATCGTCGCCAGCGACGGAGTCCGACCATGACCGATATCCCCGTGCTCGAAAAGCGCCGGCTGCAGGCGCAGGTGATCAAGCCCATCTGGGCCGAACTGGTGCGCCGCCTGGGCAAGCAGGAGGCCCGCGACATCCTCGACAAGGCGATCCGCGAGGCCGCCATCGAGGAAGGCCGGGCGCTGGCCGCGGCCGCCCCGGGCGGCGACACCCGCCTGCCGGCGTTCGTGCGCCTGTTCGACAACTGGAAGACCGGCGGCGCCCTCGAGACCGTCACGCTGCGCGAGGACGCCGACCGCTTCGATTTCGATGTGACCCGCTGCCGCTATGCCGAGATGTATCGCGAGATGGGGTTGGAGGAAATCGGCGACCTGCTCTCGTGCAACCGCGACGGCACCTTCGTCGAGGGCTACAACCCCGCGATCACCATGGAGCGCGATCAGACCATCATGAAGGGCGACGGACGCTGCACCTTCCGCTACCGGGCCGGCACGGGCTCGGAGCAAGCCTGATCACCGCCCTGCCCTCCGGCGCGCCCGAGCGCGCCGCGCACCGCGCCGCGAACCGCCGCGGCATTCGCCTGATGGTGATGGCGATGGCCTGTTTCATCGTCAACGATGCCATCGTCAAGCGGGTGAGCGAGACCGTGACGGCGCCGCAGCTGATCTTCGTGCGCGGCGCGCTGGCCAGCGTGCTCGTGCTGCTGGTGGCCGCCGTCATGACCGGGGCGCTGCGCCCGGTTGCGCTGCGCGAGCGCACGGTGCTGCTGCGCGTCGTCATCGACTCCGCCGCCACTTTCGGTTACCTCATCGCCCTGCTGCATCTGCCGATCGCCAACGCGACCGCGATCAACATGGCCGCGCCGCTGTTCGTGGTCGCGCTGGCCGTGCCGCTGCTGGGCGAGCGGGTCGATCGCTTGCGCTGGCTGGCGGTGATGGCCGGATTCTGCGGCGTGCTGCTGGTCATCCGCCCCGAGGTCGGCGGCTTCAACGGCTACGCCTGGCTGTGCCTGGCCGCCACCGTGATGCACGCGCTGCGCGATCTCGTCACCCGCGCGATCCCGGCCAGCGTGCCTTCGCTGACCATCACGCTGGCCAGCCTCCTGACGGTCACCACGATCGCCGGGGCCGCAACGCTTGCGCAAGGCTGGCGGCCGCTCGGCGCCTCGAGCCTCGTCATGCTTGCCGGGGCCGCGCTGATCATGGCCAGCGGCCTGCTGCTGATCACCATGAGCGCGCGCGCCGGCGACATGTCGGCGATCGCGCCCTGGCGCTACACCGGCCTGCTCTGGGCGCTGGCGCTGGGCTGGCTGCTCTGGGGCGAGGTGCCCGATCCGCTCGCCTGGATGGGCATCGCCCTGCTGCTCGCCGCCGGCCTGTTCCTGATGCGCCGCGAACGTGGCGGCCGCTGATCGGGGAGAACCGCCATGGGCACACCAGCCGTTTCCGCCGATCGCTCACCCGAACAGCCCGCCGCGCCGTCACCGGGCGGGGGCCGCGCGATCGAGGTGCTGGGCGCCTTTCTGAAGCTCGGCCTGACGTCCTTCGGCGGGCCGGTGGCGCATCTGGCCTACTTCCGCACCGAGTTCGTCGAGCGGCGCCGCTGGCTCGACGACGGCCGCTATGCCGACCTGGTCGCGCTGTGCCAGTTCCTGCCGGGGCCGGCGAGCAGCCAGGTGGGCATGGCCCTCGGGCTGGCGCGGGCCGGCTGGCCGGGCGCCCTTGCCGCGTGGGCCGGCTTCACCCTGCCCTCGGCGCTCGCCATGATCCTGTTCGCGCAGGCGGTGGCGCAATGGTCGTGGCTGACCGCCTCGGGTGCCGTGCACGGGCTCAAGCTCGCCGCCGTCGCGGTGGTTGCGCAGGCCCTGCTCGGCATGGCCCGGTCGCTGTGCCCGGATCGCCCGCGCGCAACCATCGCGATCGGCGCCGCCCTGATCGCGCTGCTCGCGCCCGGCACCGCCGGGCAGCTTGCGGCGATCGCGCTGGGCGCGGTGGCGGGCAGGCTCGTGCTGCGTCTGTCGGGCGGTAGCGAACCGTCCCAACCGCTGGCCGCGGGTGTGCGCCGCGGCACCGGCCTCGTGCTGCTGGGAATCTGGGCGGGTCTGCTGCTGCTGCTGCCACTGCTGGCCGCCGCGCACGTCTCGCCCTGGCTGAACGCGGCGGCGGTGTTCTACCAGGCGGGCTCGCTGGTGTTTGGCGGCGGCCACGTGGTGCTGCCACTGCTGCAGGCTGGTGTCGTGCCCTCCGGCTGGATGGACAGCGAGGCCTTTCTGGCCGGCTACGGGGCGGCGCAAGCGGTGCCCGGCCCGCTGTTCACCTTCGCCGCCTACCTGGGCGCAGCCATGGCCGCGCCGCTGGGCGGATGGACCGGAGGCGTCGCGATGCTGCTCGCGATCTTCCTGCCGGCCTTCCTGCTGGTGGCGGGCGCGCTGCCGTTCTGGGAGGCGCTGCGCGCGCGCGCCGACGTGCGCGGCACGATGGGTGGGCTCAACGCCGCTGTCGTGGGTTTGCTCGCAGCCGCCTTCTATGATCCTGTCTGGACCAGTGCCATCCACACCCGCTGGGACGTCGCGCTCGCGCTGGCCGCTTTCGGGCTGCTGGTGCATGCGCGCCTCTCCCCGGTGCTCGTCGTGGCCTGCGCGGCGCTCGCCGGTGCGCTGA
>JBILUW010000237.1:0-6044 GCA_044370795.1 Burkholderiaceae bacterium
TTCCGTGCGCCGATGCAGTTGTTCGACCGCCTCGGCGGGCAGCGGCAGCTGGCGGCGGCGGCCAAGGAACTCGGTGGTCTCGGCGAGCGTGAAGCGCAGCCGCTCGGTGTCGATCTCGACGAGTTCGCCGCGCACCCGCAACCTGCCCAGACCGAGGCTGGGCAGGTTGCGCGATCCGATCAGCAGCCGGCCGCCGCGCGGCAGCCGGTCGATGATCTCGCGCACCAGTTCGAGCACCGCGACCGCGTGGATGCACTCGAAGTCATCGAGCACCAGCGCGTAGGGCTGGCCGAGCGCGGCCAGCCCGGCGATCACGCCGAGTGGTTCGTCGCCCGCTGCATGGTCGCAGCCCTGCATGCCGGCGAGCGCCTGCGCCAGGCCGTCGAGGAAGCGCGAGGGATCGTTGTCGGTGGCATCGAGGCTGAGCCAGGCGACGGCCTGGCCGCGCTGCTGCAGCCGTTCGCGCGCCTGCAGCAGCGCCGTCGTCTTGCCGAATCCGGCCGGCGCGCGCACCAGCACCACCCGGGCGGCGACCGCCTGCTCGATGAGGTCGCACAGCGCCGCCCGGGGCACCTGGCCCTCGGAGGCCGCTGGCGGGGCGAGCCTGACCGTCCGCCGCGGTGCCTGCCCATGCGCCGCGCTGCCGGCGCCCGCCAATCGGGGGCGGCTGCGGGCGGCGATCGGTTCGGGGGGCCTGGAGCGGGGCGAGGAAGTCACGGGCGAGGGCGGTGGGGCGAAACGGCGGGGCGCCTGCGCCTCGCCGTGCCGCATTGTCGCGGTCCCGCGGCCGGTGCTGCAAGTATCGGACTGCCCGGGTCGCCGCGCGTATGGCCTGGGTCGCGGCCCTGACGGACAATCGGCGCGCGGCGGCGTCTCACCCCGCAACCCCTGCCGCTCCCCCCGATCGCCTGCCCATGGTCAAGCTCGTCTTCTGCCTGCACCGTTTGCCGCACCTCACCCGTGAGCAGTTCCAGCTCCGCTGGCGCGGCGAGCACGCGCCGCTGGTGGCCGCCCACGCCGCCACGCTGGGCATCCGACGCTACGTGCAGTGCCACGCGCTCGCCGATGAGGCGGCGGCGGGGCTCGCCGGCGCCCGCGGCTCGCCTGCTGGCTACGACGGCGTAGCCGAGCTCTGGTTCGACTCTCTCGAGCAGGCGCGCGCCGCCCGTGGCCCGCAGGCGCGCGAGGCCGGCCGCATCCTGCTCGAGGACGAGCGCCAGTTCATCGACCTGGCGCGCTCCCCCATCTTCTTCGCCGAGGAACACCCGATCCACCCCGCACCCTGATCGCGTCCGCCACCGGCGCGCATCGGCGCGTCGGGCACGGCGCGGCCGCCCCCCTTTTTTCATCGACCCCAAGACAGAGCACCCAGGAGCCCTTCATGGATTTCTCCCTGCCTCCCGACCTCGTCGCCTACCTCGCCGAGCTCGACGACTTCATCGAGCGCGAGATCAAGCCCCTGCAGGCGCAGGACGACAACGAGCGCTTCTTCGACCACCGCCGCGAGTGGGCCCGCACCGACTTCGACAACGGCGGCCTGCCCCGGCACGAGTGGGAGGAGCTGCTCAAGGAGGCCAAGCGCCGGGCCGACCGCGCCGGCCATCTGCGCTTCTCGCTGCCCAAGGAGTTCGGCGGGCGCGACGGCGGCAACCTCTGGATGTCGGTGATCCGCGATCACTTCGCCGCCAAGGGCCTGGGCCTGCACAACGATCTTCAGAACGAGCACTCCATCGTCGGCAACTTCCCCTTCATCGTGATGCTGCGCGACTTCGGCACGCAGGCGCAGAAGGAGAAGTTCATCCACGGTTCGCTGAACTTCAAGATCCGCGTCACCTTCGGCCTGACCGAGCCCAACCATGGCTCCGACGCCACCCACATGGAAACCCGCGCGGTGCGCGAGACCCGCAACGGCGTGGCAGGCTGGCGCATCGACGGCGAGAAGATGTGGACCACCGGCATGCACGTGGCCACGCACTGCTCGGTGTTCGCGCGCACCAGCGGCAAGGACGGCGACGCCCGTGGCATCACCGCCTTCCTGGTGCCCACCGACACCCCGGGGGTCAAGGTCGAGGAGTACCTCTGGACCTTCAACATGCCCACCGACCATCCGCGCGTGAGCTTCACCAACGTCTGGGTGCCCGACGACACGATGTTCGGCCCCGAGGGCGGCGGTCTGGCGGTGGCGCAGGCCTTCGTCCACGAGAACCGCATCCGCCAGGCGGCCAGCTCGCTGGGCGCGGCCACCTTCTGCGTCAACGAGAGCGTGCGCTACGCCCGCGAGCGCAAGCCCTTCGGCCGGCCGCTGGCCGAGAACCAGGCGATCCAGTTCCCGCTGGTCGAGCTGGCCACCCAGTGCGAGATGCTGCGCCTGCTGATCCGCAAGACCGCCTGGGAGATGGACCAGATGCCGCACCCCGAGGTCGAGAAGCGCCTCTCGGACAAGGTCTCGATGTGCAACTACTGGGCCAACCGGCTGGTCTGCGAGGCCGCCGACCGGGCCATGCAGGTGCACGGCGGCATCGGCTACTCGCGCCACAAGCCGTTCGAGCACATCTATCGCCACCACCGCCGCTACCGGATCACCGAGGGCTCGGAGGAGATCCAGATGCGCAAGGTCGCCGGCTTCCTGTTCGGCTTCATGGGCCCGAACAAGCGGTGAGCGACGCGGCTGCGCCGCGGGCCGCGGGCGCGGCCTCGGCTGGGGGGGCCCACGGGGGCGGCCCGACCGGGGCCGCTGCGCCGGCGCTCATCGACATCGACGGCCGCGGCGTGGCCACCGTGCGGCTCAACCGGCCGCAGCGCAACAACGCTTACGACGGCGCGCTGCTGCAGGCGCTGCTCGACGGGTTGGCCGCGCTGCAGGCCGACCCCGCGGTGCGGGTGATCGTGCTGCGCGGCAACGGCGCGCACTTCCAGGCCGGCGCCGACCTGGTCTGGCTGCGCGAGGTCGCCGCGCGTGACGCCGCGCAGGGCAGCACCGCCGCCGGTCTGGCTGCCTCGCGTCTCACCGCCCAGGCGGTGCGCGCGCTCGATGAATCGCCCAAGCCCACGATCGCGCTCATCCACGGCTCATGCATCGGCGGGGGCACCGGGGTGGCCGCCGCCTGCGACGTGGTGATCGCCGAGCGCAGCGCCGTCTTCGCGATCAGCGAGGCGCGCTGGGGGCTCGCCGCCACCATCATCTTTCCGCAGCTCGACGCGGCGATCGGCGTGCGTCAGGTGCGCCGCTACGCGCTGAGCGGCGAGCGCTTCGACGCTGCCCGGGCGCAGGCCATCGGCCTGGTGCACGAGATCTGCGAACCCGGCAGTCTCGATGCCGCGGCGGTCCCCATCATCGACGGGCTGCTGCGCAGCGCGCCGCAGGCCAGCGCGATCAGCAAGCGCAGCGCGCGCGCCTGCGCCGGCGCCATCCTGGGCGATGCGCGGTTCGAGCAGCTGGTCGAGGAGCATGCGCAGCGGCGCCGCAGCACCGAGGCGGCCGAGGGGCTTGCGGCCTTCGCGCAGCGCCGCCCGCCGGCCTGGGCGCCGCCCGACTGAGCGGATCCGCCCTGGCGCTTGCGGGCGATTCCGGTCCCGCGCGGCAGCGCGGGGTCGGCGTTCAGCGCGCTGCCGGGTCGGCGGCGAGATCGGCGAGCAGCGCGTCGAAGGCGCGCACGCACAGCTCGGCATCGTGCGCGGTGATCGACTCGAGCGGGTTGTGGCTGATGCCCGCGTTCTGGCCGCGCACGAACAGCATCGCCTGCGGCATCACGCGATGCAGCTGCATCGCGTCGTGGCCGGCGCCGCTGGGCAGCTGGTAGACCGGCAGGCCGAGCGCCGACACCGCGCGCTCCCAGCGCGCCTGCAGGGCCGGCTCGCTGGGGGCGGCCGCCGCGATCATCGTGCGCTCCAGCTGCAGCTGCAGACCGCGACGCTGCGCGATGTCGTGCGCGGCGGCGAGCACGTCGGCAACCAGCGCGTCGCGCTGCGCGTCGGTGGGGGCGCGCAGGTCGAGGCTGAAGCGACAGCGCCCGGGCACCACGTTGATCGAACCGTCGGGTACCGCCAGCAGACCCACCGTGCCCACCGCTCCCGGGTCGCCGGCGGCGCGCGACTCCACCCGCAGCGCGAGTTCGGCCGCGGCGGTGGCCGCATCGCGGCGCCGGTCCATCGGGGTGGTGCCGGCGTGGCTGGCGACGCCGACGAATTCGCCGAGGTAGCGGGCGCTGCCGTTGATCGAGGTGACCACGCCCAGCGGCAGGTCGAGGTCGTCGAGCACCGGGCCCTGCTCGATATGCACCTCGACGAAACCGAGGTAGCGGGCGGCGTCGCGCCGGCAGCCGGCGATCGCCTCGAGGGTGCCCGGCAGGCCGGCGGCGCGCATCGCGTCGGCCATCGGCACGCCCTGCGCGTCGGTCTGCTCGAGCCAGGCCGCATCGAAGCTGCCGGTGAGCGCGCCCGAGCCGAGGAAGGTCGCCTTGTAGCGCTGGCCCTCTTCTTCCGCGAAGCCCACCACCTCGATGCCGAAAGGCAGGCGGCGGCCCTGGGCGCTCAGGGCGCGCACGCAGGCCATCGGCACCAGGATGCCCAGACGCCCGTCGTAGCGGCCGCCGTTGCGCACGGTGTCGTAGTGGCTGCCGGTGAGCAGGCGCCGGGCCGTCGGATCGGCGCCGTGGTAGACGCCCACCACATTGCCCACCGCATCGCGCCCGACCTCGTCGAAGCCGCACTCCCGCATCCCGGCCTGCAGCTGGGCCGCGCAGGCCAGGTGGGCGGGCGTCAGGTAAGTGACGGTGAGTTCGCCGCGCTCGGCAAAGCCCGGGTCGCTGTGTTCGGCGAGCGCCTGCGCCCAGTCCCATACCCGCTCGCCCTGGTCGATGGTCTCGCCGCACTTCTCGGCGATCCGGATCTCGGCGATGCGGTGGATGTTGCGCAGGCTCTCGGCGAATTCGAAGTCGGGCGTGCCGTGCAGGCGTCGCTCGAAGGCGGCGATGATCGCCGTGCGCGTGAGGCCGGCGCCGCGCGGCCCGCGCACCGCCAGAATGAAGGGGAAGCCGAACTTCGCGTTGTAGGCGGCGTTCAGGCGCTGCAGCGTGGCGAATTCCTCGGGGGTGCACGCGGTCAGGCCGGCCCTGTTCTGCTCGGTGGTCGACTCGGCGGTGAGGGTGCGCGCGACCATCGCGCGGCCGGCGAGCTCGGGGTGGGCGCGGATCAGCGCGAGTTGCTCGTCGCGGCTCGCCTTGCGCACCGCCTCCACCAGCGCGCGCTTCAGGTGCGCGAGGCTGGCGCACGGCCGGGCGGCGGCGGCCCGCTGCGCGATCCAGGGCGAGTGTTCGTAGACGCCGTCGAGCAGCGCGACGAAGCCGGCCTCGTCGGCGGCGTTCAGGCGCGCGAGCGCGGCCGCGGGATCCGGGGCGATCGACGCACTCATCGCCTCACTCCCAGACGAACGCGGTCGCGGCGTCGAACGCATGCGTGGCCTTCCAGTGCCGCGCGATGTCGATGCGCCGGGTGATCCAGACCCGGTCGTGCGACTGCACGTGGTCGAGGAAGCGCTGCAGCGCGCGCATGCGGCCCGGGCGTCCGAGCAGCCGGCAGTGCATGCCGATGCTCATCATCGAGGGCCGCTCGTCGCCCTCGGCGTAGTGCACGTCGAAGGCATCGCGCAGGTACTCGAAGAACTCGTCGCCGTGGCTGTAGCCCTGCGGCAGCGCGAAGCGCATGTCGTTGCAGTCGAGGGTGTAGGGCACGACCAGATGCGGGGCGAGGCTGCCGTCGGTGCGGCGCACCTGCAACCAGAAGGGCAGGTCGTCGCCGTAGTAGTCGCTGTCGTACTCGAAGCCGCCGAAGTCGGCCACCAGGCGGCGGGTGTTCGGGCTGTCGCGACCGGTGTACCAGCCCGCGCCGTGCAGCGCGCGCGCACCGCGCCCGTCGGCGCTGCCGTCGCCGGTCAGGGCGGCGATGATGGCCATGCCGCGCGCCATGTGCTCGCGCTCGATCGCCTCGTCGAGGCCCTGGTAGTGAATCCAGCGCCAGCCGTGGCAGGCGATCTCGTGGCCGAGTTC
>JBILUW010000045.1:0-19234 GCA_044370795.1 Burkholderiaceae bacterium
ATCGACACGCCGAACACCGTCAGCGGCAGGCCGCGGCGCTCGAACTCGCGCAGGATGCGCCACACGCCCACCCGCGAGCCGTATTCGTAGACGCCCTCCATGCTCAGGTGGCGTGCCGGATAGGCGGCCGGGTTGAACATCTCGGAGAGGAACTGCTCGCTGCCGGCATCGCCGTGCAGCACCGAGTTCTCGCCGCCCTCCTCGTAGTTGAGGACGAACTGCACGGCGACGCGGGCCCGGCCGGGCCAGCCGGCCTGCGGGGGGGTGCGGCCGTGGCCGCGGAGGTCGCGCGGATAGCGGGCGGTGCTCATGGGGTCTGCCTGGCTCGGGGGTTGGCTGGGGGAGGCGACGCGGGCGGGTCCGTCGGCGGGCGCCGCACCGGCTCCGAACTGTATGCAAGCGGCGCGGGGTGCGCAAACCGCCGGCGCCATGCCGCCCCCGATAGAATGGCCGCACCGCGCGACGCCCGGAGCCCCCCTTGGATACCGCTTACCTGCTCGACGTCCTCAATCTGCTGCTGCGCTGGGCTCACGTCATCACCGCGATGGCCTGGGTCGGCTCGTCGTTCTACTTCGTGATGCTCGACAACAGCCTGAATGCGCCCGAGCACGACGATCTGCGCGCCAAGGGCGTCGACGGCGAGATGTGGGCCGTGCACGGCGGCGGCTTCTACCACTCGAACAAGTACATGCTCGCGCCGCGCTGGCTGCCCATCCCGCAGCGGCTGCACTGGTCGTACTGGGAGAGCTACTCCACCTGGCTCACCGGTTTCGCGCTGCTCACGGTGCTCTACCTGTTCAACCCCGGCACCTTCCTGGTCGATCGCGCGGTGCACGACTGGTCGCCCGGCGCCGCGGTGGTCGCCGCGCTCGCCTTCCTGGGGGTCTTCTGGCTGCTCTACGACGCGATCTGCCGGCTGTTCGGCGGTGGCGAGCGCGGCGATCTGGTGGTCGGTGTGGCCGTCACGGTGCTGGTGGTGCTCGCGGCCTGGCTCGCCTGCCGCCTGTTCGCCGGACGCGCGGCCTTCGTGCTGGTCGGCGCCATGATGGCCACGGCGATGAGCGCCAACGTGTTCTTCTGGATCATCCCGGGCCAGCGCAAGGTCATCGCCAGCCTGCGTGCCGGCGAGTCGCCCGACCCCATCCACGGCCGGCGCGGCAAGCAGCGCAGTGTGCACAACACCTACTTCACGCTGCCCGTCATCGTGGCCATGCTCTCCAACCACTACGGCTGGCTGGTGCAGGGGCCGAACAACTGGATCGTGCTGTGCCTGCTGATGCTCGCCGGCGCGCTCATCCGGCACAGCTTCGTCGCGCGCCACCGGGCGCATGTGCAGGGTCGGCGCACGCCCTGGGAGCATGCGGTGGCGGGCACCGCCATCATCGTGGGCCTCGCGCTGTGGCTCGCGCCGGCGGCGCCCACCGCCGAACAGAAGGCCAGGCGGCAGGCCGCCGCGGGCCAGCCGGTGACCATGGCGCAGGTGCAGCCCGTCATCGAGCAGCGGTGTGTCACCTGCCACAACGCGCAGGTGGCCACCAAGAACGTCGCGCTGCACACCCCCGACGCGCTGCGCCAGCACGCCCAGGCGGTTTATCAGCAGACGGTGGTGCTCAAGCTGATGCCGATGAACAACGCCACCGGCATCACCGACGACGAGCGCGACCTCATCCGGCGCTGGTTCGAGGCCGGCGCCCGCACCGACTGAGGCACCGGCCGGCTCGCGCGTGGCTGGCGTCGCCACGCGGGCGGATCCGGCGCGCCCCGGCAATCGCGGCGCGCGCGGCGTCGGCTCGCCTCAGGAGTCGGCGGTGAAGCCGATGGTCTTGACGATCGGCCCCCAGCGGTCGTGATCGTTGCGCAGTTGCGTGCGCAGCTCGTCCGGGGTCGAGGAGGTTGCCTCCAGGCCCATCATCGCCAGGCCGTCGATCACCTCGCGGGCGGCGAGCGCCTCGCGTAGCGCCGCGTTGGCGCGCGCGAGCACCTCGGGCGCCGGCTTGCCCGGCAGGAAGAAGCCGAACCACTCGCGAAACACCAGGTCGCGCAGGCCCTGCTCGGCGAAGGTGGGCACATCGGGCGCGAAGCGCGAGCGCTGCGCCGACGAGGTGGCGATCAGCCGGCACTTGCCGGCGGCCACGTGCTGCGTGAACTCGCCCACCGGGCCCGACACCGCCGCGATCTGCCCGCCGATCATGTCGAGGATGGCCGGCTGCGTGCCGCGGAAGGCCACGTGCTTGAGCTCGACGCCGCCGGCCCGCTCGAGCAGCGCCCCGATGAAGTGCGGCACCGAACCCGCCGCCGGCGAGCCGTAGTTGGCCTGGGCGGGGTTGGCCTTGGCCCAGGCGAGGAAGTCGGCGACCGTGCGCACCGAGGCCGGAACCATGGGGCCGACCGCGAAGCCGAACTCGAAGCGGCAGGCGAGCGACACCGGCGAGATGTCCTCGAAGGGGTTGTAGGGCAGCTTGCGGTAGATGTGCGGGTAGATCATCAGCATCGACGCCGGCGTCTGCAGGATCACGCTGCCGTCGCGCGGGGCGGCGCGCATCAGGTCGATGGCGACCTGGCCGCCGGCGCCGGTGCGGTTCTCGACCACCGCGGTGCGGGCGTAGCTGCCACGCAGCCGGTCGGCAACCCGTCGGCACAGGGTGTCGGAGGTGCCGCCCGGGGCAAAGCCCGTGACCAGCCGCACGGTGTCGAAGGGCGGGTTGACCGGGGCGCCGGCGGTGGCCTGCGCGCCTGCGGTGGCGGGCAGCGCGGCGGCGGCCAGCGCGGCGCCAGCGGCGCGCAGCGCGTCGCGGCGGCCGGTGTCGGTCGGGCCGGCGGGGAGCGGTGTCCGGTTGTCGTGCATCGAAAGTCTCCGTCTTGGGTGGGTGTTGTCGGTCTGGGTTGCGTGATGGTGGGCCGGCTGACGCCGCAAGCCGGCGGCCAGGCGCGTCGCGCCCGACCGGTGGCCGGCGCCTCAGATGCCGCGGAAGCTCGCGAACTCGTCGAGCGGCGCGCGGCGCGTGACCAGCTGGTTGATCGGATGGGCCTCGTCGCGCCAGCCGATCGCCATGCCGGTGAACAGCATGCGCTCGGGCGGCGTGCCCAGGAAGCGCGTGATGGTCTGGGGATAGATCGCCCAGCACTCCTGGGCACAGCTGTCGAGGCCTTCCTCGCGCAGCAGCAGCATCACGGTCTGCAGATACATGCCGAGGTCGGACCACTGCGGCAGACCCATGCGCCGGTCGACGGTGCAGAACAGCGCCAGCGGCGCGCCGAAGAACTGGTAGTTGCGGGCGAACCAGGCCATGCGGCCGGCCTTGTCCTCGCGCGGCACATCGAGGATCGCGTACATGTCCTCGCCAACCTGGAAGCGGCGATCGCGGTAGGGCGCCACCAGTTCGGGCGGGTAGATGCTGTAGTCCTTGGTCTCGTCGCCGCCGGGCGCCTCGACCACGCGCGTGCGCATGAGGGTCTTGAGTTCGGCGAGCGCATCGCCGCCGATCACGTCGATGTGCCAGGGCTGCAGGTTGCCGCCGGATGCGGAGCGGGCGGCTGCCGCCAGCACGCGGCGGATGACGGCGCCGTCGACCGGCTTGTCGAGAAAGGCGCGGATCGAACGCCGGCTGGCGACGGCTTCGTGGACGTTCATGCAAGGCTCCTGGCTGGGGTGTCTCGGGATCGCGGCGGCGCGCTGCGGGCTCGTCGATTTCGACGATGCGCCCGCGCGCGGCCGCGCCCAGCATTGTCGCATCCACATGGCCGGGAGTCCGGCGGAAGGGGTGCGCATGGCTGGTCCGCTCGCGGGTCTGAAGGTGATCGAGATGGTCGGGATCGGCCCCGGCCCGTTCTGCGCAATGGCGCTCGCCGATCTCGGCGCCGAAGTCATCCGCATCGATCGGCCGCCGACGGCCGGCGGCCGGCGCGCAGCCGGCGCCGAGCGCTACGACGTGCTCGCCCGCGGCCGTCGCTCGGTGAGCCTCGACCTGCGCAAGCCGGGCGGCCCGCAGGCCGTGCTGGCGCTCGTCGAGCGCGCCGACATTCTCATCGAAGGCTTCCGGCCGGGCGTCATGGAGCGGCTGGGCCTGGGCCCCGACGTCTGCCTGGCGCGCAACCCGCGCCTGGTCTACGGTCGCATGACCGGCTGGGGCCAGCACGGTCCGCTGTCGCAGGCCGCCGGCCACGACATCAACTACATCGCGATCGCCGGTGCGCTCGCGGCCATCGGCCCGGCCGGCGGCAAGCCCTCGGTGCCGCTCAACTACATCGGCGACTTCGGCGGCGGCGGCATGCTGCTCGCGTTCGGCGTGATGTGCGCGCTGCATGAGGCCCGGCAGTCGGGCAAGGGGCAGGTGGTCGACGCCGCCATGACCGACGGCACCGCGATGCTGTCGGCCATGATGTACGGCATGCGCGCACGTGGCGTCTGGAGCACCGCGCGCGGCGAAAACCTGCTCGACGGCGGCGCGCACTTCTACGACACCTACGCCTGCGCCGACGGCAAGCACGTCGCGATCGGGGCGATCGAGCCGCAGTTCTACGCGAAGCTGCGCGAGCTGTGCGGCATCGACGATCCCGCCTTCGATGCCCAGCTCGACGCCGCCCGCTGGCCGGTGCTCAAGCACCGGCTCGCCGACGTATTCCGCACCCGCACGCGCGACGAATGGTGCGCGCTGCTCGAGGGCAGCGACGCCTGCTTCGCGCCGGTGCTCGACTGGGACGAGGCGCCGCAGCACGCGCACAACCGCGCCCGCGGCACCTTCGTCGATGTGGCTGGCGTCGTGCAGCCGGCGCCCGCGCCGCGGTTTTCGCGCACCCCGGCGGCCACACCCATGCCGCCGGCCGTGCCCGGGGCCGACACCGAGGCGGTGCTCGGTGGCTGGGGGCTCACCGACGCGGCGATCGCCGAGCTGCGCGCCGCGGGGGTCATCGGCTCGGGCTGAGCCTCGCGGCCAGATCGGCGACGATCGCCGGCAGCGGCTGCGCCACGTCGATCACCCAGCCGTCGGCGGGCGGCTCGAGCGTCGCGTACTGGCTGGCCAGCAGCGATGCCGGCATGTAGCGGTGCTGACGCGCCGCCACCCGCGCCTCGATCAGCGCCTGGGTGCCGGCCAGGTGCGCCACCCGCAGTCCGGGCACGCGGTCGGCCAGCCGCGCCCGGTAGCGCCCGCGCAGCGCCGAGCAGGCGAGCACCACCGGTTCGCCGCGCGCCGCGCTGTGGCGCAGCAGCGCGTTGAGCCGCTCGAGCCAGGGTTCGCGGTCGGTATCGTCCAGCGGCGTGCCCGCGCGCATCTTGGCGACGTTGGCCGGTGGGTGGTAGTCGTCGCCATCGGCGAACCGCCAGCCCAGCCGCTCGGCCAGCGCGGCGCCCACCGTGGTCTTGCCGCTGCCCGACACCCCCATCAGCAGCAGCGCCGGGGTGGCGTGGCGGCTCATGGCGCCGCCTGCCCGCGCTGCACCGCATGGCCGCCGAAGGCCTGGCGCATCAGCGCGAGCAGCCGGTTGGCGGGGTCGGCGGCGCCCTGCGAGTCGAAGCGGCTCATCAGCGAGGCCGCGATCACCGGCGCCGGCGTCCCCTGGCGGATGGCCTCCTCGAGCGTCCAGCGGCCCTCGCCGGAATCGGCCACCACCGGGGCGAGCGCATCGGCCGCGTGCGGCTCGGCGAGTGCGCCGGCGGTGAGGTCGAGCAGCCACGAGCGCACCACGCTGCCATGGCGCCACAGCTCGGCGATGTCGGCCAGCGGCAGTTCGAGATCGCGGCGCCCGCCGAGCAGCGCGAAGCCCTCGGCGATGGCCTGCATCATGCCGTACTCGATGCCGTTGTGGATCATCTTGACGAAGTGGCCCGCGCCGCTCGGGCCGCAGTGCAGCCAGCCGGCGTCGGGGGCCGGCGCCAGCGCCCGGACGTAGGGCGCCAGGGCCGCGACCGCGTCGTCGCTGCCGCCCAGGCTCAGGCAGTAGCCTTTCTCCAGCCCCCAGATGCCGCCCGACACGCCGCAGTCGACGAAGCGCACGCCGGCCTGGCCGAGCGCGCCCGCCCGCCGCTGCGAGTCGCGGTAGTTGGCATTGCCGCCCTCGACGATCAGGTCGCCGGGCCGCAGCAGCCCCGCGGCTGCCATGAGCGTCTGTTCTGTCGGCTCGCCGGCTGGCAGCATCAGCCACACCAGCAGCGGCTCGCCGGCGGGCGTGGCGCCGCGCAGCCCCTCCGCGAGCGAGGCCAGCGTGGCGTGCAGCCGCACCCCGGGCTCGTCGCCCAGCGCGGCGCGCGCCGCCGGCGCCTCGTCGTGGCCGTGCACGGGCACGCCCGCGCGCGCCAGCCGCCGCGCCATGTTGGCGCCCATGCGCCCCAGTCCCACCATGCCGATCGGATTCATGCGAGTTCCTCGACGAGTTGGCCGACGCGCTCGGCGGCGTCGGCGCGCAGGCAGTCGACCACGTGCCGCTCGGGCATCGCCCGCAGCCAGGTCAGTTGCCGTTTGGCGAGCTGCCGGGTGGCGGCGATCGCCCGTTCCCTGAGGCTGGCGGCGTCGCCTGCCCCGTCCAGATGTTCCCAGACCTGACGGTAGCCGACGCAGCGCATCGCCGGCAGCCCGAGGTGCAGATCGCCGCGCTGGCGCAGGCGCTCGACCTCGGCCACCAGACCGCCGGCGAGCATCGCATCGAGCCGCTGCGCGATCCGGGCGTGCAGCCCGGCGCGCTCGGCAGGTTCGAGCGCGATCACCGGCAGCGTGCGTCCGCCTTCGGCCGGGCGCGCCAGCCTGGCCGACAGCGGCTCGCCCGTCAGTTCGATGACCTCGAGCGCGCGCTGGATGCGCTGCGCGTCGAGGGGGGCGAGGCGGGCCGCGGTGGGCGGATCGAGGCGCGCCAGCCGCGCGTGCAGGGCCGGCCAGCCCAGGTGCGCGGCCTGCTCGTCGAGCCGGGCGCGCAGCGCGGCGTTGGCGCGCGGCAGCTCGTGCAGGCCCTCGAGCAGCGCCTTCGCGTAGAGCATGGTGCCGCCGACCAGCACCGGCAGGCGCCCGCGCGCGCCGATCTCGTCGATCAGGCGGCACGCGTCGTCGGCGAAGCGCGCCGCCGAGTAGGGCTCGGTGGGGTCGGCGATGTCGATCAGGTGATGGGGCACCGCGGCGCGCTCGGCGGGGCTGGGCTTGGCGGTGCCGATGTCCATGCCCCGATAGACCAGCGCCGAGTCGACGCTCACGATCTCGATCGGGCGGCGGCGCGCCAGGGCGAGCGCCGCCGCGGTCTTGCCCGAGGCGGTCGGCCCGAGCAGCAGCACCGCCGGCGCGCGTGCGGCCGCAGCCGGGGCGCGGGGCGCCTGCGGGTCCGGGACCGGCGCGGCCGGCCCGCCGGCGGCGCGACCGCCGGTGGCCGCGCTCATGGGCTGCCTCGGGCCACGCCGTCGCGCCTGGGGTCGGCGCCGCCGGTCCAGAGCGTGGCCGGTGCGGCCGTGCCGCTGGCGACGCGGGCGCTGCCGTCGTGCGTACCGCCATCGCGCGCGCCGCTGCCGGTGGCCACGATGCCGTGCAGGCCGCTGGCGAGCTCGACGATCCTCACCTCGTGGCCGCGTGCCTGCAGCGCCGGCGCCAGGGCGGCGAGCGGCGTGCCGCGCTCGAGCAGGGTGGCGGCCGAACCAGCCGCACCGAAGTTGGGCAGGTCGATCGCCTGCTGGATGTCGAGCCCCCAGTCGATGAGGCCCACGAGGGTCTTGACCACGTACATCGCGATGGCCGGCCCGCCCGGCGAACCCAGGACCGCGCGCAGCTCGCCCGAGGGCGCGAACACGAGCGTGGGCGCCATGGTGCTGCGCGGCCGCGTGCCAGGCGCCAGCGCGTTGGCCGCCGGCCTGCCGTCGGCATCGGCGGGCAGCCACGCGAAGTCGGTGAGCTGGTTGTTGAGCAGAAAGCCGTGGACCATCTGCAGGCTGCCCAGGCCGTTCTCGATCGAGCTGGTGAGGGCCACCGCATCGCCGCGGGCATCGACCACCGACAGGTGGGTGGTTGCCGGCAGGTCGAGGCCCTGATCGAGCGCCGCGCGGGCGGCCGCGCCGGGCGGCCGGCCGGCGCGTGCCTCGCCCATCGCCCGATCGGGCCGGATCAGCGCGGCGCGCTCGCGCAGGTAGCCGGCGTCGAGCAGGCCGGCCACCGGCACGGGCACGAAGTCGGCATCGGCCATGTGCACCGCCCGATCGGCATAGGCCAGCCGCAGCGCCTCGCTCACCAGGTGCACCGCGTCGAGGTCGCCGGCACGCAGCCCGCCCAGCGGGTGGTGCTCGAGCATGCCCAGGGTCTGGAGCACCACCAGCGCGCCGGCCGAGGGCGGACCCATGCCGCAGATCCGGTGGCCGCGGTAGAGCCCGCACAGCGCCTCGCGCTCGCGGGCCGCGTAGCCGGCGAGGTCGGGCGCTGCCAGCCGGCCCGGGCTGCGCGGATGGCTCGTGACCTTGGCGACGATCGCGCGGGCGATCTCGCCCTCATGCAGCGCGACGGCCCCCTCGGTCGCCAGCCGCCGGAAGGTGGCGGCGAGTTCGGGATTGCGCAGCACGCTGCCGGCCGCGCGGGCGCGCCCGTCGGGCTCGAGCAGCCAGGAGGCCACCGGATCGCCCTGCGCGCGCAGCCTTGCCGCGGCCGCCTGCGCCTGCTGGTGGGTGCGGCGGCTCATGGGAAATCCCTGCTCGGCGATCCGGATCGCATCGTCGAAGAGCGCCGCCCAGGGCAGCCGGCCATGGCGGCGATGGGCGAGCTCGAGCATGCGCGCAAGCCCCGGCACCCCCACCGCCAGGCCGCCGTCAACCGCAACGGTCCAGGGCAGGGGCTTGCCGGTCGCGTCGAGAAACTGCCGGGGGTCGGCTGCAGCCGGCGCCGTCTCGCGGCCGTCGTAGGCGCGAATGCTGCCGGTGGCACGCTCGTAGTGAATCAGAAACCCGCCTCCGCCGATGCCGGAAGACTGCGGTTCGACGACATTGAGCACCATTTGGGCGGCGATCGCGGCATCCAGGGCCGATCCGCCACGCGCCAGCATGGCCACGGCGGCATCGACGGCCAGCGGATGCGCGGCGGCCACCATGTCGCGCGCCCCGCGCGCCAGGCTGCGCGACGCCCGCTCGGAGGCGGGCTCCGGCGCGTCGGGCCGGTCGGAAGCCACGGCCAGCGGCGGCGCCGATGTCAGCAGCACCGCCAGCAGCAGGGCGGTTGCGCGCAGGCACGCCATGCGGTTCACCGCCCGCGCAGGAACCAGCCGTCGAGTTCGCCGGTGCCGATCTGGATCCAGGTGGGACGGCCGTGGTTGCACTGGTCGGCGCCCGCGGTGTTCTCCATGTCGCGCAGCAGCGCGTTCATCTCGGGCAGCGTCAGCCGGCGGTTGGCCCGCACCGCGGCGTGGCAGGCCATGGTGGCGAGCGTCTCGTTGCGCCGCTCGGTGAGGGCGCGCGAGCTGCCGACCTCGCGCAGTTCGGCGATCACGCTGCGCGCGAGCGAAGCCGGGTCGGCATCGGCCAGGCAGGCCGGCACGCCGCGTACGGCGAGCAGCGCCGGCCCGAGCACCGAGACGTCGAGCCCCAGGGTGGCGATGGCGTCGGCCGATTCCTCGACCACGCGGATGTCGAGGGGATCGGCGCGCAGGCTGGCCGGGATCAGCAGCGTCTGCACCGGCGCCGGGCCGGCATCGAGCGTGGCCTTGAGCTTCTCGAACACCACCCGCTCGTGGGCCGCGTGCATGTCGACGATGACCAGCCCGCGGGCATTCTGCGCCAGGATGTAGATGCCGTGCAGCTGGCCCAGGGCATAGCCGAGCGGCGGCATGGTCGCGCCGTCGGGGGGCGATGCCTGAGGCTGCGTTGCCGGCGCCCCGAGCGGCTCGGCCACGTGTGGCCAGGCTGGTCGGGTGGCATCGGCCAGCGCGCCACCCGCCAGACGATCGGGGGCGCCGAAGGCAAGCGCCAGCGCCGACTGCGCGGCACCGGGCGCACGCCAGGCGGGCGACCCGAAGCGAACGGGTGATGCCGCCTCGATGCCCGCGCGCATGCTGCCATCGGCGAGCGACGCTGCGTCGGGCGCCAGCGCCGGATGGGCTGCGGCGCCGGCGCGCACGCAGTCCTGGATCGCCACGAACAGCGCCCGATGCACGGCCTGCGCGTCGCGAAAGCGCACCTCGGTCTTGGCCGGATGGACGTTGACGTCGACCAGGGCCGGATCGATCGTCAGGAACAGGGCGTACGACGGATGGCGGTCGCCGTGCAGCAGGTCGGCGTAGGCCTGGCGGGCCGCGTGGCCGAGCAGGCGGTCGCGCACGAAGCGGCCGTTGACGCAGACGTACTGCCGGTCGGCGCGGCCGCGTGCGGCGGTGGGCAACCCGAGCAGGCCGCGCAGGAGCAGCGGCCCGGCCTCGCGCTCGAGCACGCGGTGAGCTTCGCGGGTGTCTTCGCCCAGGCCGGCCAGCGCACGGCCTATCCAGTCGGCTGCCGGCCACGACAGGGTGGGCCGCCCGTCGACGCTCAGGCTGAACGCGATCTCCGGGTGCGCGAGCGCCACCCGGCGCAGCGCATCGACGCAGTGCGCGGTCTCGGTGGCGGCGCTGCGCAGGAACTTGCGGCGCGCCGGCGTGGCGCTGTAGAGGTCGATGACCTCGAGGGTGGTGCCGGGTCGGCCCGCGGCCGGCTCGGGCGCCCCGGCGAGGCTGTCCCAGGCGATCGCATGGTCGGCGTCGGCGGTGCGGCTGGTGATGCGCACCCGCGCCACCGAGGCGATCGAGGCCAGCGCCTCGCCGCGAAAGCCCAGCGTGGCCACACGCTCGAGTTCGCCGAGGCTGGCGATCTTGCTGGTGGCGTGGCGCTGCAGCGCGAGCGGCAGTTCGGCGGCCGGGATGCCCCAGCCGTCGTCGGCAATCGCGATGCGGCGCACGCCGCCTTCCTCGAGGCGCACCTCGATGCGCGTGGCGCCGGCATCGATGGCGTTCTCGAGCAGCTCCTTGACCACCGAGGCCGGTCGCTCGACGACCTCGCCCGCCGCGATCTGGCTCACCAGCAGGTCGGGCAGCGGCAGGATCGGCCGGGGGCGGGCGAGGCGATCGGCTGGCACGGGCGGGCGGGGCGGGGCCGGCGCGCGTGGCGCCGGCCGGCATGGGGCGGCGAGGGTTCCGATTATATCGGCGGGTATCATCGGCGGATGGATGCCAGCCAGCTGATCGACGTCTTCCTGCACCTCGACCGCCACCTCGTCGAGGTGGTGCGCGACCATGGCGGGTGGGTCTACCTGATCCTCTTTCTCATCGTCTTCGTCGAGACCGGGCTGGTCGTCATGCCCTTTCTGCCCGGCGATTCGCTGCTCTTTGCCGCCGGCGCCATCGCCGGGGTGGGCGGCATGCACCTGCCCGGCCTGATGCTCACGCTCGTGGTCGCGGCCATCCTTGGCGACGCCGTCAACTACGCGGTGGGCCGATGGTGCGGCCCGCGGGTGTTCGCCTGGGAGCAGTCGCGCTGGTTCAACCGGGCCGCGTTCGAGCGCACCCGCGACTTCTATGAGCGTCACGGCCCGATCACCATCGTCATCGCGCGTTTCCTGCCCTTCGTGCGTACCTTCGCGCCCTTCGTCGCCGGGCTGGCCCACATGCGCTACCCGCGCTTTGCGCTGTACAACGTGGTCGGCGCGCTGCTGTGGGTCGGCACGCTGGTGCCGCTGGGCTATGTGGTCGGCAACACCGAGTGGGTGAAGGCGAACTTCTCGTGGGTCACCCTCGCGTTCATCGTGGTGCCGGCGCTGCCGGCGCTCTGGGAAGTGCTGCGTCACCTGAGGGGCCGTCGTGCGGATCCTGCTCGTCGAGGATGACTCGCTGGTCGCCGATGTCGTCGCCAGCGGGCTGCGCGACGCCGGTTTCGTGGTCGATGCCGTGGCCAGCGCCGAGTCGGCCGAAACCGCGATCGCCACCGAGCACTTCGATCTCGTCGTCCTCGATCTGGGCCTGCCGGGGCGCGACGGTCTGCAGTTCCTGTCCTCGCTGCGCCGCGGCCACGGCGACCGCGCCGGCGTACCGGTGCTGGTGCTCACCGCGCGCGACGGCCTCGACGACCGCATCGAGGGCCTCGAGCGCGGCGCCGACGACTACATGGTCAAGCCCTTCGAGCTGCGCGAACTGGTCGCCCGCTGCCGGGTTCTGATCCGGCGCACCGGATCGGTGGGCTCGAGCTCGCTCGGGTTCCTGGGTCTGGAGCTCGACCGCGCGGCCAGGGTGGTTCGCGCCGCCGGCCGCTCGATCGAGCTCACGCCGCGCGAGTGGTCGATCCTCGAGTACCTGATGCTTCACGCCGAGACCGTCGTGCGCAAGGACAAGCTGCTGCAGGCCATCAGCGGCTGGGACGACAACATCGCGCCCAATGCCATCGAGGTCTACGTGTCGCGGCTGCGCGGCAAGATCGAGGACACCGGGGTGGCCATCCGCACCGTCCGGGGTGTCGGCTACCGGCTCGAGCGCGCGCCCGATGGCTGAGCCGGGGTCTGCCGCCGGGGGGGCGCGCGGCCTGCGCGCCAGCCTGGTGGCCATGAGCGTGCGCACCCGGCTGCTGGTCTGGCTGGTGCTGCCGCTGCTGCAGGTGGTGATCTTCGCCGCGGCCCTCGACTACCGTTCCATCGATCGCACCGTCGACGAGGCCTTCGACCGGGTGCTGCTCAACAGCGCCGTGGCCATCGGCGAGAGCGTGCGCCCGGGCGACCTGGCGGGCACCATCCGCGTGCCGTCCGAGCGCCTCAAGGCGCTGCTGGCCGATCCTGTCGATGCTGTCGAGTTCCGGCTGGTCGGCCCCGCCGGTCAGCAGCTGGGCGGCAATCCGGCCCTGGCGCTGCCAGCCGACGATGCCGATGCGGCCTTCTACGACCTGACGGTCGATGGCCGTCCGATGCGGGCGGTGCGTGCGGTGATCGACACCGATGCCGGCGTGCTCACCGTGGTTGTCGCCGAAACCCGGCGCAAGCGCGACAGCCTGCTGCGCAATCTGCATTCGTCGCTGCTGGCCGAGGACATGCTGCTGCTGGGCCTCACGATAACGCTGTGCCTGTTCGCCATCCGCAAGGCCTTGCAGCCGCTCGCCCGCCTCACGCACCAGCTGGCCGAGCGCTCGCCCGCCGATCTCACGCCGCTGGCGGCAACCCAGACCCCGGCCGAGGTGCGGCCGCTCGCCGACGCCCTGAACCGGCTCTTCGGGCGCCTGGCCGAAAGTCGCGACGCGCAGCGCCGCTTCGTCGAGAATGCGGCCCATCAGCTGCGTACCCCGCTGACCGGCGTCAAGGGCCAGCTCGAGCTCGCGCTCGCGCAGGTGCGGCGCTTGCCGGGCAGCCCCGCCGCCGAGCGGCCGGCCGAGCTGGCTTCGCTCGAGCAGCGGCTCACGCTCGCGCAGCGCGCCCATGATCGCCTGGCGCGTCTGGCCCAGCAGCTGCTCACGCTCAGCCGAGCCGACCAGAGCACGTTCGAGGCCTCCGCGGCGCAGACCGTGCCGCTGGCCGACCTGATCGACGAGGTGGTGGCGCTGCATATCGACCCGGCGCTGGCGCGCGGCCAGGATATCGGCGCCGAGACCGAGCCGACTGCCGTGCCGGGCGCGCGCTGGCAGCTGCGCGAGATGCTCTCCAACCTCGTCGACAACGCCATCCGCTACACCCCGCCGGGAGGGCGCATCACCGTGCGTTGTGGCCAGACTCAGGGCTCGCCCTTCGTCGAGGTCGAAGACAGCGGCCCCGGTATCGCAACCGACGAGCGCGAACGCGTCTTCGAGCGCTTCTACCGCTCACCGGGCGTCTCGGCCGAAGGATCGGGCCTGGGCCTGCCCATCGTGCGCGAAATCGCGCAGTCGCATGGCGCCCGCGTTTCCATCGGGGCCGGGCCCGACGGCTGTGGCGCCCGCGTGCGGGTCACGTTCAGGTCTGGGGCAGACGAGGCGGCGGCGGATGCCTGAGGAAGTACTGGCGGATGCTGGCGTGGATGGCCCGCGCGATCCGCGTCTGATAGGCGGGGTCGGCGAGCCTGCGCTCTTCCTGCGGATTGCTGATGAATGCGGTCTCGACCAGCACCGACGGGATGTCGGGCGCCTTGAGCACCGCGAAGCCCGCCTGTTCCACCGCCGGCTTGTGCAGCTGGCCGATCGCGCCGAGTTCGCCGAGCACCATCCGCGCGAACTGGCTCGAATCGCGGATCTGCGAGTCGGTCGAAAGCTGCAGCAGCAGTTGCGCCACCTCGCGGTTGCGTCCGCCCAGATTGACCCCGCCGATCAGGTCGGCCTGGTTCTCCTTGTCGGCGATCCAGCGCGCCGCGGTGCTCGAGGCGCCGCCCTGCGACAGCACATAGACCGAGGCGCCGCGGGCGTCGGGGCGCACGAAGGCGTCGGCATGGATCGACACGAAGAGGTCGGCCTGGACCGCACGGGCCTTCTGCACGCGCAGCGCCAGCGGCACGAAGTAGTCGGCGTCGCGGGTCAGGAAGCCGCGCATTCCGGGCTCCTGCGAGATGAGCTCGTGCAGCTGCCGGGCGATCGACAGGACCACATCCTTCTCGCGGGTGCCGCCCTGGCCGATCGCGCCCGGGTCCTCGCCGCCGTGCCCGGGATCGATGGCCACCGTGATCAGCCGCGTGACCGCCGCCGGATCGCGCCCGGCGCGGCTCTCGCGTCCGGCGGTCGGCGGCTCGGTGGTCGGCGGGGTCGCGGGCCCGGCCGAGGGCGCCCCGGCCGGCGCCTGCCTGCGTCCGGCGAGCGTCTGCTCGTCGCGCTGCTGCACCTCGCGCAGCAGCGCGATCAGCGGATCCTCGAGCGCCGGGTACAGGTCGATGACCAGCCGGTGGCCGTACTGGCCGACGGGCGCCAGGGTGAACACCTGCGGCGACACCTCGGTCTTCAGGTCGAAGACCATGCGCACCACGCGCGGCCGGAACTGGCCCACGCGCACCTGCCTGATGTAGGGATCGTCGGTGCGCACCTTGGCCACCAGCTCGCGCAACGCCGAGTCGAGTTCGAGCCCTTCGAGATCGACCACCAGACGCGGCGGGTCGGGTACCACCAGCTCGGTGTGCCTGAGCTCCTCGTCGAGCTCGATCGCGATGCGGGTGTACTCGCGAGCCGGCCAGACCCGCACGGCCAGCACGGCGGCCGCATGGGCAAGCCGCGCGTCGAGGGTCAGCAGGGGGGCGCCGAGGGTTCCGAGCAGCAGATGCCGGCGGGCGCGTCGAGGGCCAGGCCGCGGGCGACGGTGCTCAGACACGCGCGCCCCCGGTCGGTGCCTGCGAGCAGTTGCGCCCGGCGCGCGCCGGGATCGGGCAGCGGCGCGAGCTGCACGCGCAGGTCGGGCCGGGGCAGGCTGTCGCCGGCCTTCTCGGGCCATTCGACCACTGCCGCCACATCGCCGTCGAGCGCCTCTTCGAAGCCTGCATCGCGCCACTCATCGGGATTCGAGAACCGATAAAAATCAAAATGATACAGATCGAACCTCGACAGAGTATACGGTTCCGCAAGGGTAAATGTGGGGCTTCTCACACGACCCGTGTGGCCAAGCGCGCGCAGCAGTGCCCGCGTGAAGGTCGTCTTGCCGGCACCCAGGTCGCCGCTCAGGTGCAGCACGAAGCCCGGGCCGATGCCGGGCGCGATCAGGCCCGCCAGGGCGGCCGTCGCCGCCTCGTCGGCAAGGTCGAGCCGCAAGCCCTGACCGGGGTCTGCGTCGGGCGTCGGGCATGCGTTGCACGGCATGGGAGGCTGGGGGTTCCGGGCGGGACAGGGCAGGTGCGTGGCGGCGCACGCGGACGGTCGTGAGCGAGGCCTTGTCAGCCGATCTTGCCGGGCGCATCACGGGCTGGGCGCGCGAGCTGGGCTTTGCCTCGGCTGGCATCGCCGACATCGATCTGGCCGAAGCCGAGCCCGGGCTCGCGCAGTGGCTGGCCGCGGGCTTTCACGGCGAGATGGATTATATGGCCCGTCACGGCATGCGCCGGGCGCGTCCGGCCGAGCTGGTGCCCGGCACCCTGAGCGCGGTCATGGTGACCATGGACTACGCGCCCGCCGATCCCGACTGGCGCGATCGCGCCTGGGCCACGCTGGCCGACGACGAGCGCGCCTATGTCTCGCGCTACGCGCTGGGCCGCGACTATCACAAGGTGGTGCGCGCCCGTCTCGAGCGGCTGGCGCGGCGGCTGCGTGAGGAGGCCGGAGCGCTTGGCGGGCGCGTGTTCTGCGACTCGGCGCCGGTGCTCGAGGTCGAGCTCGCCCGGCGCGCCGGCCTGGGCTGGCGCGGCAAGCACACGCTGCTGCTCGACCGCGACCGCGGCTCGATGTTCTTCCTTGGCACGCTCTACACCGATCTGGCCCTGCCGGCCGCGCAGCCCGCGAGCGAGCACTGCGGCAGCTGCGAGCGCTGTCTGCAGGCCTGTCCCACCGGCGCGATCGTCGCGCCCTGGCGGCTCGATGCCCGCCGCTGCATCAGCTACCTGACCATCGAGCTCGCCGGCCCGATACCGGAGCCGCTGCGCCCAGCGATCGGCAACCGCATCTATGGCTGCGACGACTGTCAGCTCGTGTGCCCCTGGAACCGCTATGCGCGGGCCGCGGCCGTGCCCGATTTCGCGCCGAGGCACGGGCTCGACGCTGCCGCGCTTGCCGACCTCTTCGCCTGGGACGGCCCCACCTTCGAGGCCCGCATGGCCGGCTCGGCGATCCGGCGCATCGGCCACGAACGCTGGCTGCGCAACCTCGCCGTGGCGCTGGGCAACGTCGGCGCGGCCGGCCGCGACGCGGCTCTGGCGGCGCTGCGAGCGCGCGAGCACGACCCCAGCGCGCTGGTGCGCGAGCACGTCGCCTGGGCGATCGATCGGCTGGAGCAGGCCCGCCTTCCCGGCTGAACCTTGGCCGCGGTGCGTCGGTCCGCCGGCCCGCCGCCGCAGCCCGGCGAGCCGGCGCCGTGGCCGCCTGCCGGCAAGCGCCATCCTGGAATTGCCGCGGCGCTGGCCCGACGCGGGCCGCGCTACAGTGCCGCAGGGGCGCGCCGCGCCCCGCGCCGGCGGCCGCCGCCGCCCTGGAAAGGCGTATCCGATGAGCCTGCTGCCCGAGTCGGTCATCATCACCGACGACACGATGCGCGAAGGCCTGCAGATCGAGAGCGCGGCCATACCGGTCGAGGCCAAGCTGCGGCTGCTCGATGCCCTCGGCCAGACCGGCGCGAAGGTCATCTCCATCGGCTCGTTCGCCCATCCCAAATGGACGCCCCAGATGGCGTGCATCGACGAGATCGCCGAGCGCTTCGTGCCGCGCCCGGGCGTCACCTACACCGCCGCCTTCTTCAACAAGACCGGCTTCGAGCGCGCCGACCGCTGGTATCCCAAGCTCGACGTGCGCCGCCGCGGCCGGCTGCCCTCCAGCCACGTCGAGATGTGCGACACCTTCGCGCGGCGCAACTACAACCGCACGCAGGCCCAGCAGATCGCCGCGATGGACGCGAGCATCGCCGCGGCCCGCGCCGCCGGTGCGCAGCGCGCCTCGGTGGCCATCGGCAACCCCTTCGGCTCCAACTTCGAGGGCGCCTTCAGCCGTCAGCAGCGCATGGCGATGCTCGAGCTCATGATCGACCGCTGGGCACAGGCCGGCATCACGGTCACCCGGGTGTCGCTGCTCGAGGCCATGGGCTGGAACCTGCCGCACCTGGTGCGCGAGACCATCACCGAAATCCGCGAGCGCTGGCCGGCAGTCACCGACTTCCATCTGCACCTTCACAACCAGCGCGGCGCCACGCTCGCCAGCTACTACGAGGCGCTGCAGCTGGGCGCGCGCGAGTTCGACACCTGCCTCGGCGGCATGGGCGGCTGCCCCTACTGCGGCAACGGCCGCTCGGCGGGCCATGTGCCCACCGAGGATTTCGTCGACCTCTGCCACGAGATGGGCGTGCACACCGGCTACGACCTCGACAAGCTCATCGAGGCGGTGGCCATCGCCGAGGAGGTGGTGGGCCACCCGCTGTGGGGCCACGTGTCGAAGTCGGGTGCGCGCCCGCGCGGCGAGGCCCTGTACCCGGCCGACATGCCCTTCGTCGAGACCCTCGAGGAGGCCGCCCACTTCCGCATGGGGCCCGCTGTCTACGAAGGGCAGCTTGCGCCCTGGCGCGAGAACGACGCGCTGCTGCGCCGCTGAGTGCGCCGGCCGCGCCCATCGCCCAACCTTCCGCCGCGCGCCGATCCCGCGCCCCCCGAAACGCTCCCCAGGAACGACACCATGAGCCTCACCCTGTACCACTGCAAGCGCGCCCGCTCGATGCGGCCACTCTGGACGCTGCTCGAGATGGACCTGCCGCACGAGCTGGTCGTGATGCCCTTCCCGCCGCGGGTGCTGCACAAGGAGTACCTGAAGATCAACCCGCTGGGCACCATTCCCTGCCTGGTCGACGGCGACCTCAAGATGACCGAGTCGGCCGGCATCTGCCAGTACCTGGTCGACCGCTACGGCCCCACGCCGCTGGGCGTGCGCCCCGACGAGCCGGCCTACGGCGAGTACCTGAACTGGCTGCACCGCAGCGATGCCACCTTCACCTTTCCGCAGACGCTGGTGCTGCGCTACACGCGCCTGGAGCCCGAGGAGCGCCGCAACCCGCAGGTGGCCACCGACTACCGCAAGTGGTTCCTCGCGCGCATGCGCAGCGTCGAGGAAGCCACCGCCGACCGGCAGTACCTGTGCGCCGGGCGCTTCACGATCGCCGACATCTGCGTCGGCTACGCGCTGGTGCTCGCGCGCGAGCTCGGCATCGAGGAGGTCTTCACACCCAACATCGCGCGCTACTGGGAGGGCATCACGCAGCGCCCGGCCTACCAGCGCGCCTTCGACCTGTAGCACCGGAGCCCGCCGATGCCCGTGCTCGACTCGCGCCTCGATGCCCGCGACGAGGCCTACGCCCGCAACCGCGACGACATGCTCGCCGCGATCGCCGAACTCGACGCCCTGCAGCGTGAAGCCGCCGAGGGCGGCGGCGCCGAGACCGTCGCGCGGCTGCGCAAGCGCGGCAAGCTGCCGCTGCGCGAGCGCATCGCCCGCGTGCTCGACCCCGACTCGGCCTTCCTCGAGATCAGCCCGCTCGCCGCCTGGCGCTCGAACTTCACGGTGGGCTCGGGCTTCGTCGTGGGGATAGGCGTGATCGAGGGCGTCGAGTGCGTGATCCTCGGCCACGACCCTTCCGTGCGCGCCGGCGCCTTCAACGCCTTCAACGCCAAGAAGCTGATGCGCGGCCTCGAGATCGCGCGCACCAACCGCATG
>JBILUW010000182.1:0-7826 GCA_044370795.1 Burkholderiaceae bacterium
CGTGCAGATTGGCGAGCGTGCCGTGCTCCTCGAGATGGCGCGCGACGATGTCCTGCACCGAGGCGGCCACGAAGAAGTACTCCTGGCGCAGCCGCAGCTCGCGGCCGGCCGGCGTGCTGTCGTTGGGGTAGAGCACCCACGAGATGTTCTCGAAGGCGTTCTTGACTGCGGCCGCGCGCGCGTAGTCGCCGGTGTTGAAGGCATGCAGGTCGATGTGCTCGGGGGCGACCGCGCGCCACAGCCGCAACGTGCTCACGTGCTCGGTGCCGTGGCCGGGCACGACAATGTCGTAGGCGCGCGCCGCGACCTCGTCGGCCGGCCGCCAGACGCTGCGCCCGGCCTGATGCTCGACCCAGCCGCCAAAACGCACCGGGTAGGTGAGGCCGGCGCGCGGAAACTCCCAGGGCGTGCCGGCGGCCAGCCAGGGGTCGGGGTATTCCACCTGGCAGCCGTCCTGGATCTCCTGCGCGAACATGCCGTACTCGTAGCGGATGCCGTAGCCGAACGAGGGCAGGCCCAGCGTGGCCATCGCATCGAGAAAGCATGCCGCCAGCCGTCCCAGGCCGCCGTTGCCCAGGGCGGCGTCGGGCTCGCGGGCGGCGACGTCCTCGAGGCGGCGCGCGTGCACGCCCAAGGCCTGACCGGCCTCACCCTCGATGCCCAGGGCGGCGAGCGAATTGCCCAGCGAACGGCCGATCAGGAACTCCATCGACAGGTAATAGACCCGCCTTGCGCCCGCCGAGCGCTCGCGCACGCGGGTGGCCACCCAGCGGCGCGACAGCTGCTCGCGGGCCACCTGCGCGGTGGCCAGCATCAGGTCGATCGGCCCCGCGCGCTCGACGGGCACGCCTATCGTCTTGACGAGGTGGTCGTCGATGAGCTCGCGCATCGCGGCAGGGTCGGGGGTGGTCACGTTCTCGTCTCCAGCAGGGCATGGACCCGGCACAGCCACGATTTTGCACCGCGACAGCGCCCGGCCTGCGCAGTCGATGCAATTTCCACGCCCGGGCTGGCGCACCGTCGTGGCGCACCCCCGGAGATTGCCTGCCCCGGCACCGCCGCTGCGGTAAGCTGGCGCAGCGCTCGCGGAGATTCCGGTGACCCCCAACGACCTCGCCCTCGGCTTCGATCTGCCCAAACGTGCCGTCGCGCTCGTGCTCGCCGGCGGCCGCGGCAGCCGGCTGATGAGCCTCACCGACCTGCGCGCCAAGCCGGCGGTGCACTTCGGCGGCAAGTTCCGCATCATCGACTTCGCCCTGTCCAACTGCCTGAACTCGGGCGTGCGGCGCATCGGCGTGCTCACCCAGTACAAGAGCCACAGCCTGATCCGTCACATCCAGCGCGGCTGGGCCTTCCTCAAGAGCGAGATGAACGAGTTCGTCGACCTGATGCCGGCGCAGCAGCGCATCGACGAGGCGAGCTGGTACCGGGGCACCGCCGACGCCGTCTACCAGAACCACGACATCCTGCGCAGCTACGGCGCCGACTACATCGTGGTGCTCGCCGGCGACCACATCTACAAGATGAACTACGCGGTCATGCTTGCCGACCACGTCGCGCTGGGCCGGCCGTGCACGGTCGCCTGCATCGAGGTGCCGCGCCACGAGGCGCGCGGCTTCGGCGTGATGGCCATCGACGACAAGCGCCGCATCACCGACTTCGTCGAGAAGCCCGCCGACCCGCCGGCGATGCCGGGCAAGCCCGACAGCTCGCTGGCGAGCATGGGCATCTACATCTTCGATGCCGACTACCTCTACCGCACGCTCGAGCGCGACATCCGCGACGCGTCGTCGAGCCACGACTTCGGCAAGGACATCATTCCGCACGCGGTGCGCCAGGGCCACGCCAGCGCCCACCCGTTCTCGCTCAGCGCGGTCGGCTCGGAGCCCGGCGAGCGGCCCTACTGGCGCGACGTCGGCACGGTAGACGCCTACTGGGACGCCAACATCGACCTCACCGCCACCTCGCCGATGCTCGACATGTACGACGCGCGCTGGCCGATCTGGACCTACCAGCCGCAGCTGCCGCCGGCCAAGTTCGTGCACAACCACCAGGATCGCCGCGGCCAGGCCATCGAGTCGCTGGTCTCGGGCGGCTGCATCGTATCCGGGCACGTCGAGCGCTCGGTGCTCTACTCGAACGTGCGCGTGCACTCGCACGCTCGGGTCAGCTGGTCGGTGGTGCTGCCCGACGTGCAGATCGGCCGCGGCGCGCGCATCTCGCGCGCGATCATCGACAGCCGCTGCGCGATACCCGACGGCATGGTGGTCGGCGAGGACGCCAATACCGACTCCGCGCGCTTTCACCGCACGCACACCGGGATCACGCTGGTCACCCGCGACATGCTGGCGCGGCTCAATGGCTGAGCGGTCAGCCGCGCCACCCGTCCCGCCACGTTCCCCACGCTCCGCGATGCGCGTCCTTCAGGTAGCCGCCGAGGTCTTCCCGCTGGTCAAGACCGGCGGGCTCGCCGACGTCGTCGGCGCGCTGCCGCCGGCGCTTGCCGCCGAGGGCGCCGACGTGCGCCTGCTGCTGCCCGGGCTGCCCGCGATCACCGAGTCGCTGCTGCATCCGCGCCGGGTCTGGGAAGGCGGGCCGCTGTTCGGAGCTGCACGGGTGGTGGTGCGCCTGGGACGCATGCCCTACAGCCACCTGCCGGTGTACGTGATCGACGCGCCGTGGTTCTTCAGGCGGCCGGGCAGCCCCTACCAGTCGCCGCGCGGCGAGGAATGGACCGACAACCTGCAGCGCTTCGCGCTGCTCGGCTGGGTGGCGGCGCATCTGGCCGGCGGCGAGCTCGACCCCGGCTGGATGCCGGCCGTGGTGCATGCCCACGACTGGCACGCGGCCATGACCTGCGCCTACATGGCCGCCCATCCGGGCACCACGGCGGCGTCGGTATTCACGATCCACAACCTCGCCTACCAGGGGCTGTTCGCGCATGCCGAATTCGCGCAGCTCGGCCTGCCCTCGGCCTTCATGCGCTCGCACGGGCTCGAGTACCACGGCCAGCTCTCGTTCATGAAGGCAGGCCTCACCTATGCGCGGCGCATCACAACCGTGAGCCCCACCTACGCCCGCGAGATCGCCACCCACGAGTTCGGCTGCGGCCTCGACGGCGTGATCCGCAGCCGTCACGGCGAGCTGTCGGGCATCCTCAACGGCGTCGACACCGCGGTCTGGGATCCGGCCACCGATACCGCGCTGCCGGCGTTCTACGACGCGCAGGCGCTCGCCGGCAAGGCCCGGTGCAAGGCGGCGCTGCAGCGCGAACTCGGCCTGGCGGTCGCGCCCGAGGCGCCGGTGTTCGGCGTGGTCAGCCGGCTGACGGCGCAAAAGGGCCTCGACCTCGTGCTTGCGGCGCTGCCCGCCCTGCTCGCCGGCGGCGCGCAGCTCGCGCTGCAGGGCAGCGGCGACGCCGCCCTCGAGGCTGCCTTCACCGAGGCCGCGCGCGCGCACCCCGGGCAGGTGGCTGCGCGCATTGGTTACGACGAGGTCTTCGCGCACCGGCTCATCGCCGGCTCCGACCTGATCCTCGTGCCCTCGCGCTTCGAGCCCTGCGGCCTCACGCAACTCTACGGACTGCGCTACGGCACGCTGCCGATGGTGCGTCGCGTGGGCGGGCTGGCCGACACCGTGGTCGATGCCACCGACGACACGCTGGCGCACGGCCAGGCGACCGGCTTCGCCTTCGGCCCCGCAACCCCGGCGGCGCTCGAGTCGGCGATCGCGCGGGCGCTCGCGCTGCACCGCGACCCCTTGCGCTGGCAGGCGGTGATGCGCACCGCGATGAGCCAGGACTTCGGCTGGAGCGGCGCGGCGGCCCGCTACATGGCGCTGTACCGCGAGCTGGCCGCCACCGCCTGAGCCCGCTCGTCGCGCAGCCCGCAACGAAACGCCTCGCCGCCGCTCAACCCGCCCGCCGGTTGCCCTCGGCGTGCTGGCCCAGCATGCCGGGCGTGATCAGCGTGATCCCGCGCTCGCTCACGTGGAAGCGCTCACGATCGGCCCGGGCGTCGAAGCCGGCGCGAAAGCCGTCGGGCAGCACGCAGTGCTTGTCGACGACCGCGCGGCGCAACGCCACGCCGCGGCCGATGCGCACGTTGGGCAGCACCACCGAGTCCTCCACCGTGCTGCCCTCGGCCACGCGCACCTTCGAGAACAGCACCGAGCGGCGCACGACCGCGCCGCTCACGATGCAGCCGCTCGACACCAGCGAGTCGACCGACATGCCGCGGCGCGCGTCCTCGTCGAAGACGAACTTGGCCGGCGGCAGCTGCCTTTGCAGGCTGAGGATGGGCCACTGGTCGTCGTAGAGGTTGAGCTCCGGGACCACCTGGGTGAGGTCGATGTTGGCCGCCCAGTAGGCATCGACGGTGCCGACGTCGCGCCAGTACGGCCGGTCGCCGACCATGTTCACGCAGCTGCGCTCGAAACGGTGCGCGTGCACGCGGTGGTTGGCCACCAGTCGCGGCAGCAGGTCGCGGCCGAAGTCGTGGGTCGAGCCGGGGTCGCAGGCATCGCGGGCCAGCAGCTCGCACAGGAAGTCGGCCCCGAACACGTAGATGCCCATGCTCGCCAGCGCGTTGCCGTCATCGCCGGGCAAGGGCACCGGCAACTCGGGCTTTTCCTCGAAGACACGCACCCGGTCGTGCTCGTCGACGCTCATCACCCCGTAGCCGCAGGCCTCGGCCATCGGCACCCGGATGCAGGCGACGGTGGCGTCGGCGCCGGACTCCACGTGGTCGGCCACCAGCGCGTAGTAGTCCATCTTGTAGACATGGTCGCCAGCGAGCACCAGCACCCAGTCGGGATCGGCCTCGCGCACCAGATCGAGGTTCTGGAAGACGGCATTGGCCGTGCCGCTGTACCACTGCTCGTCGACCCGCTGCTGGGCCGGCACGACGTCGACGAACTCGCCGAGGTTGGCCTCGAGAAAGCCCCAGCCACGCTCGACGTGGCGGATCAGACTCTGCGCCTTGTACTGCGTGAGCACGCCGATGCGCCGGATGCCGGAGTTCACGCAGTTCGACAACGGGAAGTCGATGATCGTGAACTTGCCGGCGAACGGGATCGCCGGCTTGGCGCGCTGGTCGGTGAGCTGGTGCAGGCGCGAGCCACGGCCACCGGCGAGCACCACCGCATAGGTGCGGCGCATCAGATGGCTGAGGGTGGCGAAAGGGCGGGGGCCGGCGCGGCTGCGCCAGCCGGCGCGCGCCGACGGCGCGCGCGGCTCGGGATGGTCGCGGACGTGGGCCAATCGGCACTCCTCGGGCCGTCAGGATCGAAGGATCCATGCTGCCGGCGCAGGCCCCGCGGCCGCTTGACCGCGCTCAAGCGACGGCGGCTCAGGCCATGAATGCCTCGATCAGGGCGGCCAGCCGCTCGGGCTGATCGTGATGGACGTTGTGGCCGGCATCGTCGACGTGCTCGATGCGCAGGTCAGGGTAGGCGGCCATGCGCTCGTCGAACTCGTCGGGGCGCGCGTTCAGGCGGGCCCACAGCCCCGACTGCATGCCATCGATCCACAGCACCGCGGCGGTGGTCTGCCGCCAGCACGCGAGCTGCTCGGCGTAGGGGATGGGCAGCGGGTTGATGCGCTTGTGCGCCGGATCGGCGCGCCGCACCACGGTGCCGTCGGGCTCCTGCCGCCCCCAGTGCTCGACCAGGAAGCGCGCCCGCGCGTCGGTGAGCCGGGGGTTCTCCGACTGCATGCGCAGCGCGAATTCCTCGAAGCTCTCGTAGGGCCGCTGCGACGTGTCGTCGCCGAGCTGCGCGAGCCACTTGGCGATGCGCCGCGGCGCCGGGTCCTGCCGGCTGGCCGGCGGGCCGAAGCCGTCGACATTGACGAACCGGGCCACACGGTCGGGCGCCACGCCGCTGTAGAGGGCGCCGATGCTCGCGCCCATGCTGTGGCCGACCAGACGCGCGGGCTGCTGCGGGCTGTGGTGCTCGAGCAGGGCGTGCAGGTCGCCGAGGTAGTCGGGGAACCAGTAGCTGTCGGCGCCGCTCCAGCCCGACAGGCCGTTGCCGCGCCAATCGGGCGCGATCACGCGCCAGTCGCGTGCCAGGGCGTCGACCGTGAACTGCCACGACGCGGAGACGTCCTGGTTGCCGTGCAGCAGAAACAGCTTCGGGGCGTCGGCCGGCCCCCAGGTGCGGCAGTGGTAGTCGATGCCGCGGATCTTGACGAAGTCGGACTGGCTCGGTTTCACGGTGCGCGGGGCCGCATCGGGCGGGTGATGGAGGGATCGGCCGAGGATAGCTCAGGCCTCGAGCACGATCGGCGCGGCCGCATCGCCCTGCGTCTCGATGCGGCCGATGATGGCCGCCTGCGCGCAGCCGGCGGCACGCAGGGCTGCCAGACAGGCGTCGGCGCGGTCGGCCGGCACGCTGGCGAGCAGCCCGCCGGCGGTCTGCGGATCGAACAGCAGCCGGTAGCGCGGCAGCTCGGTCAGGCCCTCGGCGTTGCGCACCGCGCGGCGCAGCCGCAGGTTGGCCGGCTGCAGCGAGCTCAGGATGCCAGCGGCCGCCGTGTGCTCGGCGCCGGGCAGCAGCGGCAGCGCAGCCAGTTCGATCACGGCGTCCACGCCGGAGGGCCGGGTCATCTCGACCAGGTGCCCGAGCAGCCCGAAGCCGGTGAGGTCGGTGCAGGCGGTGGCGCCGTGCGCGAACAGGCAGCGCGCCGCGTCTCGGTTGGACTGCATCATCGACACGAGCGCCGCGTCGATCCAGTCGCCGCGGGCCTGCAGCCGGTCGTGGGCGGCGAACAGCGTGCCAGTGCCAATGGGTTTGGTGAGCAGCAGCCGGTCGCCTGGCCGCATGCCGCCCTTGCGCAGCACCGTCGAGAGATCGGCCGCGACCAGCCCGTTGATCGCGAAGCCCAGGGCCAGCTCGCGACCCTCGCCGGTGTGGCCGCCGACCAGCGCGCAGCCGGCGGCATCGAGCACATCGACCGCGCCGCGCATCATCTGGCGCAGCAGGTCCTCGGTCTTGGACTCCAGCCCCGGCGGCACGGTGACGATCGCGGTGGCGCTCTGCGGCTGCCCGCCCATCGCCCACACGTCGCCCAGCGCGTGGTTGGCTGCGATACGCCCGAACACCCAGGGATCGTCGATGAAAGCGCGGAAGAAATCGACCGTGTGCACCATCGCCATGCCGGGCGGGACCGCGACCACGGCGGCGTCGTCGGGCGCATCGAGCCCGATCAGCACGTCGGGCCGGCGCAGCGGGTGCAGATCGGCCAGCGCCCGCGACAGCACCGTCGCGCCGACCTTGGCGCCGCAGCCGCCGCAGCGCATCGCGATCGCCGAGAGAGCCTGCGCGGCCTCCTCCTCGCGCAGCGCCAGGCCTGCGCCCGGCGGGTCGGTGACGCGGCGGTCGGCGACCGGCACGGTCATGGGCGGCAGGTCGGTGTAGCGGGCCATGAAGCGCCGGTCGATCCAGTCCTTCCAGCGCCATACCCAGTCACCGGCGAAGCCGATCGGCCCGCGCGAGGCGATCGCGTGGCGGGTGCCGGTGCCGATCAGGGCGAGCCAGCTGCGCTGCGGCCGCCACGCGCGCAGCGCCCGGCCCTGCACCGCGCGGCGCAGGTTGTCGGCCAGCGGCCGGCCCATGCGCACCGCGAACACGCCGGCCTTCTCGAGCGGTCTTTCGTCGAAGGCAGCGATATCGCCGGCCGCGAAGATCGCCGGATCGGAGACGGTCTGCAGCGTGGGCAGCACGCGCACGAAGCCGTCGGCATCCAGCGCCAGGCCGGTGTCGCGCAGCCAGCCCGCACCGCCCGCCCGGGTGACCCAGACGATCTCGTCGGCCGGCAGCTTGCT
>JBILUW010000183.1:0-7809 GCA_044370795.1 Burkholderiaceae bacterium
CTCCGTCGGCCTGCCCTGCCCTGCCCGATTACCGTGCACCCACCCCAGACCCTGCACCGCATCGCCGATCTGGCCCGCGACCGGCTCGGCATCCGCGAGCAAGATCTCGCCCCCTATGGCCATCACAAGGCGAAACTCTCGATGCGTCTGGTCGAGTCGCTGCGTGACCGGCCCGACGGCCGGCTGATTCTCGTCACCGCGATCTCGCCCACGCCTGCCGGCGAGGGAAAGACCACCACCACGGTGGGCCTGGCCGACGGTCTGAACCGCATCGGCCAGCGCGCGGTCATCGCGCTGCGCGAGCCGTCGCTGGGCCCCGTGTTCGGCATGAAGGGCGGCGCCACCGGCGGCGGCCGCGCGATGCTCGCGCCAATGGACGAGATCAACCTCCATTTCACCGGCGACTTCAGCGCGATCTCCCTCGCCCACAACCTGCTCGCAGCGCTGATCGACAACCATGTCCACCATGGCAATGCGCTGGGCCTCGACGTGCGGCGCATCGCCTGGCGGCGCGTCATCGACATGAACGATCGGGCGCTGCGCGACATCGTCGTGGGTCTGGGCGGCTCGGCCAACGGCGCCCCGCGCGAGACCGGCTTCGATATCGTGGTGGCCTCCGAGATCATGGCCATCCTGTGTCTGGCCGACGGCATCGCCGACCTCAAGGCCAGACTCGGCGAGATCGTCGTCGGGCATCGGACCGATGGCCGACCGGTGCTCGCCCGTGAACTCGGCGCGGTGGGCGCGATGGCCGCGCTGCTGCGCGACGCGATCCAGCCCAACCTCGTGCAGTCGATCGAGGGCTCGCCGGCGCTGGTGCATCTGGGCCCGTTCGCGAACATCGCCCACGGCTGCAACTCGGTCATCGCCACGCGCACTGCGCTCAAGCTCGGCGACTACGCCGTGACCGAAGCAGGCTTCGGGGCCGATCTCGGCGCCGAGAAGTTCGTCGACATCAAGTGCCGTGCCTCGGGCCTGCGCCCTTCGGCCGCGGTGGTGGTGGCCACCGTGCGCGCGCTCAAGTACCACGGCGGCGTCGAGGTGGCCGATGTCGAGCGCGAGAACCTCGCGGCCCTCGAGCGCGGGCTGCCCAATCTCGAGCGTCACCTGCGCAATCTGCAGGCTTTCGGTCTGCCCTGCGTTATTGCCATCAACCATCGGGCGCACGACACCCCGGCCGAACTCGAGCTGCTGTCGCGGCGGGCAGCCGCGCTCGGTGTGCCCGTTGCCGTTGCCCGCCACTATGCCGAGGGTGGCCGCGGCGCCGAGGCGCTCGCGCAGGCGGTGGTCGCCGCCGCCCGTCCGGGCCCCGCGCCCCTGCGCTTTGCCTACGACGACGACACGCCGCTGTGGGACAAGATGGCGGCCATTGCAGGCAAGGTCTATGGCGCGACGGGTATCGAGGCCGATCCGAAGGTGCGAGCGCAGATCGATCGGTTGCAGGCCGACGGCTATGGCCGCTGGCCGGTTTGCGTGGCCAAGACGCAGTACTCGTTCTCGACCGACCCGACGCTGCGCGGCGCGCCTTGCGGCCACACGGTGCGGGTGCGCGAGGTGCGCCTGGCCGCCGGCGCGCGTTTCGTCGTCATGATCTGCGGTGACGTGATGACCATGCCCGGGCTGCCGAAGGTGCCCGCGGCGCAGACGATCGACGTCGACGACGAGGGCCGCATCGTCGGCCTGTTCTGAGGCGCCCCATCACGCGTCATCCGACCGGTGCGGCTCGCGCAGGATGTTTCTGATAGCGCCCGCGGGGCCGTGGCACTGAAGATTGCGCCAGCCATCGATCGGAAAACAGCCATGGAAACGCTCGTCAAATCGGCCTGGGGGCTGCTCGCCCTCATCCATCTCGCACCCGCTGCGGTGCTCTTCGCCCCGGCGAGTCTGCGCAAGTTGTACGGCATCGAGCCGCAAGGCGACCTCGGCGTGCTGCTAACCCACCGCGGTGCCTTGTTCCTCGCCGTCGTCGTGCTGTGCGTCTTCGGTGTCCTCGACCCGGCGGCGCGGCGCGCGGCCAGCGTGGCCGTCGGCATCAGCGTGCTCGGGTTTCTCGTGGTCTATGTCCGCGCGGGCTTTCCCCAGGGCGCCCTGCGCACGATCGCCCTGGTCGACACGATCGCTCTGGTGCCGCTGATCGTGGTGATCGTGACGGCGTGGCGCTCGGGATCGTCCTAGGCCTGCAGGCGGGCGCCGCTCCCCACCCGCAAGCCCAGGAGGCGGACGCCCATGGCGCCCTACACTTGGGGTCATGACGCCGCGACTGTCACTTTCGGGCGCCCGTGCGGCCTACGTGGGGCCGGGCCTGAACCTCGCCGCGCACCGCAACGCGGCGGCGACCGTTGCAATCGCGCTCGCGGCCCCGTTCGAACTCCTGTTGCCAGCCGATCCGCACGGCCCGGCCCAGCATGGCGAGCCGCACCGCGTCGCCCTGATCCCGCCCAACGTCCGCCACCACCTGGTCGCGCACGGACCCATGGTCTTCATCTACCTCGATGCGCTCGGCGACGACCATCGATGCCTCCAGCGTCAGGATCTCGATGCGTGCCATCAGCCCTTCGCGCTTGCCGGCGCCGCTGCCGTCGCGCGCTGGAGCGTCGACACGATGTGCGCGCCCCTGGGTGTGCCCCGCCGCGCGCCTGTCGATCCTCGCATCGCTGGCGCGGTCCGCTTGCTCGAGGCCCGCCCCCAGGACTATCCGCGCATCCAGGATCTCGCCGTGCGGGCAGGCCTGTCGGCATCACGCTTGCAGGCGCTGCTCACCCCGGCGGTGGGCATGCCCTTTCGCCGCTATCGCCTGTGGCGGCGCATGGCCGTGGTCATGCGCACGCTGGCCGCGGGCGGGACGCTGACCGATGCCGCCCACGAGGCGGGCTTTGCCGGATCGTCGCACCTGAGCGCCACCTTCCGGGCGATGTTCGGGCTGATGCCTTCACGCCTGCTCGAACTCGGCGTCGAGATCGTCTTTGGCGATGCTGACGGTGCTGCAACCGAAATCACGGATGCCGTTGAGGGCCGTCGGTGACGCCGCCCGATCGATCGGCGAGCCCCCGGCAACGGCCATTCAGACGCTCAGGGGCTCGATCTGAGGTGCGGGCGCCCTCGAATCGGAAACGATCACCCGGTTTCGTCCCTGGCGCTTGGCCTGATTCGCGCGGCATCGCCGCGCTCTGCCCAGGCTTCAGGGGTCTCGCCCCTGGCATGGGCGGCCACGCCGACGCTTATCGTGATGCGCTGGGCTGCCGGCATCTCGGCCTGTTCGATGCGCTTTCGCAAGACCTCGGCCAGCGCCACGGCCGCGCTCACCGCGCAGCCCGGCAGCAGCAGCGCGAACTCCTCACCACCGGTTCGAAAAAGCATGTCTTCGCGACGCTTTCGCGCCTTGAGGAGCGCGGCCACTCGCCGCAGGACCTCGTCGCCGACCGCGTGACCGTGGGTGTCGTTCACCCGCTTGAAGTGATCGACGTCGAGCGTCAGCAGCGTGCAGCTCTGGCCCTGGGCCGCGATGAGTTCGACGCGGGCGAGTTCCTGGTCGAAGCGCCGGCGGTTGTAGGCGCCCGTCAGGGAGTCGGTGATGGCCTGATCGTGGAGGGCCTGCTGCAGGTCATCGATCACGTTGAGAACCACGTTGATCATCCCCAGCGTCAGCGCGAGGGTCGCGGCCAGCCGGGCCGCGAGCGCCGGTCCCAGGGTGGCATAGGCTATCAGCGACACAGCCATCACGATCACGCTGCTCACGCCCAGGGCCGCGCCTCTCGGCAGGATGAAGTAGCAGATGAACAGTGTGGGATAGGCCCATAACGCTCCGTTGATGCCCTGGAAGGCGAGCGAGGCGAAGACCGCGGCCATCAGGATCATCGCCAGGGCGAGGTGCGGAACAGGCGGCGGCAGATCGCGGCGGGCAGCCCGGCCGTCGACCAGGAGCACCATCTGGGCGATGGCAATGACTGCCGCCAGCGCCCACCGCCCCTTGAGCAGGTGGATCACCGTGAAGGGCAGCAACAGCAACGCCGCAGGGAGGCAGAGGGCAGCCACGATCCGGGTCCGGTACGGCGTCAGGGATTCTGAATCGAGCCGGAACCAGCGCCTGAAACGAGTCGTCGACTTCACTGTACTTCTCTTGCAGATGCCCTGAAGCGCGGGGCGCCTGCCAGCGGGTCGTGTGATGGCCTCTCGCACGGGCGGTGGCCCGGGGCGTGGCGATGCTCCTGGGCGCCACCCCCCCCCCCGCGGTTCGCTCCAAGCCTGAACGAGCCGGCAGCGACGCGACGGATTCTAGCGCCCGATCATCGGGCAAGGACGCCGCCGCGAGCAGCCGTCTTTCACGAGCGGTCGACCTGAACCGCCATCTGGCGCCTGTCTGATCCGCTGCCCCCGGGTCTGGTGCTTCGCGCCTGAGACCGCGCGGTGGCTCGCGGGCAGTCAGGGGCGTCGGGCAGCGCCGTCGAGCGGCCGCAGCATACGCTTGGACACCGCCGCCACCACGGCGCGCGGCGCGAAGCGGTTCACGAAGACCAGCGCGCTGTTGCCCAGGCCAACCACCCGCGACAGCCCGCCACCGAGCATCAATCGCACGCCTGCCTGGGCAACTTCCCGGGCGCTCGCCCGGCTCGACCTCGCGAAGTGATGACCGCCATCGATGCGCTGCGGATCGACACCGTCGAAGAAGGCCGTGTCGGTAGGCCCCGGCGAGAGGCAGCTCACGCTCACGCCGTAGTCCTCGAGTTCCTTGGCCAGCGCCTCGGAGAGGTTGAGCACGAAGGACTTCGATGCCCCGTAGGCGGCGAAGTAGGGAGTGGGCTGGTAGGCCGCGGCCGACGCGACATTCAGGATCATGCCGGCACGTCGCCGCTTCATGTCGGCTCCGTAGAGATGGCACAGCTCGGCGACGGCCACCACGTTCAGTTGCAGCATCCGCCGCAACTGCTGCGGGTCGAGGGCGACATGCTCGTCGACCATGCCGAAGCCGGCATTGTTCACGAGCGCGTCGATCTGCACGCCCCGGTCGCGGGTGAACGCGAACAGACGTGCGGCGGCATCCGGCTCCGAGAGGTCGACCGGATGAACGATCGTTTCGGTGCCGAACTCGCGCCGAAGCGCATCGGCCAGCTCCTCGAGCTTGCGGACACCTCGACTCGCGAGCACGAGGCGGTGGCCGCGCGCTGCGAGAATGCGGGCCATCTCGAGGCCGATGCCGCTGCTTGCTCCCGTCAGCAAGGTGGTCGTGACCTGATTCATGGTGCTTCCCTCCAGGGGGGGCAGCCGAGGCCGCCCGAAGTCGTTGACTCGAGTGCAACCCGCGCTGTTTCAGTACCGCAGGCTCACGCGCAGCACGGTCTGATCGTTCGCGGCGAGGGTGAACTTCGCCTCGTCCCAGCGCGGCGCCGACAGCGCGTAGGTGCGGTTGTTCGACACGCCATAGCCTTCGCTGGGCACGCCCAGCAGGTTGCGATCGAGGCGGCCGTTGCCGTTCTCGTCGTGGACGACCGCGACCGCGTAGGTGCCCGGTGCAAGGTTCGCGAACGCGCAGCTCACCTGCTTGCCGACGATGGACGCCCGTACCGTCGCCGAGCCTTCGCCGTCGGGAAAGTCGGCGGGCTGGGCGAACAGCCGGCAGTTCAGGGTGCCGCGGGTATTGCGCAGCTCGCCGACGTCGAGCCTCAGCGCGGCGCCGGTGTCGGCCATCACGACATCGGCCGGCTGCAGCCACGCGACGGGCAGAGCGATCGTCCAGGCGGCCAGCAGCAAGCGAGCAGCGGGTCTTCTTTTCATGGGGTTCCTCGTTCGGTGGGATATCCGGGCCGTGCCGGCGCGGCACGACTCGTTTCGGGTGTGCTGCAGTAACTTTGCAGTGTCAAGATTAAACCTGCCAAACTTTCCACTGTCAACATCAATCTTGACGGCGTCAGGACGCTCGACCATCCTTGCCGGCATGACAAAAACGCCCGTTGCCCCGGTCGCACTGCCGCAGGCTCGCCCCTACCACCACGGCGACCTCGCCAGCGCGCTGCTCGCAGCCGCCGAACAGGAACTGACCGAACGCGGCGTGGAGGGGTTCTCGCTGCGCGGGGTGGCCAAGCGGGCGGGGGTGAGTCACGCGGCCCCCGCGCATCACTTTCGCGACGTCAACGGCCTGCTCACCGAACTTGCGGCGCGCGGCTTCGAACGACTGATGGCCAGACAGCAGGACTTCCTGCAGCGCGCCCGATCGGGAGCGCGCGCGCAGATCGAGGCCATGGGTCTGGGCTACGTCATGTTCGCCACCGAAAACCCTGCGCTCTTCCGGCTGATGTTCGGGTCGCAGCGGCCCGAGCTCAGGGACGATCGGCTGGTCAAGGTGGCGCGAAGCGCATTCGATGCGTTCGTGGCGCAAGTGGCCGGCGTCACGGGCAACCTGAACCCGCCCTCGAAAGACCGCGCTGCGCTCGTCGATGTCGCCGCGGCGTGGGCCGCAGCACATGGCCTGGCTGATCTGCTCGTCGGCGCAAGATTGCCTTCGCTGGCCAACCTTCCGGACGCCGCGAAAGCCATGGTCATCCGCGAGGTCGTGGCGCGCTCGCTGGGCTCTGCCCGGCCGCTCGCGCCGACCGGCGCCGCGCGACGCCGCGCAGAAACCCCATGACGCGCCCTCGACGGCGCCAGTGAAAGCCGCGGCCCACGGCCAGGCGGTACCGGTTGCCGGGCTTCAGCTCGATCAGGCCCAGGCTGTCCGGCTTCGCGAGGTCAGGTCCGGCGCGCCCCGGTCGGCGCGGATCAGGGCGAGCCGGCTGCCACCGGCCGGCGGATCAGCACGACTACGAGCGTCACCACGGTGAGCGGCACGACGAAGCCGAGCATGACTCCGGAGAAGGCCTGCAGCGCATCGTGCTGCTGCGCCGCCAGGATCAGGTAGGCCGCATAGGCGACGTAGTAGGCAAGAAAGACGCCGCCCTCCCACCGCGCGATCTCGCGACCGGTGACGAAGACCGGCAGGCAGGCCAGCGCCGCGGCCATCATGACCCAGATGTCGAAGGTCAGCAGCGATGGCGCCATCGCCAGGCCGAGGTTGCCCGACACCAGGCCCGACAAGCCCAGGCAGCCAAGGATGTTGAAGGTGTTGCTGCCGACCACGTTGCCCACCGCGATGTCGCGCTCGCCCTTGAGCGCCGCCACGATGCTGGTGGCCACCTCGGGCATGCTGGTGCCCGCGGCAACGATGGTCAGCCCGATGACCAGATCACTCACGCCCATGGACTTCGCGAAGCTCACCGAAGCCTGCACCAGGTACTCCGATCCGAACACCAGCGCCGCCAGACCGGCCCCGATCAGCAGCAGCTGGGCCGGCAGCCAGTCATCCCAGGCACCCGGCGCCGCGGGCCTGACTTCGTCGGAGTACTCATCCTTGGCGGCCTGCGTCTCACGCCGCGACTGCGCGACGAGAAAGATCGTGTACGCCACGAGCAACACGAACAGGATGCCGCCATCGAGGAGCGAGATCCACCCGTCGAGGCCGAGCAGCAGCAGCAGCACGCTCGCACCGATCATGATCGGTACTTCCTGACGGATCAGCTGGATGTTGACCACCAGCGGCGCGATCAGGGCGCTGACGCCCAGGATGAACAGCACGTTGAAGATGTTGCTGCCGACCACGTTGCCGATCGCGATGTCGGTCTTGCCGTCGAGCACGGCGCCGACGCTGACGGCAACCTCTGGCGCGCTGGTGCCGAATGCGACGATGGTGAGCCCCACGACGAGCGGGCTGATCCCGAACGAAAGGGCGAGCCTGGAGGCGCCACGCACCAGCGCGTTGGCGCCGATGACGAGCAGGATCAG
>JBILUW010000184.1:0-7785 GCA_044370795.1 Burkholderiaceae bacterium
CGACGACGGCGCGCTCGCCCGCGGCTGGCTGCGCACCAAGGCCAACTCGATCGAAGGCGGCACCAGCGAAGTCCAGCTGAACATCGTCGCCAAGCGCATCCTCGGGCTGCCCGGCGCCTGAGCCGGCCGCCACGCTCAGCCTCCTTCCGGACGACACCCCCCATGGCCCTGACCCTGGACGAATCGCAGCGCATGCTGCACGACTCGGCGCGCAGCTTCATCGGCGAGCGCGCGCCCGTTGCCCACCTGCGCCGGCTGCGCGACAGCCGCGACCCCGACGGCTTCGACCGCGACCTCTGGCGCGAGTTCGCGCGCATGGGCTTTGCCGGCGTGCTGGTGCCCGAGGCCCATGGCGGTCTGGGGCTGGGCATGGTCGAGGCCGGCATCATCCTCGAGAGCATCGGCCGCACGCTGATGCCCTCGCCCTTCCTGGCCACCTCGGTGCTGGGCGTGCGCGCGCTGCTCGCGGCCGACGAGCCGGCGCGCTTCGGCGCCGACCTCGCCGCCATCGCCTCCGGCGAGCGGCTGGTCGCACTGGCGGTCGACGAGGCTGCGCGCCACCGGCCGGCGGGCTTTGCCTGCACGGCCACGCCGGCCGGCGACGGCTACCGGCTCGAGGGCGCCAAGGTCTTCGTCGTCGACGGCCACGTGGCCGACCGGCTGATCGTCGCGGCAGCCACGCCCGACGCGCGCACCGTGCTGCTGGTCGTCGATCGCGCTCAGGCCGGCGTGTCGGTCGAGCGCACCGCGATGGTCGATGCGCACAACGCGGCGCGGGTCACGCTGAGCGGGGTCGCGGTGGGCGCGGCGCAGGTGCTCGCCGGGCCGCAGCGCGGCCAGGCGGTGCTCGACGAGGTGCTCGATGCCGGCCGGGCGGCGGTCGCCGCCGAGCTGCTGGGCGCGGGCGACGAAGCCTTCGGCCGCACCCTGGCCTACCTGAAGGAGCGGCGCCAGTTCGGCCGCGCGATCGGCGAGTTCCAGGCGCTGCAGCATCGCGCGGCCATCCTGCACGCCGACCTCGAAATGGCGCGCGCCGCGGTCATGAAGGCGTTGCAGGCCGCGCACGAGGGCGGGCCCCAGGCCGCGCGCTGGGTGTCGGTGGCCAAGGCCAAGGCCTGCCAGGCGGCCGGGCTGGCTGCGCAGGAAGGCGTGCAGATGTTCGGCGGCATGGGCATGACCGACGCCTTCGACCAGGGCCTGTTCATGAAGCGGGTGCGCGTGCTGCAGGAGCTCTTCGGCGATGCGTCCTTCCACGGCGATCGCCTGGCCCGCCTGAACGGCTACTAGCCCGCGCGGTCCCGGCGCACGGCCGCCCGGGGGGCTGCCCGGGGAAAGCTGGCGACGCCCGGAGCAAGCCCGAGCGCCCCGATCCGCCATCGGGGGAGGTGCCGATCGGCGGTGCTAGCATCGCCCGCTTTCGCGATCACCGGTCTCTTCCATGCTCTGGATGCGTTTCTTGCGCGATGGCCGCGCCGGCCTGGGCCGGCTCGACGGCGATCGCATCGTCGTGCACGACGGCGACCTGTTCGATGCGCCCCGGCCCACCGGGGAGGTGCTCGCCGCCGATGCGGTCACGTGGCTCGCGCCCTGCGAGCCAGGCATCTTCGTGTGCCTCTGGAACAACTTCCACGCCGCGGCCGCCAAGCAGTCGCTGGCGATTCCGGCCGAGCCGCTGTGGGTGATCAAGGGCGCGGCCGCGCTGTCGGCCCACGAGCAGCCCATCGTCGCGCCCGCGCCGCAGGTCTACGACGGCCGCGTGGTCTTCGAAGGCGAGCTGGGCATCGTCATCGGACGCACCTGCCGCGACGTCGACGAGGCGGGCGCCGCAGCCTGCATCTTCGGCTACACCTGCGTCAACGACGTCACCGCGCTCGAGCTGATCGGCCGCGATCCGGCCTTCGCGCAATGGACCCGCGCCAAGAGCTTCGAGGGCTTCGGCCCCTTCGGGCCGGTCATCGCTACCGGGCTCGATCCGATGTCGCTTACCGTGCGCACGCTGGTCGGTGGCCGCGAGCGGCAGAACTATCCGGTGTCCGACATCGTCTTTCCCCCGGCGCAGATCGTCTCGCGCCTGTCGCGCGAGTTCACCCTGCGCGCGGGCGACGTGATCGCCTGCGGCACCTCGGTGGGCGTGCTGCCGATGCGCCCCGGCCAGGTGGTCGAGGTGGTGATCGACGGCATCGGCACCCTGCGCAACGCGTTCCGGAGCACCCCATGAAGATCACCATCGTCGGCGCCGGCGCGATCGGCGGCTATCTCGGCGCGCGCCTGGCGCTCGCCGGCGAAGACGTCACGTTCGTGGCGCGCGGGCCCAACCTCGCGGCGCTGCGCGCCGACGGCATCCGCCTGATCGAGGAGGACGGCACCGAGCGCGTCGCGCGTCCGGTGCGCGCCGTGCAGTCGATGGCCGATGCCGGCGCCCAGGACTACGTGCTGCTCACCCTGAAGGCGCACCAGGTCGAGGCGGTGGCCGCCGACATGCGCGGGCTGTTCGGCCCCGAGACCGCCGTCGTGACGATGCAAAACGGCATCCCGTGGTGGTACTTCCACAAGCTCGGTGGCGAGTTCGACGGCCGGCCCGTGACCATGGTCGATCCGCGCGGCGTGATCGCCGCCAGCATCGAGAACGAGCGCATCATCGGTTCGGTGGTGTATCCGGCCAGTGAGCTGGTCGCGCCCGGTGTGGTCAAGGTCATCGAGGGCAACCGTTTCTCGCTCGGCGAGCCCGACAACAGCCGCAGCGAGCGCGCGTTGCGGCTCTCGGAGGCAATGACCCGCGCCGGCTTCAAGTCGCCGGTTTCCACCGACCTGCGCGGCGAGATCTGGCTCAAGCTCTGGGGCAACCTCACGTTCAATCCGGTGAGCGCGCTCACGCACGCCACGCTCGCGGGCATCTGCCGCTTCCCGCTCACCCGCGAACTTGCCGCCGGCATGATGCGCGAGGCGCAGGCGGTGGCCGAGCGCCTGGGCGCGCGGATGCGGGTCTCGATCGACAAGCGCATCGCCGGCGCCGAGGCGGTGGGCGAGCACAAGACCTCGATGCTGCAGGACGTCGAGCGCGGCCGCGCGCTCGAGCTCGACGCGCTGCTGGGCACGGTGGTGGAGCTTGCGCGCATGACCGGCATCGAGACGCCGCGCATCGACGCCATCTACGCCTGCGCGTCGCTGCTGGCCGACACCCTGGCCCGGCAGCAGGGCCGGCTCGAAATCCAGGGCGCGGGCTGACCGGCGCCGGGGCTGGGCGCGAAGTCCGGCCCGCGAGCGCAGCCCGAGACGCGCGCAGCCCGGGCTGCGCGCGTCAGGCGCGCGTGACCGCTCGAAGGCCGCGCATCAGGCGGCTGATCGGCTGCCAGAACAGCATGGCCAGGGCCAGCGTCATCAGCGACCCCACCAGGCCGTTGGCCCAGAAGATCGCCATGCTGCCCTGCGACAGCAGCATCGCCTGCCGGAAGCTCGATTCGGCCATGTCGCCGAGCACCAGCGCGAGCACCAGCGGCGCGAGCGGATAGCCCAGCTTCTTGAACAGGTAGCCGATCAGGCCGAAGAACAGCATCAGCGCCACGTCGAACAGCGCGTTGTGGACCGTGTAGGCCCCGATCGCGCAGATCACGAGGATGACCGGCGCGATGATCGCGAAGGGAATGCGCAGGATCGCGGCCCACCACGGCACCGTGGTGAGCACCACCAGCAGGCCGACGATGTTGCCCAGGTACATGCTGGCGATCAGGCCCCAGACGAAGTCCTTCTGTTCGACGAACAGCAGCGGCCCCGGCTGCAGGCCCCAGATGAGCAGCCCGCCGAGCAGCACCGCCGCCGTTGGCGAGCCCGGGATGCCCAGCGTGAGCATGGGCAGCAGCGCGCTGGTGCCGGCGGCGTGGGCGGCGGTTTCGGGCGCGACCACGCCCTCGATCTCGCCCTTGCCGAAGCGCTCGCCGTTGCGCGAGAAGCGCTTGGCGATGCCATAGCTCATGAACGAGGCCGGCGTGGCGCCGCCGGGTGTGATGCCCATCCAGCAGCCGATCAGGGTGCCGCGCAGCGCGGTCGCCCAGTAGCGCGGCAGCCGCTTCCAGGTGTCGAGCACCACGCGGGCGCTGATGCGCGCGCGCCCGCCGCGGAACGCCAGCCCCTCCTCCATGGTGGCGAGGATCTCGCCGACGCCGAACAGGCCGATGACCGCGACGAGGAAGTCGAAGCCGCGCAGCAGTTCCTGCTGGCCGAAGGTGAGGCGCAGCTGCCCGGTGACGGTATCCATGCCGACGGCCGCCAGCGCGAAGCCGAGCATCATGGCCGCGATGGTCTTCCAGGCCTTGGCCTGCGTCATGCCGACGAAGCTGCAGAACGTGAGGAACTGCACCGCGAAGAACTCGGCCGGGCCGAACTCGAGCGCGAACTTCGCGACCACCGGCGCGAGGAAGGTGACCATCAGCACCGCGAGCAGCGCGCCAACGAACGACCCGGTGAAGGCCGCGGTGAGCGCCTCGCCCGCGCGGCCCTGCTGGGCCATCGGGTAGCCGTCGAAGGTGGTGGCCACCGACCACGGCTCGCCCGGGATGTTGAACAGGATCGAGGTGATCGCCCCGCCGAACAGCGCCCCCCAGTAGATGCACGAGAGCATGATGATCGCCGTGGCCGGCGGCATCGTGAACGTGAGCGGCAGCAGGATGGCCACCCCGTTGGCGCCCCCCAGGCCGGGAAGCACGCCGATCAGCACGCCGAGCAAGATGCCCAGCAGCATGAAGCCGATGTTGTGCAGTGACAGCGCGACCGAGAAGCCGTGCATCAGGTTGCCGAGTTCGTCCATCTAGAACCCCAGCAGGCGCTCGAGCGGGCCCTTGGGCAACGGCACGAGGAACCAGCGTTCGAAGAGCATGAAGAGCGCGAGCGGCACGCCCAGCGCGACCAGCAGCGTGCGCGTCCAGCCGAAGCTGCCGTGGCGGCGCATGAACCACGCGATGAACAGCGCCGACGCGACGTAGATGCCAATCAGGTAGATGGCGGCCACATAGACGCACGTGGGCCAGAACACCTGCCCGACGCGGGCGAGCTGCTCGCGGGTCGCGAAGCGCTCGTTGGCCCCGCGGTGACGGGTGCGCAGCGCGTCGATCAGGCCGAGGACGCCGGCGGCGGCCAGCGCCAGCCCGATGTAGAAGGGAAAGTAGCCGGCCTGCGGGCCGTCATCGGCCCAGCCGGCGCCGATGCGGCGGCTGTCGATGGCGACCACGAGACCGACGGCGACGAAGAAGAGCGCCGTGAGGAACTCGACCTGCCAGCTGCGCAACGACGACGGGGTTTCCCCCTCGGGCGGACCGGACACGATGCGCTGCCGGTCAGCGGGCGATGAAGCCGGCTTCCTGCATCAGGTTGCGATGCAGGGCCTCGGCCTTCGTCAGCCAGTCGTTGAATTCCTTGCCGGTCATGAAGGTGTCCTTGAAGGCGCCCTTCTCGACGAACTCCTTCCAGTCGGGTGTGGCCCGCACCTTGCGGAACAGCTCGACGTAGAAGGCGGTCTGCTCGGCGCTGACGCCCGGGGGCATGAAGATGCCGCGCAGCATCAGGTAATCGACGTCGACGCCGGCCTCCTTGCACGACGGGATGTCGTTCCACGACTGCGTCTCGGTGACCTTGGCCCTGAACGGCATGCGCTCGTCGTCGAGCACGCACAGCGCGCGCAGCTTGCCGGCGCGCCAGTGGGCGACCGCCTCGATCGGGTTGTTGACGGTGGAGTTCACGTGCTTGCCCACGAGCTGCACCGCGACATCGCCGCCGCCCTTGAAGGGCACGTAGGTGAACTTGCGGCCAGCGACCTTCTCGATTGCCACCGTGATGATCTGGTCTTCCTGGCGCGAGCCGGTGCCGGCCATCTTGAAGGTGTTCGGCGGGGCGGCCTTGACGGCCTCGAGGTACTCGCGCGCCGTCTTGTAGGGCGACTCGGCATTGACCCACAGCACGAACTGGTCGAGGGCGAGCATCGCCACCGGCGTCATGTCCTTCCAGTTGAACGGGACGCCGGTGCCCAGCGGCGTGGTGAACAGGTTGGAGAGCGTGATGACGATCTTGTGCGGCTCGCCGCGCGCGCCCTTGACGTCGAGGAAGCCCTCGGCGCCGGCGCCGCCCGACTTGTTGACGACGACGATGGGCTGCTTCATCAGCGAGTGCTTGCTGATGACGCCTTGCAGGAAACGCGCCATCTGGTCGGCGCCGCCGCCGGTGCCGGCGGGCACGACGAACTCGACCGGCTTGGTCGGTTCCCAGGCTAGCGCCAACGGCGCGACGAGCAGGCTGGAAGCGAGCAACGCTGCGCGCGCGAGGCGGCTGCCCATGGAGCGGCTGCGGGGCAGGGCGGGATCATGCGAGGCAAACATGAATGCGGTTCCTGACTGATTTCGAAGGCGCGAATGGTACGTGCGGTCCCTCGACGTAGAATCAATGGTTTCACTTTTTGCTCAGGGATTGCTGCCATGTCCGATGCACGAACGCTCGCCGATCTGATGGCCGCCGGCGCCGACGACGACGTCGCCCTCACCGCGCCGGGGGTTGCCGCGCTCTCGTTCGCCGCGCTGCGCGCGCTCGTGCGCGACACCGTGGCCGCGCTCAACGCCACCGGCATCGGCCGCGGCGACCGCGTCGCCATCGTGCTCAACAACGGCCCCGAGATGGCCACCGCCTTCATCGCGGTGGCTGCGGGCGCGGCTTCGGCGCCGCTCAACCCTGCCTACCGCGCCGACGAGTTCGAGTTCTACCTGTCGGACCTCAACGCCCGCGGCCTGATCGTCGAGGCGGGCAGCACATCGCCCGCGGTCGAGGTCGCGCGCAAGCTGGGCGTGCGCGTGATCGAGCTGCACCCGCAGCGCGAGCGCGGCGCCGGCGCCTTCACGCTCGCGTCCGGGCCCGCGGCGGCCGCCGCCTCGCCGGGCCTGGCCCAGCCCGACGACGTTGCCCTGGTGCTGCACACCTCGGGCACCACCTCGCGGCCCAAGATCGTGCCGTTGTCGCAGCGCAACGTCTGCGCGTCGGCGCGCAACATCCGCGGCTTTCTTTCGCTCACCGCCCACGACCGCGGGCTGAACATCATGCCGCTGTTCCACATCCACGGCCTGATTGCCGGCGTCCTCGCGCCCCTGTCGGCCGGCGGGCGGGTGTGCTGCACGCCCGGGTTCAACGCGCTGAAGTTCTTTGCATGGATGGAGGAGGCGCGGCCCACCTGGTACACCGCGGTGCCCACGATGCACCAGGCCATCCTGGGGCGGGCGGCCAACAACCGCGCGGTCATCGAGGCCAATCCGCTGCGCTTCATCCGTTCGTCGTCGTCGGCGATGCCCACCCAGGTCATCCGCGAGATCGAGCAGGTGTTCGGCGCGCCGCTGGTCGAGTCGTATGGCATGACCGAGGCGGCCCACCAGATGGCGGCCAACCCGCTGCCGCCGCGCGAACGCAAGCCCGGCTCGGTGGGCATCGCCGCCGGCCCGGAGGTGGCGATCATGGATCCGGATGGGCGCCTGCTGCCCGCGGGCGAGACCGGCGAGATCGTGATCCGCGGCGAGAACGTCACCAGCGGCTACGAGAGCAATCCCAAGGCCAACGCCGAGGCGTTCACCCATGGCTGGTTTCGCACTGGCGACCAGGGCGTGATGGATGCGGAGGGCTACCTCACCCTCACGGGGCGGCTCAAGGAGATCATCAACCGCGGCGGCGAGAAGGTGTCGCCGCGCGAGGTCGACGAGGTGCTGATGGACCACCCGGCGGTCGCGCAGGTGGTCACCTTCGCGATCCCCCACGACAAGCTCG
>JBILUW010000185.1:0-7724 GCA_044370795.1 Burkholderiaceae bacterium
CGCCACCGTTTCGCGAATCGCCGATGCATCCACCCTCTCCCTCTGGCCGCCGCCGGCTGCTCACCCTCGCGCTAGCCTGCACCATGACCCGAACTGGCCACGCCGCCGCCCCCTGCGGCCCTGCCGACGACGGCTCGCCCCGGACGGTCGTGCTCGACTTCGCCGAGCCGGCCGCCGCGACCGGCTTCCGGTCCATCGACGATGTCGTGATGGGAGGCGTGTCGGCGTCGCGCGTGGCGGTGCGCGAGGGCGCGCTGCACTTCGAGGGCACGGTATCGCTCGCGCAGGGAGGCGGGTTCGCGTCGATGCGCGGGCCGCTGGCCTTGCCCGCCGGCGCCCGCGCCCTGCTGATCGACGTGCGCGGCGACGGCCGCCGCTACCGCCTCACGCTGAAGCTCACCGACGACAACGCCGGGCCACAGCATCAGGCGCCGTTCGAGGCGCCGGCGCAGTGGACGACGCTGTGCTTCGCGCCCGACGATTTTCAGGCCAGCTTCCGCGGCCGCGCGCTCGAGCTGCCGCCACCGCGGCTCGATGCGCAGCGCGCGATCGGCATGCTGATCGCCGACCGCCAGGCCGGCCCCTTCCATCTCGAGATCCGTCGGGTACGGGTCCTGCGATGATCGCAGCACGGCTGCGCTCGATCTCGGCCTGCGTGATGCTGGCCTACGTGATCACGCATCTGCTCAACCACGCGCTTGCGCTGGTGTCGCTGCAGGCGGCCGACGCGCTGCTCGCCGCACTCTCGACGGTGTGGCGCTCGGGCCCTGTGACCCTGCTCTTCGGCAGCGCCTTCGTCGTCCACTTCACGCTTGCGCTGCATGCGATCGCGCGGCGCCGCACCTTCCGCATGAGCCGCTGGGAGGGAGCGCAACTGCTGCTTGGCATCGCGATCGTTCCGCTGGCCGCCTCGCACGTGCTCTCCACCCGCATCGCCTGGGAGCTCTACGAGGTTCGCACCAACCACTTCTGGGTGCTGTGGTCGATGGCGGCCGATCCCTGGCAGCTCGCCCGGCAGTTCGGGCTGGTGCTCGCCGTCTGGCTGCACGCCTGCATCGGCATCCACTTCTGGTGGCGCATCCGCCCCTGGTACCCGCGCGCGCTGCCCGCGCTGTATGCCTTCGCGCTGCTGCTGCCGGCGCTGGCGCTCGCCGGCGCGGGTGTGGGGCTGGGACATGTGATCGCGATCATGGAAGACCCGGAGCGGCTGCGCGCCGCGATCGCCGAAGTTGGCCCGCCCAGCCGTGCGGAGGTTGCCGACCTCTACCTGATGTCGGATCTGCTCAAGGCCTTCGCCGTCGCGCTCTTCGCGCTGGCCTTCGGCGGCCGGTGGCTGCGCAACGCCTGGCTGCGCCGCCGCGGCGGCCTGCGGCTGGCCTATCCCGAAGGCGGGCGATTCCACATCCCCGAGGGCGTGTCGCTGCTCGAGGCGAGCCGGATCTGCGGCATCGCCCACGCCTCGGTGTGCGGCGGGCGCGGGCGCTGCTCGACCTGCCGCGTGCGCGTGAGCGGGGTCGATGCCGGCCGCCTGCCCGCCCCCTCGGTCGCGGAAGCCCGGGTGCTGGCACGCCTGGGCACACCGCCCCAGGTTCGGCTGGCCTGCCAGCTTCGTCCGCCGGCCGGCCAGTACCGCATCACGCCGCTGCTGCCGCCCGATGCGCAGCCGGCCGACGCCTACCGTGGGACCACACTGGCGGTCGGCGAGGAGCGGGTGCTGGCCGTGATGTTCGTCGATCTGCGCGGCTTCACCGCCTTCGCGCAGAAGCGCCTGCCCTACGACGTGGTGTTCATCCTGAACCGCTACTTCCGGTCGGTCGGCGTCGCGGTCGAGCGAGCCGGCGGGCGGGTCGACAAGTTCATCGGCGATGGCGTGATGGCGCTGTTCGGGCTGGAGGTCGACGCGGCGCAGGCGGCAAGGCAGGCGCTCGCGGCGGCGCGCGGCGTGGCCGCGGCGCTCGACGAGCTCAACGAGGCCCTGCCCGGCGAGCTCGATGCGCCACTGCGCATCGGCATCGGACTGCACGCGGGTCCGGCCATCGTCGGCGAACTCGGCCACGGGCGCGCGATCGGGCTCACGGCCATCGGCGACACCGTGAACACCGCGAGCCGGCTCGAGGCCCTCTCCAAGGACTACGGGGCGCAGCTCGTGGTGTCGGAGGACCTGCTCGTGCTAGCCGGCGAACACGAATTCGCAGGTGATCGTCACACCGTGAGCGTGCGGGGCCGGGACGACACGCTGGCGGTGCGCGTGGTGACGCAGATCGCGCGGGTGGCGGTCACCCAGACGCCCCCGGAAGCGATCACGGCGCGCGCGGGCAAGGCATCATAGGGACCTGCCGCAGCACCCCCGCGCAACCTGGCTCGACCAACCTCATGCCCGACCACCTGCCTTTGCCTCACGAACGTCGTGCCCGGGTTGCCGGGCGCACCCGCCCTGCCTCGCGCGGGTTGCGTGGGCTGCTGCGGTTGCTCGCGCTGCTGGCCCTGATGTCGGGCCTGGCCGGCGTGCGGGCCGCCACGAGCGACCCGACGCCTTCCGACCCCGAATGGCTGGTCACCGTGCGTCAGGAGCTCAAGGCCAAGCAGTTCGACGCCGCCCTCGCCACGCTGCGCAAGGCCGGCGACACCGGCAGCGCCGAGTGGCAAAACCTGATGGGCTACACGCTGCGCAGCCGCACGCCGCCCGACCTCCCGACCGCCGAGACGCACTACCGCAAGGCGCTGGAGATCGAACCGCGGCACCGCAGCGCGCTCGAGTACTACGGCGAGCTGCTGCTGATGAAAAACGACCTGCCCGGCGCCGAAGCCATGCTCGAGCGCCTCGGCAAGGCCTGCCGGTTCGGCTGCGGAGAACTGCGCGATCTGCGCGCCGCGATCGCGCGCTACAAGACCGCCCGCAAGTGAGAGCGCTGTGCTGATTGCCACCTGGAACGTCAACTCCCTCAAGATCCGCCTGCCCCAGCTGCTCGACTGGCTGGCGGCCCATCCCATCGACGTCGTCTGCCTGCAGGAAACCAAGCTGACCGACGAGCGCTTTCCCGCGCAGGCCCTGGCCGATGCGGGCTACGCGGCGGTGTACGCCGGTCAGCCCACCTACAACGGCGTGGCCATCCTCGCCCGCCGCGACACAGTGGGCGAGCCGGCCGACGTGCAGGTCGGCAACCCGCTGTACCCCGACGAGCAGCGCCGGCTGATCAGCGCCACCGTGGCCGGCGTGCGCGTGGTGTGCGCCTACGTGCCCAACGGTCAGGCCGTGGATTCCGACAAGTACCGCTACAAGCTCGCCTGGCTCGATCACCTGGTCGAATGGTTGACACCGCAACTGGCAGCCGGCGCGCCGATCGCCCTGGCCGGCGACTACAACATCGCGCCCGAGGCGCGCGACGTGCGCTACCCCGAGAACTGGGAGGGGCAGGTGCTGTGCTCGGCGCCCGAGCGCGAACGCTTCGCGCGACTGATCGAGGCCGGCCTGGTCGATACCTTCCGGCTGTTCGAGCAGCCCGAGAAGACCTTCACGTGGTGGGACTACCGGCAGATGGCGTTTCGTCGCAACGACGGGCTGCGCATCGACCACGTGCTGATCGCCAGCACGCTCAAGGCCCGCGTGAGCGGCTGTCGGGTCGAGCGCGCGATGCGCGCCCGCGAGCAGCCGTCCGACCACGCGCCGGTGATCGTCGAACTCTCGGGGCCCGGCTGAAACCTCAGCGGGCGTCGTCCTCGAGGTGCAGGTCCTGGATCTTGCGGGTGATGGTGTTGCGCCCGATGCCCAGGCGCTGAGCCGCATCGATGCGCCGGCCGCGGGTGTGGCGCAGGGCCGTGCGGATCACGGCGCTCTCGAACTCGCGGGTCAGGCGGTCCATCAGATCGCTGTGCACATCACCGTGCGCATCGAGGGCCTGATCGACCTGGGCAGCCAGCATCGCCGAAACCTCGCGCTCGAGCAGGGCGGCCCAGCGGGCTGACGACAGCACGCTGGCCTCGGCCCGCCCGCCAGCCACCATGGCGAGCGTCTCGGCATCCGCGGCGAGGTCGGCCGCCGAGACTCGGCCTGCCAGGGCGCCGGTTGGCGGCGGGCGCAGGCTATCGGGAGCCGCCGCGGCCACGGGGGAAGGCGCCGGATATCCGCCCGGCGCCAGCACGCTGGTCGCCTCTGAAGCCGCCGGCGAAGCGAGCACGCGGGCTGTCGGCATCCCGGTCAGCCCTCCCGTCTCGGCGCGGATCTCGGGCGGCAGGTCTTCGACGCCGACCGACTGCGTCGGCGCCATGACCGTGAGCCAGTGGCAGACGTTCTCGAGCTGTCGCACGTTGCCGGGCCAGGCGAAGCGCCCGAGCGCGGCGAGCGCCCCCTCGGTGAGGCGCTTGGGCTCGACGCCGAGCTCGCGGGCGCTGCGCTGCAGGAAGTGGCGCGCGAGCAGCGGCACGTCCTCGACGCGCTCGCGCAGCGCCGGCAACCGCAGACGGATGACGTTGAGCCGGTGGAACAGGTCTTCGCGGAACAGCCCCCGGCGCACCCGCTCCTCGAGGTTCTGGTGCGTGGCCGCGATGACGCGCACGTTCGCGCGCAGCGGCTGGTGGCCTCCGACGCGGTAGTAGTAGCCGTCGGCGAGCACGCGCAGCAGGCGCGTCTGGAGCTCGGACGGCATGTCGCCGATCTCGTCGAGGAACAGCGTGCCGCCCTCGGCCTGCTCGAAGCGGCCGCGGCGCATCTGCTGGGCGCCGGTGAAGGCGCCGCGCTCGTGGCCGAAGAGCTCGGACTCGAGCAGGTCGCGGGGAATGGCGGCGGTGTTCAGCGCCACATAGGCCTTGCCGGCACGCGGGCTGTGGTCGTGCAGCGCCCGGGCGACCAGTTCCTTGCCAGAGCCCGATTCGCCGGTGATCAGCACCGTGACATGCGAGTTGGACAGGCGCCCGATCGCTCGGAAGACCTCCTGCATCGCGGGCGCCTTGCCGAGGATCCCGAGATCGCCTGCGGCGACCTCCTCGACCGGGCTCTCGGGGGCGCTCTCCTGGACGGCGCGCCGAATCAGCTCGACCGCCTTGGGCAGGTCGAAGGGCTTGGGCAGGTACTCGAAGGCACCGGCCTGGAAGGCCGACACCGCACTCTCGAGATCGGAGAACGCGGTCATGATGATGACCGGCATCGCCGGCTTGCGCTCCTTCACCTTCTGCAGCAGCTCGATGCCGTTCTCGCCCGGCATCCGGATGTCGGACACCAGCACCCGCGGCGCGCCATCGTCGAAGGCACGCAGGCACTCGCGCGCCGAACCGAATACGCGCACATCGAAGCCTTCGCGGCTGAGTGCCCGCTCGAGCACCCAGCGTATCGACTGATCGTCGTCAACCACCCAGACCGAATTCATGATGCGCGCTGACCTCCACCGAGCGGACCGGCGCCGTCACTGCAACGGCAGCAGAATCCGGAAATCCGTGCGGCCAGGCCTGCTCTCGCATTCGATCACGCCGCCGTGCTGCTGCACGAAGCTCTGCGCGAGCGACAGGCCCAGTCCGCTGCCCCCTTCCCGTCCGGACACGAGCGGGAAGAAGATCCGGTCGCGGATCGACTCCGGTATGCCCGGTCCGTTGTCGATCACATGCAAATCCAGTGCCAGCCGGTGGCGGCGCTGCGAGATGGTCGCCTGCCGGGTGATCCGCGAGCGCAGGGTGATGCGCCCGGCGCCGGCGAGCGCCTGCGCGGCGTTGCGCACGATGTTCATCACGACCTGGATCAACTGTTCCTTGTCGCCGCTGAACTCGGGCAGGCTGGCGTCGTAGTCGCGCATGATCTGCAGGCCCGGCCCGTACTCGGCCTGGACGACCGAGCGCACGCGCTCGAAGACCTCGTGGATGTTCATCGGCGCCACCGTGCGCGCATGACGATGCGGCGCAAGCAGCCGGTCGACCAGCGCCTGCAGGCGGTCGGCCTCCTTGATGATCACCTGCGTGTACTCGCGCAGCGAGGGTGAAGGCAGTTCGGTCTCGAGCAGCTGCGCCGCCCCGCGCAGGCCGCCCAGCGGGTTCTTGATCTCGTGCGCGAGGTTGCGCACGAGTTCGCGATTGGCCTCGGCCGAATCGAAGAGCTTGGACTCGCGCTCGAGCCGCAGGCGCTGGGCAACCGGCCGGAACTCGAGCAGCAGCGCCCCCAGCGGGCTGTCGAGCACGGCGGCGGTCGAGGACAGGGTGAGCGGCTCGCGGCCTGCGCGCTCGAGCACCAGCTCCTGGTGCTTCTGCCCGAAGGCGTTGTTGCAGGCCTCCTCGAGCAGCCCGTCGATGAGGGTGCCGTTGACGAACAGCCGCGCGAACGAATAGCCGCGGATCGTGCGTTGCGACAGCTCGAAGAGCTGCTCGGCGGCCTGGTTGACGAAGACGACGATGCCTTCGGCGTCGAGCACCACGACCGCGCTGCCGAGCAGATCGAGGCCGGCGAGCAGCGACTCGGGATCGAGGCGGCGCTCGCGCCCTTCGTGGGTGCGGCGCCGGATCATCGCGACCTCCGCGCTAGTTGCGCAGCAGGCTCAGTTCCTTGCGGATGGCGGCGAGGTTGCCCTCGGAACGCGCGATGTCCTCGCGCAGACGCTGCACCCGGTCGAGATACTTCTGGTAGTTGCGCTCGTCGCCGCGACGCTCGGGTTCGCCGTTGTTGAACTCGGCGCGCAGTTCGGCGAGCTTCGCCTCTTCCTTCTTCTGCTCGTCCTCGAGGATGCGGCGCCGGTCGGAGTCGCGCGCGCGCTGCGCGGCCGGATCGACCTTCGGGAATCCTTCGGACGAGGCCGGCCTGGCAGCCGATGGCGCGGCGGCCGGCGCGGCCCCACCGCCTGGCTGGCCGGCCGCCGGCGATGCGGGCGAGGCAGGCGCAGCGGCCGCCGCAGGCCGCGGGGGCAGCTTGGGCGCCGGAATCACGGTGATGCTCGACTGAACGGGCCTGCACTCGCGGCTGCCCTGCGGGCCCGCCGAGGGCGCGTTGGTGTACTCGACCACGCCGTCGGGCCCTTCGCAGCGAAAGATCTGTGCGAGGGATGGCGTGGCAATGATGCTGAGCAGGATGGCCAGCGCAAGACCGGTCGATCGTGGGCGCACTTGTGTGGGCTTCGGTGGTGCAGACCACCCCACTATACCGCGCCGACCCAGCCACGCGGGCGCACGCCCGGACGGCTGGATGATCGCGGCAGGCTGGCCGGCAGGTCACGGTGCGCAGGTGCGCCAGGCGAATGAAAAAGGGGCCGGCAAGCCGGCCCCCTGCGCGCGGCAACCCAGGCATGCCGCTGCTTGCGCGCACCCCGTCCGCTCAGAGCGAGTAGTACATGTCGAATTCGACCGGGTGGGTGGTCATGCGGAAGCGCGTGACCTCCTCACCCTTGAGCGCGATGTAGGCGTCGATCATCTCGTCGCTGAACACGCCGCCACGGGTGAGGAACTCGCGGTCCTTGTCGAGGTGCTCGAGCGCCTGGTCGAGCGAGGAGCACACGGTGGGGATCTTCGCGTCTTCCTCGGGCGGCAGGTCGTAGAGGTTCTTGTCGGCGGCTTCGCCCGGGTGGATCTTGTTCTGCACGCCATCGAGGCCGGCCATCAGCATGGCCGAGAAGGCCAGGTAGGGGTTGGCGGTGGGATCCGGGAAGCGAACTTCGATCCGACGGCCCTTCGGATTGCTGACGTACGGGATACGGATCGAGGCCGAGCGGTTGCGCGCCGAGTAGGCAAGCTTGACCGGCGCCTCGAAGCCGGGAACC